>JAJDNG010000135.1 GCA_022340845.1 Gammaproteobacteria bacterium | reverse complement strand
TTTTTCCGCCCGCCCGGCGCGACCGGCCACCTGAGTGATGAGTTGTGCCATGCGCTCCATGGCGCGAAAATCGCTGCTAAACAAACCCTGGTCAATATCAATCACCCCCACCAAGGTGACATTGGGAAAATGGTGGCCTTTGGCCAGCATTTGGGTACCCAATAAAATGCAACGTTTGCCTTCGTTGACGGTGGCGAGCTTTTGCTCCAATGCGCCTTTACGCCGTGTGGTGTCACGATCTACCCGTATGATAACGTCGTCCGGAAACAGGGTTTGCAGGGATTGCTCTATTCGTTCTGTGCCCATGCCGATGGGAATGAGTTCCTCGCTTTGACATTGGGGGCATTGTTTGTCCAAGGGCCGTTCCGATCCACAATGATGGCAGCGCAGGCGATTTTGCGCATAGTGCAGCGTCATGTGACTGTCGCAACGCCTGCATTCAGAGACCCAGCCGCAGTCGTGACACAGCAGCGTTGGCGAGAAGCCCCGGCGATTGAGGAACAACATCACTTGCTGATCGCGCTGCAAATGTTGGCGCATGGCATCGACCAACAGATTGGATAAGCCGTCATGAATGGGTTTGCTGCGCACATCCAGCAGTTTGATTTCCGGGTGCACCGCGGCACCGGCCCGTTCCGGCAACGATAAATAGTGATACCGGCCTTGCAAGGCATTGTGCAGGCTTTCCAGTGAGGCCGTTGCCGAGCCCAAAATAACCGGAATATTTAACATTTGCGCGCGACGCACGGCGATATCGCGGGCCGAATAGCGAAATCCCTCTTGCTGTTTTAGCGAAGGATCATGCTCCTCATCCACCACGATCAGCCCCAAGTGTTCAAAAGGCGTAAACACCGCCGAACGCGTGCCGATGACAACACGTGCATGCCCTAGTTTGGCGAACAACCAGGCGTTTAACCGTTCCCGTTCACTGAGATTGGAGTGCATCGCCACGATGGGCACCGCAAAACGCTTCTGAAACCGAGTGATCAATTGTGGCGTTAAAGCAATTTCCGGAACCAATACCAGTGTTTGCAGGCCTCTGTCGATGACGCCTTCTATCACCCGTAAATAAACCTCGGTTTTACCGCTGCCGGTCACCCCTTCCAATAAAGACACCGAAAAACTCTGTAATTGCTGCGAAACGGCATCCACGGCAGCGGCTTGCGCGGCGTTTAATTCAGGAACCGTTGGCTTTTGATGGTGGGCGTCCGTCACGGGGAAATCGCGTTGCTCACTGACTTGCACCCAGCCTTTTTCGATCAGCTTGGTCATAGGAGCACGCCAGTTTTCCATTTGCTGGCCCAGTTGGTCCGCGGTCATGCCTTGCGCTGTTGATTCGAGCAACTGCACTAACCGCGCTTGTTTAGGCGCCCGATTTAAGTCAGTGGTGTCACCTGCTGCAATCAACCGAAATCGCTGCATGGCCTTCAACTCAGCCGGTTCCCCTTTGCGCAACAACACCGGCAATGCATTGGCGATTACGTCGCCTAACGAATGCTGGTAATACTCGCTGGCCCACAGCAATAATGCCAGCAAATCACTCGGTAATAGTGACTCTTTGTCGAGCACATCGTGGATGCGTTTCAGTTTTACATCATCGACTGCATGCGCTGGATTCTCCACAATAATGCCGATTTTCCAACTCTTGCCAAAAGGTACCCGCACCCGCTGGCCGGAAATCAGGCGATTAGAGGCACAGTCACTGGGCGGCAGGTAACTGAAACAACGTCGCAAGGGGGTGGGAAGCGCAACAGATAATAGTGAGGGGGTATTTTTAACTCCTTGGGCAGGCATGGCGACAATTTAACACTTCGGCATGCAAAGTTATAGCAAAGTAAAAGTGCCTTGCCACGCTGTTGTTATCCACAAAACCTGTGGATAACTATGTGGACAATATGGGAGGATTGATGTGCAATGCCCGTCCTTGTTACAGCAATGTTAAAATGATTGTTTTTTAGCCATCCTGTAATATTTCTATTTAATCAATAGGTTATGCTTGTTCTTGTGACTGAGTTAGGGGTTAGTCATAAAATTGTCATTAAATTTCTGTCGAACAACTTTACATGTGTATAAAGTCGTTGTGCGCTATTCACTTACCGAGACATTTCTGATATGGGAAGGCATCTTCCTACTATTGTACTCAGCAATTGTATTTTTCCCACATTCGGTCACAATACGCCAACGGGATATTCAGATTTCGATAGGTTGATGTATTTTTAAACAATTGAGCAGTTTTTAATCAATGAATCCTCAAAAAAGAGCGGAAATATTCTCCCGCCTCCAAAAAAACAATCCCTCACCCACCACCGAGCTCAACTACACCTCCCCGTTTGAATTATTAGTTGCTGTGATTTTATCGGCCCAAGCCACCGATAAAAGTGTCAACAAAGCTACGGACAAACTGTTCCCGGTAGCCAACACCCCCGAGGCTATCGTAAAGCTGGATGAAAACGGTCTCAAAACCTACATAAAGACCATTGGCCTGTTCAACAGCAAAGCCAAAAATATCATCAACACCTGCCGGAGGTTAATCGAAAAACATCACTCGCAAGTACCCACTAACCGCGTAGACCTGGAAGCCTTGCCCGGCGTGGGTCGCAAAACCGCCAACGTCATCTTAAACACCGCCTTCGGCGAATCCACCATCGCCGTAGATACTCACATATTCCGGGTTGCCAACCGCACCAAAATCGCGCCGGGTAAAACCGTATTGGAAGTGGAAAAGAAACTGTTAAAAGTGGTGCCCGAACCATTTAAAAAAGACGCCCACCACTGGCTGATCCTGCACGGTCGCTACACTTGCATGGCGCGCAAACCCAAGTGCGGCGAGTGTGTTATTGAAGATCTTTGCGAATATAAGCACAAGCAGTTCGGGGCTGGCACACAATAATGGTTGTCTCAAGCTGATATTTACCAGCCTATAGTCAAACCAGTTGTCCTTATCTCGCACGGTGGGCAATACCGGAGGCTAGCGTACTGTGTCATCGGAAACCTGGTGAAAAATTTTTGGCTCCCGGTATTCAGTTTGCTACAGTCGCCCGTGGGAATGATGCAACCGGGACAGCGCGCGCTAAACTTTTGATTCCCGACTATGCATTAAAAGTTATGCATGGAATTTTCAGCGTGTCACCCTAACAATACCCTTATATGCAATGCAAACACTGAGGTACAACACATGTTATACGGCCAAGACCGCAATCAACTGCGCCAGGTTTTCTTTACGGCCTGGCGAAAACACAACGCCAAACAACCCCTGGAGCCATTGGAACAAGTAATTGCCAATATCATCGCCATGCACCCCGAATACCACCAATACTTTGCCGATGAAAACGCCTCCCTGGATCAAGACTTCCTCCCCGAAACCGGCCAAAGCAATCCGTTTCTTCACATCGGTCTACACATATCCATACACGAACAACTCAGCATCAACCAACCGGAAGGCATCACCGCAATCTATAACGCGCTACTCAAC
>JAJDNG010000285.1 GCA_022340845.1 Gammaproteobacteria bacterium | reverse complement strand
GGTTTGGGCGGCGATTCGATTTGGCGTGGCGCGGGGCGTGTTCTCCAACGAAGCCGGTTTGGGCAGCGCTCCCATTGCGCATGCCGCGGCCAAAACCAACGACCCCGTGCGTCAAGGTACCGTTGCCATGCTGGGTACTTTTATTGATACGATCATTATTTGCAGTATCACCGGTCTGGTTATAATTACCAGCGGTGCCTGGACCAGTGGCGAAACCGGTGCAGCGTTATCAACCAGAGCCTATGAAACGGCTTTACCCGGTATAGGTCATTATATTGTGACCATTGGTTTGGCCTTGTTTGCATTTACGACACTGTTAGGATGGAGTTACTACGGGGAACGGTGTGTGCAATTTTTATTTGGCTCTAAATCCATAACACCGTTTCGATTGCTATGGATATTCGCCATCCCAGTGGGGGCCAGCGCTGATTTGGATTTTGTCTGGCTGGTGGCCGATACGCTCAATGCGTTGATGGCCATACCCAACCTGGTTGCATTGCTGCTGCTGAGCCCCGTTGTGTTTGCTCTGACACGGGAATACTTCCGTAAGTCCGGCGCTGCGGCAAATAAAGGGAGTTGAGCTTAGTTCAGTTCAGCTCTGTTCAGTAGCTCAGCGCTTAATGGTCAGGCTGGGGGCGATATCGTCCACGTGAAAATCGAATTGCCCGGTACTTCTATCGTTAAAATAACGAACCAGTGTCTCGCGGATGACGGGGAATGCGATATTGTCCCAGGGAATATCGTGTTCTTCAAAGAGTTCAACTTCTAAGCTTTCAGTTCCCGGACCAAAATTCATATCCAGCATTTTAGCTCTGAAAATGAGGTAAACCTGACTAATGTGGGGAATGTTGAATAATGCATAAAGGCCGATAGGTTGCACGCGGGCGTTGGCTTCTTCCCAGGTTTCTCTCACCGCCGCTTCGCTGGTGGTTTCTTTGTTCTCCATAAATCCCGCGGGCAATGTCCAAAGGCCAATACGCGGTTCAATGGCTCTTTTGCACAAAAGAATTTTATCCTCCCATTCCGGAATACACCCGGTGACTATTTTGGGATTTTGATAGTGAATTTGTCCGCAGTGGCTGCATACATAGCGGGGAAGGTTGTCACCGGGAGGGATTTTTAATTCAACGGGAGAGCCGCAATGGCTGCAGTAATTCATGGTAAATCAATCCAATCAGTGCTCTATAAAAAAGTGTTCGCAGTGATCAAAAGTATATAGAGGTTGAGGCGCTAGCGCCAGATTCACTGGCCATTGCCACGCTACAGTATTGTGCTCGGTTATTGACGCTGGACCACTGTGTGAATCACATAGTTGCGTTCGAAATGCACTGTAAATTTCTCATATACCCAACGGGTAATGGGGGGGTCACCTACGGGCGGTTTTTTCTCCTGGGGCTCGCCAAATTGCGCGCTAACCTCTTCCATGGTCATTCCGCGACTTGGCCGTGAAATGTCTTGGGCGTCATTTATTGAGCCCTT
The DNA here is from genome assembly GCA_022340845.1 of Gammaproteobacteria bacterium. Taxonomy (GTDB): domain Bacteria; phylum Pseudomonadota; class Gammaproteobacteria; order SZUA-152; family SZUA-152; genus JAJDNG01. The sequence continues at coordinate 13,831 of JAJDNG010000285.1, read as the reverse complement.
GTTGAGGTTCGGTATCGTTAATACGTCGGCGTTGGCAAATGATGGCAATAACACTATCACTGCCAAACAGGTAATTAAAGCACGGAGCTTCATCACAATGCCCCATTTCATAAAACTGTATTGTCTTGAGGTCGGCCTTATCATGCATATCCTATCGACAATCGGCGTACAGAATTGAGTATTTTGCCTATAAATGAAGTGAATGCAAGCGCACCTTTAATTGATGCCCTGGAAATCTGCGGAAAAATGTGACCAGGGTCACCCTTACCGTGAGTGGGCGGGGATGCCGATAATGGCAGCGGCTTCAATGCCATCGGCTTGTGCTTGCTGTTGGATGGCCGGTAACTGGTCCTGGGCCAGTGATAACATTTCTAGCGTTTTTTCCAGGCCGGTACTGGTATCGCCAAAGTCTAATTCATCCGCTGTTTTAAACACCAGGTGATGCGCCAGGGACAACGTGGCGGCATTCAAAAGATGTTCGGCCGGTGCAGACTGAGGTTGGGTATAGTACTGGATTGGTACGTAGGTAGTATCTGGGATGTTCCATTTTTTTAGCAATGCGGCAGTAATCTCGTTGTGGGAAAAGCCTAGCAACTTTTGTTCTTCCACATGCTGCAACTGGGGATGCTGCGCTGAATGCTGCAAGATAGTCCGGGATACTTCCGGGAGGCTTATATAAATAATCAGCTTACCTACGTATGCGACAATTCCCGAGGTAAACATCTGGATGGCGTTTGCGTCGCCACAGGTTTCTTTAATTCGTTTTGCGTTGCACGCCAATTGCAGGGATTGGTTCCAAAAGGCTTGCATGTCGGCAATGTCTTTGTCAATGCCCTGGAATGTGCGAATAACAGAGGTTGCAAAAACCAACTGGTGCAAAGCGTCCATACCTATGGTCGTGATGGCGCCTTTTACCGTGGAGATGGTTCGAGAGCGCTTGTACCATGCGCTATTGGCGAGTTTGAGCGACCTGGTCGCCAGGCTGGGGTCGCGTTCGATGACTTTGGTTATCTCCGCAATGGGTCGATCATGCTTAATGAGATCATTTAATTTTAGGAAAGCTTCGGGTAATGATGGAAGCTCCGGATTGTCTAGCAACTGATCTAAGGTAATCGTTTCGTTTTTCAAAAGGACTTAACCTAGTAGCTCGTCAATTTGAGCGCGCACGTCATCAGGCGCAGAAATGTATTTGTCAATTAATTTAGTCAGATTTCGTACCAATAATTGCAAATTAGCGGCATTGGTCAAAATGTCAGGCTGCTGTGTGGCATTGTGGGCAATGGCGTAAACCACCGAAGGTGTGGTGCCGAATAATGTGCAAAGTTTATCAAAATTCTGAGGACCTAAGCCTTCCAATCCCCGTTCGAATTTTGATAGCGCCCCTTTGTTGATCCCGGTCAGACCCTCTACGTCAGTCAAACTTAGGCCGCGCGCTTTCCTTAACGTTAATATAGTTGCGCCTAAAGCCATATATGTGTTTTAACACCGCAATTTGGTTGAGTCATGCTCAACATGACTAATATATTAGAGTTAGTATAGAAAGGAATTTGATTTTGACAATATTTATTTTTACTCAACACTTAAAGTCTGTTTAATAGCTTGTTGATATTTTTTAATTTTCCTAGGTTTGAAAGATAATTGCAAACTTTTTATAGAACAACTGCCATAGTTATATTGCTAGTGGCTAAGGGGTAAACAAATTAACAAAACAGCAAAGCAACTATAGTACCCAGAACAATCTTGTAAAAGCCTTAATAGTGGATTATCCGGAGGAAGCTATATATCGGGTTGCTGAATTTTCAATTAATCGGATGTAGTCCTGAGCCGGCAGCGGTTTACTGATTAAATATCCTTGGGCAATGTCACAGCCTAAAGATTTGAGAAATTCTAATTGCGCTTTATTCTCCACGCCTTCGGCGATGACTTTCAATTTCAAACTGTGGGCCATAGCAATGGTGGCCGATATAATGGAGTTGACGCTTTTATTGTCCGGCGCTTCTCTTACGAAGCTCTGGTCGATCTTGAGAAAATGAATCGGGAATTTGGTAAGGTAACTGAGTGATGAATAACCGGTGCCGAAATCGTCGATAGCCAATTGTACGCCGAGTTCGTTGAGTTGTCGCAGTGTAAGAATCGAATCATTGATATTGGACATGACCGCATCTTCGGTGATTTCCAGCTCCAGCAAACTTACATCCAGGTTGTATTTGTGGAGTAGAAATTGAATTCTTTTGGTTAGATTTTCAGTTTTGAATTGATGGGCAGAGAGGTTAATAGCGATTTGGGTAATCGGTTTGTTGTTGTCCATCCAACTGCGCAATTGTTTGCATGCTTGCTCTATTACCCAATTGCTCAATGGAATAAAAAGCCCTATGTTTTCAGCAAGGGGAAGAAACGTATCCGGCGAAATAATTCCGGAATCGGGGTGATTCCATCTTACTAGAGCCTCGGCACTGACAATTTCACCTTTTGTTAGATTTAATTGCGGTTGAAAATACAGCTCAAGTTCATCACGTTTGATTGCCTGACGTAAATCGTTTTCCAGTTCAATCTGGGTTATGGAAGTCGCATTAATTTCGCTGGAATAAAATTGGTAGAAGCCTTTTTTATGCGATTTCGAATGGTACATTGAGGATTCTGCGAATTTTAGCAAATCATTTGCGTTGCGGCTGTCGGAGGGATACAGTGAAATGCCGATGCTCGCGGTAATATTGATCTCATGTTCGTTGATGCCATAGGGTTTCATGAGCGTGTCTAAAATACGTTCCGCCATTAAAGTGATGCCGGATAAGAAGTTAGTATGATATTTTATGTCCGACATAATGACGACGAATTCGTCTCCTCCATAGCGCACGAGGGTATCTGCTGTACTGATTATTTTTTTCAGTCTCTCGCTGACTCTGCGCAGCAAGGTATCGCCGGCGTTGTGCCCCAGTGAATCGTTGATGGCTTTGAAGCGATCCAGGTCAACCAGTAACACCGCCACTTGAGTGCCGTCTCTTCGGGCCCGTTGTATGGATTGTTCCAATCGGTCCATGAGTAAGTTGCGATTTGGGAGATCCGTCAGTACGTCAAAATTGGCTTGGCGGTAGACTTTTTCCTCCCAGTCGGCATTGGTCAAGGCGACGGCGATGCGGTCGGCCAATTCCCTGGCATGGCGAAAATCATAGTCTTCAAAATGTATTTTGGAGGTATACACCAGCACAACCAGCGTGAATAATTGTTCTCTCAAGTATATAGGGAAGATGATAAACGACTTGCCGCCTTCCATAATCAACGACTGTAAATAATCGGGGGGATCGGATTCGCTATGCACAAATAGATAGCGGGGATTTGCTTCCAGAATATGTTCGTCAGCAGATTCAATGACTATTGTATCGCGGAAGAAGGGCTGGGTTTTATCCATATGATGCACTTGAAACCGTGCTTCTTTTCGGTTGTTTTTTCCTTTGACTTTGAAAATCAGGGCTCTTTGACAATAACTGATGTCTTTAATCCGGTCCATGACCGTCTCAAGTATGTAGTTGGCGTCCAAAGACGACAGCATAATACGATCGACCTCCGACATGATTTGTAGACTGGTGAACTGTTTGTCGATGCGCTCAGCCATTGTATTGAATGATGCCGCCAGATCTTCGAATTCATCACCACTGGATATGTTGACCTTGGCCTGAAAATCACCTTCGGCAAGGCGTTCGGTGCCGGCTTTGAGTTTTTCCAGCGGTGTCAAACTGCGTCTGATTTGCTTGCTGCTGAAATAGGCCACTAGCAACAGTGATAAAATCACAATTGGTAGAAATATATTTCTAAAATCTGTGAGTGGTTGGTAGATATAGTGACTTGGGATCGAAAGCACCACGGTCCATTCCCCGGTGGTAAACGCCCCTTGTAAGAAAACGGGCCAGGAATAGGCCGCATATTCGATACCTTCGCTTTGCCATAAAAATTGCGGCACAGACGGATTTGTGATCAAAAGTTTATTGCGCAATGATTGTACTTCGATATTTTCATCAGAACAAAATAGCGCGATATGCGCACTACCGAATACGCAGAAGTTGCCGTTCCCTGGCAGTGAATATTCAATGTTCCAAAAGTTCTCCTGACGTATTTCAGAAACGATATAGTTGCTGTCGCCGTCATCGGGGTGAAGGGCGTTGACTAAGACTAACCGGCTTTGTCTGTCTTGATCGTAGAGATTGAGCAGGATAGGGGCGCCGGTGGCGATATGCGTTAATTGATCCTGTGTGAACGCTGGCAGATGCAGTGATTTGCCAAATATGGGCGTGTAGTTAGCCGCTTTAGAGGAAAATCCCAGGCTGGTAAAATATTTGTCATAGTTATCGTCGCGTATGAGCTGTTGTAATAAATAAGTGTCATTGGGTTCTGTGGCGAATTGTTTGCTGAGATGCTCCAGTTCATTTCCCAGAAAGGATAATTTTTTGAATATGTCCAGTCCTATGGATTTGGTATTCTGGTGTAGATGCAGCTGAGTTTGTTTGCTTAAGTGACGCGTAACCTGGTTAAACGTCAATAGTGCCAGCAGTGCCACGGGAATCAACGCGGTGGCGACGAACAATGCAAACATTCGCCAGGCGACTTTGCTTTGAAATAACGAAAGGTTGATATTCATGAATACGGTGCTGCCAAACAATCAATATTCTGCGGCCAAACCAATAAACTTGCCGTTATTCGCTCTGACGATGTCATCTCTGCTTTTGCTGTTATTAAACGGCGCTTTGTATTCCCCGTCTTTTCCGGAACTAAACAAGTCGTAATCTGAATTTACGGGGTGCAGTTTGCCATCTTTACGTGCTTTGCCCGAATACGCAGGATCGGAAATGTTCATATAAAAATATTTATTACCCCAGGGGTCGAGTTTATTTTGCAGACTGACATCGACCAATGAATCCGGAAACCGGCCTTGGCTGGCGAAATAGCGGTCTATGGCAGCGCTGATCTCCACAATTTCTTTTTTTGCCATGGCCACGTCTTTTGCGTCGGTGTATTTACGATAAGCGGGTACTGCAATGCTCAGCAATGTGGCGAAAATGGCCACTACCATTAGCATTTCAATGAGTGAAAAACCTCGAATTCGTTTGCAATGTTTTTCAGTGGGTAAAAGCATAAAATTTTCAGCGTGGCTCGCGCCAACACTAGAGGGCTATGGATTGAAAAGTCTGACTTGTAATGGTTTAGTTAACGGTAAATTGCGGTTTTTCTTTAATAAAATCCACATGGACCGGCCCTGTGTACCACGGTCAGCAAGTGTGAAATGAGGTTGACTTACAATGCGTTGCGCCGCATGAGGGGGGGAGGGAGGCGTGAGTATGTGAAAATACGGTCGGTGGCTACTTTTCCAGAAGCCGCGGAATCAGCATGGTTAAATTGCAGGGGCTGGTGCGAAAATCCAACTGCGCTTGAATAATTTCATCCCAGCCGGTTTTGCAGGCGCCGGAAGAGCCCGGCAGGCAAAAAAGGTAGGTCCCATTGGCGACCCCCGCCAAGGCACGGGACTGTAATGACGATGTTTTGATATCCTGGTAAGAAATCATGCGGAAGAGTTCGCCAAAGCCTTCAATCTGTTTGTCCAACAACACGCTAATGGCTTCGGGAGTGCCGTCCCGGCCGGTCACCCCGGTGCCACCGGTGCTGATCATCGCATGCACCGCTGGATCGGCAATCCACTGGGAGACAATCGCCCGAATGGCATAAATGTTGTCGGCAACGATTTTTTTGTCCGCCAACGTGTGGCCGGCATGCGTCAGACGATCTACCAATAAGCGGCCAGATGTGTCGGTTTCTTCGGTTCTTGAATCCGAAACGGTCAATACCGCGATATTAAGGGGAATGAATGCTTTTTCGGTCATTGCTGCGCCCTGTATTGTGCCGCTTTCATGTAAAGTATCAGATCTTGTTCCGGTATTCGGATAATTTTTTTATTATACCGGCTTTTAAATCAGATTAAGCATGAAAATAAGCAATGGATTTTAAAATTGCCCGCCGTGTCGTTCCGGAAAATGTTCCACCATTGTCGCCTCAGCTTCATCCTGTGCTGGATAGAATCTATCGCTGCCGCAACGTCCACTCTGTGGAAGACCTGGATTACACGCTGGCGCATTTGCATCGCTTTAGCTTGTTAAGCGGAATGGCTGCCGCGGTGGACCTGTTGGCGCATGCCCTGCGGCAGCAACTGCGGGTGTTGGTCATTGGCGATTTTGATGCCGATGGAGCCACCAGCAGTGCATTGGCCGTACGGGCTTTGCGCCAATTTGGTTTCCAGCACGTGGATTTTTTGGTTCCCAACCGCTTTGAATTCGGTTACGGACTGACGCCGGAGATCGTTGCCGCGGCAGCCACTTATGATCCCCAGTTAATTATTACCGTGGACAACGGCATCGCCAGCATCGACGGTGTCAAAGCTGCGCAACAACAGGGGATAAAAGTGTTGGTTACAGACCACCACTTACCGGGAGCTGTACTGCCCGAGGCCGACGCCATCGTTAATCCCAATTTTCCCGGCGATGCCTTTCCGAGTAAATCCCTGGCCGGAGTCGGCACGATTTTTTATGTGATGCTGGCGTTTCGCACCTTTCTGCGGGAAGCCGATTATTTTAGCCAAAACCACATCGCCGAACCCAATCTCGCGGAGTTATTGGATTTAGTGGCTTTGGGTACTGTCGCCGATGTGGTGCCTCTGGACAGGAATAATCGAGTCATGGTGGCACAGGGCTTGGCGCGTATCCGGGCCGGTAAATGTTGCGCAGGAATTGCCGCGATCATCAAAGTGGCGGGACGGCAAAGGGATCGCCTGGTGGCGGCGGATCTGGCCTTTGCGGTGGGCCCGCGGTTAAATGCCGCCGGACGCATTGAAGATATGGCCATAGGCATTGAATGCCTGTTGTGTGACGATGGGCAGCGGGCATTGGAATTAGCCGCGACCTTAGACGATCTCAATCGCTCGCGCAAAGACATTGAAGCGGACATGAAACAACAAGCGTTGCAAATCATTGATCGCATGCAGTTGGGAGAAGATGCCGAGTTGCCGGTGGGTCTGTGTTTGTATGATCCCAGCTGGCATCAGGGCGTGATTGGAATCGTCGCGTCACGGATTAAAGAAAAATTACACCGTCCGGTGATTGCCTTCGCTGATGCCGGCACTGATGCGAAAAGTGGCATGCCGGTCATTAAAGGCTCAGCCCGCTCCATACCCGGCATTCACATACGCGATGTGCTGGATGCGGTGGCTACACAACACCCCGGCGTGTTGCAAAAATTCGGCGGCCATGCCATGGCCGCCGGTATGAGTATTTTACAAAAGGATTTTACCGCGTTCAGCCAAGCGTTTAATGACGAAGTGGATCGAAAGTTGGACCGCAACGACCTACATCACGTCGTGTATTCCGACGGTGAATTGAGCGAAGCTGACATCAATCTGGAATTTGCCCGGCAACTGCGCCTGGCGGGCCCGTGGGGGCAAGGTTTCGCCGAGCCGTTATTCGACGGAAAATTTGATGTCGTGGACCGACGCGTGATAGGAGAACGCCATTTGAAATTTGTGCTGCAAATGCCTGGTGCGAAAAAGCGGGTTGAGGCGTTGGCGTTTTTTGTCAATGACATCACCTGGTTGCAAAACGCTAAAAAAATCCATCTGGCTTATACCCTGGATATCAATGAATACAATGGCGTTCAGTCCGTTCAGTTTATTATCAAACACGCCCGGGCGGTGACCTAAGCAAATGCACTGTAAGAAAATGCACCGGGGCGGCTGAAACTGACCATTTCCCCTTTTCAGTTTTTCGTTATCTTGTTGTATCATTGCGCGTTTCGCAACGAAGGTAAGAATTCACAATGGAAACAGCACTCATCATTACCCGCATCAAAGACATGAAGAGCCGTTCGGAGGCTCTCAGGAGGTATCTTTGACGTTGATACCAAGCGCGAAAGGCTGGTGGAAGTCAGCCGCGAACTAGAAGACCCCGCCATTTGGAACAATCCTGAAAAAGCCCAGGCATTGGGGCGCGAACGCGCGCAGTTGGAGCAGGCGGTCAACGTACTGACCGATTTGCAAAGTGGCTTGGGAGAATCCGAAGAATTGTTGGAGTTGGCTGCCGCAGAGGACGACAGCAGTACCGTTGATGCGGTATTGGCCGATTTGGACAGGCTGGAAACATCCCTGGAAAAGCTGGAATTTCGCCGCATGTTCTCCGGCGAAATGGACCCGAATAACGCCTTTTTGGACGTGCAAGCCGGCTCCGGCGGCACGGAAGCCCAGGACTGGGCGGAGATGTTGCTGCGCATGTATCTGCGCTGGGGGGAACATCACGGTTTTGATACCGAGGTTATCGAAGCTTCGGCGGGGGACGTGGCGGGGATCAAAAGCGCGACGGTTCGATTTGTGGGGGAATATGCTTTTGGCTGGTTGAGAACCGAAACCGGTGTGCATCGCCTGGTGCGAAAATCTCCGTTTGATTCCGGCAACCGTCGCCACACCTCGTTCGCCTCCGTTTTTGTCAGCCCCGAAATCGATGACGAAATCGAAATCGACATCAATCCGGCGGATTTGCGCATCGATGTGTACCGGGCGTCCGGCGCGGGCGGCCAGCACGTTAACCGTACCGAGTCGGCGGTGCGCATTACTCATTTACCTTCCAATATTGTTGTGCAGTGTCAAAACGACCGTTCCCAGCACAAAAACAAAGACACTGCCATGAAGCAATTAAAAGCCAAACTCTACGAAATGGAAATTCAAAAACGCAACGCCGACCAGCAAGCCGTGGAAGACACCAAAGCCGATATCGGCTGGGGCAGTCAAATCCGGTCTTACGTATTGGATCAGTCGCGAATCAAGGATTTACGCACCGGAGTGGAAACCGGCAACACCCAGGCTGTATTGGACGGGGAGCTGGATCAATTTATCGAAGCCAGTTTGAAAAGCGGGCTTTGATCAAACTTAGATTAACCACAAAAGCATGAAAAAGGCGCGAGGTCCGAGGGCTATAGGCAAAAGGTAAAAACCTTCAGACTCGTACTTTTTCCTTCGAACCTTGCACCAATCTACAAAGAGATTGCAAATGACTGACGATAAAGTTCAAGACAACGAAAAACCAGACGAGCATCCTCCTGTGGACGAACAGGAAACCAATAAACTTATTGCGCAGCGTAAAGAAAAGCTCGCTGAATTGAGGGTGCAGGGCAGGGCGTATCCCAACACCTTTCGCCGCGATGCCTTGGCGGTGGAGCTGCACGATCAATACGATGAGCAGGACAATGAAGTACTTACCGCCCAGCCCATCCGGGTGAAAGTGGCGGGGCGCATGATGAGCAAGCGAATCATGGGTAAAAACACCTTTGTGCATGTACAAGACATGACCGGACAGGTTCAATTGTATGTGTCTCGCGATGAGTTACCGGAAGGTTATTACAGCGATTTCAAGCGCTGGGACATAGGCGATATCGTGGGCGCCGAAGGCGTGGTGTTTAAAACCAAAAAAGGCGAGTTGTCCATCCGGGTCAATGATATTAGCTTGCTCGCCAAATCGTTGCGACCACTGCCGGAAAAATACCATGGTTTAAGCGACCAGGAAACCAGGTATCGCCAGCGTTATCTTGACCTCATCATGAGCGAGGATACCCGGCGCACGTTTCGTATCCGTACGGCAGTCGTGAACTACATTCGCCATTATTTAACCCAACACAAATACCTGGAAGTGGAAACTCCCATGATGCACGCCATTCCCGGCGGAGCGACGGCCAGGCCGTTTACTACGTATCATCACGCATTGGACATGGAGTTGTTTTTACGTATAGCGCCCGAGTTGTATCTGAAACGTTTAGTCGTGGGAGGATTCGAGCGGGTGTTTGAGATTAACCGCAATTTTCGTAATGAAGGTTTGTCTACCCGGCACAATCCGGAATTCACCATGGTGGAATTTTATCAGGCCTACGCCGATTACCATGACTTGATGGATTTAACCGAAGACATGATACGTAATATGGCCCGTGAAATTCACGGAAACACGCACATTGTCTATCAAGGCGAAGAATTCGACTTCGGCAAGCCATTTCAGCGCATGACGGTAGTTGAATCGATTTTGCATTTCAACCCCGACATCAAGGCCGGGCAATTACAGGATTTACCGGCGGCAAAACAAATCGCCGAGCAACTGGGTATACCGCTGCAAAGCAATTATGGTTTAGGGAAAGTGCAAATTGAAATTTTCGAAAAAACCGTGGAGCACCGCTTGGCGCAACCGACGTTTATCACTGCCTATCCCACGGAAGTCTCGCCTTTGGCCAGGCGCAATGACAATGACCCTTTCGTAACCGACCGGTTCGAGTTTTTCGTCGCCGGCCGGGAAATTGCCAATGGATTTTCCGAGCTCAATGATCCTGAAGACCAAGCCGAACGGTTTCGCCAGCAAGTGGAGGATAAGGACGCAGGTGATGACGAAGCCATGCACTACGATGCTGACTATATTGTGGCGCTGGAACACGCCATGCCGCCGACAGCGGGCGAGGGTGTCGGGATTGATCGCCTGGTGATGTTGTTTGCCGACAAGCCCTCTATACGAGATGTGTTGTTATTTCCTCATATGAGGCCAGTTTAAGCACCCGTTGACGCCAATGTGCAGACGTAGTGTTTGCACATAAAATTAATTCATGACTTGCTTTTAGAATTCGGCAATCATCTTGCTTATATTTTTCCCTATTGGTTATTTGTCACTGATCTGAACATCAACATGGTGTGTTCATGGATGTTAATGCATGCCATTTTATGGGTAAGCATGAGGGAATTGGGATGAAATCCAAACTTGGGATAGCGGTCACAAATATCTTTGCTATCTTTAAAAGACTACATGGCCTATCCACTAATTCTTAAAACTAAATATAACCACTCTATGAATGGGGAATTGCGAAAACTCAGCGTTTTAATCATTGAAGACTCCGAAGACGATGTGCTGTTAATCCTGCGTGCATTGCGTAATGGTGGCTTCGATCCCAACTATTTGCACATTGAAAATCCCAATGACATTAAGCCGGCATTAGCCGATAAAACTTGGGATGTAGTGTTATGTGACTATAATTTGCCGCAGTTTATTGGCACCGAAGCGTTGCGCCTGCTTCAAGACCTTAACCTGGATATACCTTTTATTATTGTCTCCGGCGCCATCGGTGAAGAAACCGCAGTGAACGCCATGCGCTCCGGTGCGCATGATTATATTATGAAAAACAATTTGGCCCGTTTGGCTCCGGTTATTGAGCGCGAATTGCGCGAGGCGAAGATTCGTAATTCCAGACGCCTGGCGCTGGAAGATTTACGTTTGGCCGCCAAAGTATTTGAGTCCAGTGTAGAGGGCATCGTCATTACCGACGCGCAAACGCGAATTTTGCGGGTCAATCAGTCGTTTTGTGAGATCACCGGCTACAGCCAAGAGCACGTGATAGGCTTGAAGCCCGATATGCTGCAGTCTCGCCGTCACAACATGGATTTTTTTAAAGGGATCTGGAAGTCCATCAAGCGTCACGGTTATTGGCAGGGTGAAGTCTGGAACCGACGTAAAAACGGCGAAATTTTTCCGGTGTGGCTAAGCGTGAGCGCCGTGAAAAATAGCAACGGCCAGGTGAGTCACTACATAGGTGGATTTACCGACCTCAGTGCGCAGAAATCCGCAGAAGAACGTATCCAACATTTGACGCATTACGATGCACTCACCGACCTGCCCAACCGAACTTTGTTTCACGCTCGCTTCAAACAGCCCATGCAAAACGCTTTGCGCCATAACCGACGGGTGGCATTGTTACACTTGGACATCGACCGGTTTATTAAAATTAACGACACCTTGGGACACCATATAGGTGATCGCTTATTGCAGCAAGTGGGACGACGGCTGGTGGCCAGCATTCATGACCGGGACTTTGTAGGCCGCTTTGGTGGCGACGAATATGCCATCGCCTGTCCGGATCTGGATCAAAGTGTGGAAGTCAGTGCAATAGCACAGTCCATTATGAATGTTTTCTCCGAGCCGTTTTGGGTGGAAGGCCGGGAGATCTTTTTATCCCCCAGCATCGGCATCGCATTATTTCCCGAAGACACGGATGACTATGATGAACTGCTCAAATTTGCGGATACTGCGGTGCATCATGCCAAGCGTCAAGGTGGTACGTACCAATTTTATCATCGCGGTATGAATGTCGATTCGGCGAACCGCTTGAAAATGGAAAATGCTCTTCGCCGGGCTTTGGACCGGCAGGAATTCAAATTGTACTACCAACCCCAGGTTAACCTGGCCAATGGAAAAATCATTGGTGCCGAAGCCTTGCTGCGCTGGAAGCCAGCGAATCAAGATATGGTCTATCCGGAACAATTTATCCCGTTGCTGGAAGAGACCGGCCTGATTATTTCCGTCGGGGAGTGGGTGTTGCGTGCGGCGTGTTACCAATTGCGGGCACTACAAAATACGGTGCAATCCCCCATTCCGATATCCGTCAATCTCTCGCCCATGCAGTTTCGACACAAAGACTTAGTGGGCATGATCGAATCTGTGCTGGAAGAGACCGGCATTGATGCGCATTGGCTGGAATTAGAAATTACCGAAACCAGCGTGATGGAAGAACCCGAACACGCACTTGCCACTTTGCAACAATTGTATGGTATGGGAATACGCCTGGCGGTGGATGATTTTGGTACCGGTTACTCCTCTTTGAGCTATTTGAAAAAATTCCCGTTGGATGTGCTAAAAATAGATCGTTCTTTCGTGTCTGATCTGGGGCACGATTTGGATGATGCTGCCATTGTAGACAGTATTATTGCCATGGCTCATCGCCTGAATCTCAAAGTCATCGCGGAAGGCATCGAAAATCAGGGGCAACTTGATTTTTTGCAAAACCATGAATGCGATATCGGCCAGGGATTTTATTATTCTAAACCCATGCCATCGGAACTACTCACCCATACACTGATTGAAGAACAAAATCCGTTAATCCAGCATATGACCCCACAAGGTCACTGCGCATGAAACACCGTTAAAATTTACTTCGCGCTAGACACTGGTTCAGTTTGGATCGCGGCTTCCTGTAAGTAGGGGAAACGCTTATGTTAAATCGAATATCGATTCGCATAGTCTTATGATCTATGCTATTAATAAACAAACCATATTATTTTATTTCTATATCGTTTGTTGAGATAAATAAAGCGCAGATTCGAATACTGATTTGGCAGGACCGATGGGAAATGGCTGTTTTTTTGCGCAAAATTTAGCCTTCGAATCTTTTATCCTAAAAACAAAATAAACCATTTTTGCATATTGAACGTCTAAAATAACTATTATTAAAAATACGCTAAGGATATGCACATGAGTGAACGTGTGATTTTGCTAGTCGAAGACAATCCCGATGATGAAGCGCTGACTCTGCGAGCGTTGAGTAAAAACAATATCGCCAATCAAGTTATTGTCGCCCGTGATGGCGCGGAAGCATTGGACTATCTGTTTGGAACCGGAACGCATGATGGGCGCAATGTGAATCATCAACCTCAGCTAATATTGCTGGATTTAAAACTGCCGAAGATCGATGGTCTAGAAGTGCTCAAACGGCTGCGTATGGACAACAGGACCAAACACGTGCCTGTTGTGGTGTTGACCTCGTCTATGGAACAACGCGATATTGTCGCTTGTTACGATGACGGGGCTAACAGCTATATTAGAAAGCCCGTGGATTTCGAAGAATTTCTAAAAGCGGTTAATCAACTGGGCATGTATTGGTTATTGATGAACGTAGTGCCAGAAGAGTAAATAGTAAGGTCTTCATATAACCGCCACGCCGTCAACTTTTA
>JAJDNG010000280.1 GCA_022340845.1 Gammaproteobacteria bacterium | reverse complement strand
GTAACAGGCAACGTATTTTTTGTCCCGGGCCGGCGGGGATTCCAGCATGGCGGTTTGGGTTTCGCCTTTTTTAGCGGCTTGGTCTTCGCGCAGCAGTACCAGGGTGGGTACATTGTCGTTTTGCACTAGGTGTCGTTTTGCACCGCCGCTGCTTGATCCCATGGTGGTGGATTGCCATAGGAAGAAGGCGATGTTTAACGCGGCAAAAAATAGAAATACGGTTTTCATTGCTTCTCGTCAGCGTATAACGCCAAACCTTTTAGTACTAACTCGGGCTCGTAGACAAATGCGTTGCGTGAATGTGCGCGAATGGTTTGCGCATCGCCGCCGGTGATGATTTTTGTCACTTCGCCCCCCAGTTCCGTTTCGATTTCGTTGATGGCCCGGTCGATAAATCCGACGGCGGCGGTTAACACGCCGTGGTTGACGGCTGCGCCGGTGGAGTCGGTAAACGGCGATAGGCCGGTTTGTTTGTCGTTAACAGGGTCAAGGCCGATTTTAACACCATGCGTCTGTTGCAATAATGCCTTTTTCATCAGTTGTGGACCGGGGATGATTAATCCCCCCCGGTAGTCGCCTTGGGCGGTTAGGGTGTCCACGGTTATCGCGGTGCCGCAAGAGACGCAGCACAGGTTTTGCGCGGGCTGAAGTTTGGCCGCGGCGAGTATCGCCAGCCAGCGATCCACCCCCAGCTGGGACGGGTCCTTATAGGCATTGCGCACACCAAATGCCTGGGATTGGGTGGTGATTCGCGTTGCCTCTAGTCCCCGGCTGTGCGGCCTTTTTTGCAACTGCCCTTTTTTATTCAGCCTATTTTGTGTCAACCACTGTTGCACGCCTAGTTCCACGGCGTGTCCGGCTACATTGGCTATTAACACCGCATCAATGGAGTTTAATCCGCCCCAGTGCCTATCAAGCAGTGTAGTCAGGTCGTCCGTTCGCCATAAAAACGCTTGTGGCGGCAGCTGGAATTGCTTGCTGGGCGCATCGTAGACGTTCCATTTTATGCTGCTGTTGCCGGCATCGATTAATAAATACATGGTTCGCGGTTGTGTTTGTTGTGGCTTTGCCGTTTTCCGCTCAGGCCGGACGCAAGCTGATTTCGCCGGAATGAAACGCGCGCAGCGTTCCGCCGACTTCCATTTTGAGCGCGCCTTGCGGATCGACGCCACGGGCGATGCCGCGGATGACGTTTTCGTGCGTGGACAGTTCTACGGGTTTGCCGTAAAACGCATCCAGTTGTTGCCATTCCGCTAAGAACGGCTGTAATCCATTGGCTTTAAATTCCGTGTACATGTTGATGAGTTCTGATAGCAGTACGCCCACTAATCGATTCCTGGGTGGCACTGCGCCAATTAAATGGTAGAGATCGGTCCAGGGTTGGTCGATATCCCGGGCCGATTCGGCTTTGAGCAATACGTTAATGCCTATGCCGCAGACCACGGTCGCGGGGCCGGCGGCTTCACCGGCGATTTCCAATAATATGCCGGCCAGTTTTTTGCCGCCCGCGACGATGTCGTTGGGCCATTTTAACGCAAATCCCTGTACGCCGGTTTTGCGTAGCGCGCGGGCCACCGCTACGGCAGTGGCCAAACTTAACCCACCCAGCTGGGCAGGTCCAGCCTGAAAACGCCACATTTGGGATAGATACACATTGCCTCCAAAGGGGGATATCCAGGTTCTACCGCGCCGGCCGCGCCCGGCAGTTTGAATTTCGGCCAGGCAGGCATGGCCGGATTCAGCGCCGTATTTGGCCAACTCCATTAAATACTGATTGGTGGAGTCCAGGCTCCAGTGCACGTCCAGGTGCGGCAAGTGGAGTTTGGCTTCGGGGGTGATGGCTTGCAGTATGTGCTCTTTGTTGAGTGGTTCCACCGGTTCGGCGAGTTTGTAGCCCTGGCCTTTAACGGCGTAGATTTCCAATCCCATGGCTTTGAGTTTTTCGATGCCGTTCCACACGCTGGAACGCGATACGTCCAGTTGCTGGGACAGGCGTTCGCCGGAATGAAAGCGGCCATCGCCGAGTAGGGCAAACAATTGTTCGAGTATTTTCATCGCAACCGGACGATGTGAGGTGGTGGTTAAAGTAAAAGCTTAGCCTTGTAACGCTTCGTTGGGTACGCCCTGCAGTCCGCTTTCTAATACATAGGCGTTAAAATTATTTTGCGTCAGTAAATACGTGGCGGTTGAGCTGCGCCGCCCTGTGTCGCAGCATACTATGTATTTTCGATCGGCGTCCAGTTTATCCAGCTTGTTGCGTAGCAGGGGCAAGGGAATGTTGATGCTGTTGCGTAAATGCCGGGATTGGTATTCGCTGGGCAGGCGCACGTCGATCCAGACGCCGCCTTCTTCGCCGGTGATTTGGCTGGCTTCGTGGTAGTTGAGTTTTTGCAAAATGGGTTCGTTCATCAACTCGAGGAAATCCGCTTTGGAGAGACTCATCAATACGCCGTTGGTGGCCATGATCACCGAGGCGTTGCGTTTGCCGCCGGAGATCAGGGCTTCTTCGCCAAAGTTGTCGCCAACACTTAATACCGCCAGCACCACGCCTTCGGGTTTTTGCCGGGTTTTGCGGATAACTTTGCATTTACCCTCACGCAGGATGTAAAAGCGGTCACCCTCCTCGCCTTGTTTGATCACCGGCTCGCCCGCTTTAAAATGCATGGCTTCCATTTTCATGAAGATGGATTGAATGTTGGCGGGGGGGATTTTGTGAAACACCTTGGCTTGTAGTATACGGGACATCCAGTCATCATCGTCGGCAGCGCCGCCATCGCCATTGGCCAATTCCTGGACCTCGTAGCCCCCAGACTGCTCCCAGGTGAGCATGATATCCAATAAATTGGGGTCGACTTTGATATACGTGACTTCGGTTTTTGCCAATGCCGATGCGCGGTGGATTTTGCCTTGTTCCAATGGCAATTTTGACGCCTTGCTGCCGCCCACCATCACCCGCGGTTCGCCGGTGTCGCCTTTCAGCTCTACCTGTCCAGTAAGCAGGTAAATAATGTGTTCGGACTTGTCTCCCGCTTTAAATAGGTATCTGCCTTGCGGCAATTTGACCAGTTCCGACTTATTGGCAAGTTCCTGGCAGTGATCCGGACTCAGCGACTTGATAGGCACCAAATCAGCTAAGGTTATGAGATCAATAGTTTTTTGTTCTACCGCCACTTAAGTCTATTCCTGTGAATATTGTCCGTTAAACTTTGCCTATGAAATTATTGTAATTCGATTCCGCGCAACATCGTTTTTATGGAATCCATGCCCCCGTGGCAGCTACCCTATGAATATTCAATAGAATCAATCTCAAAATTGATCTTTTCCGTTTGTCCGCCGTTATCGCCTGTTTCAAATGCTTATTTGCTGCGTGTAAACCGGGCTTTTCGAATGGCTCTGGCCTCGTCTATACGCAAAATCTCTAATTTTGAGATAGGTTCTAATAAATCCGCTGAGCCGGGATAGGTGCGACAATAAATCTTATCGTTCTAAAAAACCCAAATATTTAGCAACTTGCGCAATAAATTTGTAATTTGTTGGCTGTTTCGCACCCAATTTTGGCGCAATTGTTTTTTACAGCAGTAAATTCAATTAGTTATGTACCTGAAAAACTGCAATTCGGTATATTGAGAACGACTCAATAATCGCCAAAATTTGGGCCCGGACGCATCCACAATGGTAACAAGCACATCATGTGCCTTTTTATCGACAGCCTGCATGGATTGGCTTCTCAGAATTGAAACCCTGTCTGTAATGCGGCCGCCCGCTCGACGCCGTTGTCGGCATAGGCCAAGTCCAATATCATGCCGAAGGGCGTGATTTGAATTCCGGCGGAAAACAAGCCTTTTTTCGCCGAACTGGTGGCGCTGAAATTGTAGTTGTAACCGCCGCGCAATTTACCCCACTTGAAATCCCATTCAGCCCCCGCTAAAGAATACTGTGTTTTGTCACCTCCACCCACGGCATTATTTTCCAACACATCTACATCCAACGACAGCATTCCCCAATTGGTTGTATACGCCACGCCCGCGCGCACCTGAGGCCCTATGCTAATTTCGTTGTTTATGTTGGTGGTGTATTTCAGGGGTACGATATTCTTGATACTCAATCCAACGTTCCAGCCGTTGTTAAAGAATTTCGCCGCACCGATGTCTGCGGTGACATCCCAGCGGCTTTCTGCCTGGTTTTT
>JAJDNG010000233.1 GCA_022340845.1 Gammaproteobacteria bacterium | reverse complement strand
TTACAGTATTCTAGCAAATTGTGCTGTTTTCAAGTGATCCGATTTGTTAACTTGGCTCTTTAAAAATTCGGCCAAGGGGTACGCGGCGCCATTGTATAATTTCAAGTTTTTCCATATATAAGTCTGTAAGCCATACCAAATCGCAAGGATTTTTCTATGAGTGACAATAAAATGCCCGTGATCTTCATCAGCCACGGCAGCCCAATGCTCGCGATAGACAGCAATGCGGGGGCAGACTTCAGGCGCTGGGGCGATTCGCTGCCCAAACCGAAAGCCGCCTTGGTGTTTTCAGCGCATTGGCAATCAGAATCACTGGCTTTTGGTGAAACTTCGAGACACGATTCGCTGATTTATGATTTTTCCGGCTTTCCCGCTCAACTGTATCAACTACAGTATCCGGCCCCCGGCGCACCATGGTTGGTCGAAACGGTTCAACAGGTATTGAATTCCACCGCGCCGACAACTAACCGCGGCCTGGACCACGGCGTGTGGGTTCCTTTGCTGCATCTATGGCCGCAAGCCGATGTTCCGGTCCTGCAAATGAGCATGCCTTACACCTTATCAACCCAAGAACTGTACAACCTCGGTCAACGGTTGGCCCCATTGCGAGAAAAAGGCGTAATGATCATCGGCAGCGGAGGCGTCACCCATAACCTGAGAGAAGCGATTTCTGCCCGCCATACCGAAACCCCACCCTGGGTTAGCCGGTTCGATGAATGGGTTACCCAGACAATATCAGGAGACAGAGCTCAGTTGTTAACCTGGGAGACCGCCCCGGATAGCGCAAAAAACCACCCTACCCCGGAACATTTCCGGCCATTGCTGATCGCCGCCGGCGCGGCCGATGACAGCGATTTCGTCGATTTCCCCGTGACCGGCTTTGAATTGGGTATAATTAGTCGGCGCTCGGTACAATATGCATAGTACCGTTGGTTCGCAAGGGGTTATTCGATCAATAGTTAATTTTATGTGGTTTCCGACATGGTAATGATTTTCGGTCGCAAGTTAAGGCGCAACCTGCAACGCCGGCGACTGGGTGGCGTGTGCGCCGGCATAGCGGATTTTTTAGGAATTGATGTCACCTGGATCAGGCTGGCCTTTCTGGTATCCATTTTTATTTCATTTAGCCTGACGTTTTGGATTTATCTGGCATTGTGGATTTTCGTTCCCGCAAAACCCCGGGTGGCCATTCCCAGCGTTAGCTTCAGTTTGAAACAGGAACTTCGGCGCATGGACCGGTTAGTGCGGAAAATGCATCGCAAGCTGGAATTTCAAGTCGCCGACCAGGCCCAGGACACCTTCGATGCCATCAAATTGCTATCTGGCCGCTTTGATAAAGCGTTAAAAAATCACCGCGAACAGAGCTTCTCCCAGCAAGCCCGCTTGAATTGGGAACAAGGAATGCGACGCTTTAATGCAATTGCCGAAGAATTAGTGACTATACCCAAGGACTACGCGCAGGAATCATCCGATGCGAATACACCTTATCAAAAACTGGTTCGGGACTTGGACCAGGTACATGACACATTGATCCAAACATCAGTGGAAATTCTCACCGAAGAAACCCCGGACAAAGCCGGTATCGGCTCCGACAAAACGTCTCGGTTACGCGCCTGGAAAAAACGCTTTAAACCGCTGCAGCAACGGTTGAGCAGCCGCGCGAATAAGGACACCCTGGACGTCCTGACACAAATTGAAGAGAAACTGGAACTGTTGCTGGGCCAGGAAACCGCCAGCGAATTTTTCGATCTCAAGCCATTTGAAGTACAAAAAATCGCGTTCGAATATATCCCCGACGCTATTCAGGAATACCTGCGCCTGCCCCCGACCATGGCAAAAACCCGGCGCTTAAACAACGGCAAAACCGCGGAAGAATCGCTAAAGGAACAACTCTTTTTACTTGACAATGCTTTGGATAAACTCGCGGACAGCCTATTCCATAAAGACGCCCACGGCTTGCTGGTGCATGGCCGTTTCCTGAAAGAAAAGTTTACTGATCATCCGTTTCGGGTTTCCGATTAATAGATGTAACCTCGAAGGCACGAAGAACACGAAGAAAAACCGTTCAAGTTGCCGTCATATCGGTGCACAGCAGTGAATGGAATCATTGCTATACGTAAAGTCTCTCCATACTCTGAGTTCAGTCTCCCACATGAAATTCACTTGCGGAACGGGAGAACGAAAAACATGTTAATTAAATGCACTCTTCGTGACTTTCGTGCCTTCGTGGTAAATTATTTTTTTATTTCTACCGCAAACTCATACTGGCCGTTTTCAATACATCAAATAAGTCAAACACCCGGGCTATGTAGTGATCCTTGGGATAGAAATGTTGCTTTGAATCTTCGATGAATTGCGCTTCCAACACGTCGATGAGTTTGTATAAGCGGCGCTGGTGAATGCCAAACTGTTTTTGCAGCGGGTCGGTGAGCACGCCCGAAAACGCGGACAATACACCCAAAGCCGCCAGCACACCGCCGGTGGAGGCCGCCAATAAACCTAAGGAAGCCGATGCTGGGAACACGGAATAATAAATGGAACCCAGAGAAGAGCCGAATACAAAATGCGAAATAGCGGATTGCTGCGCGATAGCCGCCGCCAGAACACTGCCGGTGGACATGGCACCCGGGGTAAGCTGCTTGAACATCATCGCCCCGGCGGACAGCGTCACGACGCCACACGCTAAATCGGCTGCCGCAATCCGAGTCTCCGTATAAACCGCTAACTGTTGGGCCAATCGAGCCTGGAATTCCGGTTTATCAGACAATTGATTGATTTTATCCAAATACTCCACCACCAACTGCGACAACTCCGGTTGCGCCAATATGGCGCTGAGCAATGCATCTTGTTCAAAACGCCGGTTGGCTTGCTCATAAGGCAACTCGAAAAACTCGGTTCTGACCAACCATTCGATTTCCTGTTGCACCCGGGTGCGAAAACCCGGGGGTATGTTGGCCAACCAATCGCCGATATTGCGCAGATTGGCTTTGCGCATTAAAAAAGCGGACACATGAATTCCGAGATAAGGCATTGCCCACAACAAATTGGCCGGCGCACGCACTAAGTCTTTTCCAAATGCTTTACGGTTGATTTGCAAGGCGCCTTTGAGGGAATAGTGTTTTGCCACGAAGGGAGCCACTCGTTGCCGGCGTGCAGCGAAATACTCCCGCGCACCCCGAGCCACGGCGCGGGATATCATTTGTTTTTCAGTATCGGAAATTTTTACGGATTCGCTAGGCATACACTGTTAATAACCATTGGATGTGTCTCGCGACACTCACCTGAGTAAAAATAGTGCGTCGTATTATAGGCGAATTCCCCTCCATCATGAGAGAAATATTTGGTTTCCCTGGAATATGATGTAACTCAATCCGCACATGAGGGATATATGGTAAAAAAACACCGAATTGAACGACCACCGAGGGTTCTATCAACCATTAAGAGAATATGCCATGTCATTCGATGTCCAACTGAAAGAACGTAATCCGCAACCATCTCTGGCCATAAGAACCGTGCCCGGGTGCAGGCATTATCACAGGCGATCGGCAATGCTTACGCGGCCATCAGTGAATATTTAAAGCCGTTGGGCGAACACGTCGCGGAACCGCCTTATGCCGCTTATTTCAATATGGACATGCAGGATCTGGATATCGAACTGGGATTACCGATTAATAACCCATTTCCGGAAAAGGATAAAATTATTGCCAGCGAAATACCCGGCGGTGAATTTTCGGCCAGCCTGCACACCGGTCCCAACAGCGATGTTGAGCCTACCTACAACGCATTATTTCAATGGATGCAGCCCAAGGCTATGAATGGACCGGGGTAGCGTATGAATGTCATGTGAATGATCCGAACAAAACGCCTCCGGAACAACTGCAGACCCAAATATTGTTACCGATAAAATCGGCTTAGTACTTTTTAGGCATAGTACTTTTTAGGCATAATTCCATTATTAGGAATTTCCATGCAAACCTTGCCGCATCAACCTAGTGGTTATACAAAAATATGACAAAATTTAACATACCGGAAAATAATTGGCACGAATCACTC
>JAJDNG010000224.1 GCA_022340845.1 Gammaproteobacteria bacterium | reverse complement strand
ACGTAGGGGGGTTAGCGTTTTTTACGTAATCCGCTAAGAAAGCGCGTAGAAAGGTGGGCACGTAGTTAACGCGTGGGCACAAAAAAACGTGCCCACCCTACGTGGCTCGAAAGAGTCATTTTGGGAGGGCTTAGCTGATTTTTTTCGCGGGGAAGCGTATTTGGCGAATAGATTGGTTATGCGTGGTCACATAGAAATGTATACACCCCAAGCGTTCAGGCTTGTATCAAATCAAAATCGATGGCCTTGGCAACGGCTTCGGTTCGGTTTTTGACTTTGAGTTTGGCGAGTATGCTTTTGATATGGTTTTTGACGGTGTGCGTGCTGATGTTCAGTTGTCTGGCGATATCTTCGTTTTTCAGGCCTAATTGGATGTGTTGGAGTATTTCTTGTTCTCTCAAGGTGATTTCTATGGTTTTGTTGATGGTTTCCATGCCGAAGATTCGCAACATGGCATTGTCGATGTGCGGGGTGATTATGTTGACGATCCGCCGCCGTTGATCATCCCACTCCAAGTGATTATTGGTATAACAGTGAAATGTATAGCGCGTGCCGCCAGGGTGCTTGCGGCCTTTACCGTATAAATTGTGAATTCCGAATTTACGCACGGCTTCCGCCCAATCCGGATTTTTTTTGGCGTAATGTTCCGCCACTTTTACCTCTACAAAATTGGAGGCTTTCGCGGCTTCTCTCACCACGGGACTATTGACGTGCTGGCCAGAGTCCGTGTTATCCATTATGGTTTTTAAATATTTTTCGCAATAGTCGATGTTGATCTTGGCGTCCACGCGAAAGGTTTTCCACTCACCTATGCCGAAAATGCTCATGTCGTGCGGAATGAGTCTGCGTATTTCGTCGCGAATGACGTCGACAAATTCCTCTCGAGTGGATAAATAATCCAGAGATTCAATAATACCGAGCAGTTTGAAGCTGGTGTCCTTAGTGAAAGGCGAGTCTGATGTTTTTTTGCAGTTCAGGATTTTGGATTCTGCAACGGGTGCAATAATTGTCGTTGTCATAATTTTTATCTGCGAGGTGCTTTTTTTGCAGCTCACTCCCCCTATATCTTTTAATTTTTTTGTAAAAGAAAACGATTGAACTATTCTTTAACTCTATGTCGCTTTTAAATGCGCTTTTCGATATTTTTACTGTAGTACCGAAAAATCCACTTGGCAAGCATTTTAGCAATGCGCTCAGTCAACAATAATTGACCGGTTTGTTCAACTGATGATGCTTTGGCTGTTCAATCACTTTTTATTAAAATACCACTAACTCTTTGATTACATTACCCTAGCGATGAAACTAAATCGCTGTTAAGGCAATTCTACTGAGCAGCAAGTGGCGGGGATTTTGTTGCGACTTATTCCGCCAAGGTCGGTACAATCAACGGGCGCTTAGTAAGCTTTTTGCCATTTTAATCGCTATCTTTATTGTTTTCAGTGATAACAAATCCAATCGCACCTTTGTATTAGTGCTTGGTGTGAGAACCCTCTACCTTGAAATCACTGGCGAACAGTTCTTCAATGTCCACCCGGTCAAATTCGTATAAGTGATTGCAGAACTCACAGTTAACGCTTATGATGGGCCGCTCTTCGAATAGCGAAATGATTTCTTCGTAGCCCAGCATCCTTAATGTATTGTGCACCCGGTCTTTGGAGCAACTGCAGCGGAAACTCACCGGTTCCGCTTCAAAAAGACGCACATCTTCTTCGTAAAACAGCCGGCGCAGCAATTGATCAAACGGCAGGGTTGCCAATTCGTCTTGGTGCACGGTATCGGCCAACACGGTAACACGATTCCAGGCATCGGCGTCTTCTTCCAATAAGTCTCTTTCATGAAGATCTTCAGACTCTGGCATTTTTTGCAGCAACAAGCCTGATGCCTGGGTCTCGTCCACCGCCAACCACATTCTGGTTTCCAGTTGCTGCGAGCGATGCATGTAGTCTTCTATCGCTTTTGTTAAGCTGCCAGAACCCACATCCACGATACCTTGATAGCGCCGGCCTTGCTTGGGTTCAATGGTGATGGCCAGCGAGCCTTTACCCACCAGTTCCGGCAGGCTTGCACCGGATAAGTCATCGTGCCAATTAGCAATGGCACGCAGGTTTCTTTCGCTGGTGCACTCGGATACGGCTAATGTCAGCGGCCCGCTGCCCTGGATTTGCATTATGAGCGAACCTTCGAACTTTAACATGGCGGACAACAACGCCGAGGCGGCCATCATTTCGCCCAATAGATTTCTCACCGGCTCGGGATAGGTGTGGCGTTGCAATACTTCCTGCCAGGTGGCGTTTAAGCGCACCAGTTCACCGCGGATGGGGGCGTTTTCGAATAGGAAGCGTTGCAGGGAATCTTTGGTGGACACGAGAGAAGTTCCTTACTAGAGTCTTCAGTAATATTGAGTCAAATTCGCACAGTATCTGCCGTCCTCTGGACACGCGAATTTTATAATTCACCACGAAGAGCACGAAGAATTTAAAACTATTTTACCTTCGTGCTCTTCGTGTGCTTCGTGGTAAATTAAAACGGTTGGTTTGGTTACATAACTATTCTGATTAACCCGCTAATTTTCGCTTCAACAATTCATTCACCTGCTGCGGATTGGCCTTACCCTTACTGGCTTTCATCACCTGGCCGACGAAAAAGCCGAAGACTTTTTCTTTGCCACTGCGGTATTGTTCCACTTGTTCGGGATTGGCGGCGATGATGTCGTCGATGATTTTCTCTATGGCGCCGGTATCGGAAATGGGTTTTAAGTCTTTAGCTTCGATGATTTGATCGGCTTCGCCTTCGCCATTCCACATGGCTTCGAAGACGATTTTGGCGGTTTTGCTGGTGAGGGTGCCGTCTTTGATGCGGTTGATCATGCCGGCGAGCATGGCGGCGGTGACGGGGCTGTCGTTGATTTCCTGGCCGCTTTTATTTAACGCACCGGTTAAGTCGCCCATCACCCAGTTGGCGGCGGCTTTAGGCTCGCCGGTGGCTTGGGCCACGGCGTCGAAATATTCGGCCATATCGCGATTGGCCACCATGACGCTGGCGTCATAGGCGTTTAAGCCGTAGTCTTGGGTGAAGCGGTGGATTTTTTCATCCGGCAATTCGGGTAGCGACTTTTTGACGTCTTCGATAAAGCCTTCTTCGATCACTACCGGCAACAAATCGGGATCGGGAAAATATCGATAATCGTTGGCCTCTTCCTTGGTGCGCATGGAGCGGGTTTCGTTTTTGTCGGGATCGTACAGCCGGGTTTCCTGTATGACTTCGCCGCCCCCCTCGAGGATATCGATCTGGCGTTCGATTTCCACATTGATGGCGCGCTCTACAAAACGGAAAGAGTTGATGTTTTTTAACTCGGCACGGGTACCGAATGCTTTTTGCCCCTTAGGCCGGATGGAGACGTTGGCATCGCAGCGGAACGAGCCTTCCTGCATATTGCCGTCGCAGATCTCCAGATATTGCACCAGAGAGTGCATTTTTTTCATGTACGCCACGGCCTCTTTGGCCGAGCGCAGGTCCGGCTCGGATACCACCTCTAACAACGGCGTTCCGGCGCGGTTCAAGTCGATGCCGGTGAGGCCGTGAAAATCCTCATGCAGAGACTTGCCGGCGTCTTCTTCCAGATGCGCTCGCGTGACTCCGATTCGTTTGACGGTACCGTCTTCCAGTTCGATGTCCAGGTGGCCGTGCTCGACAATGGGCAACTCGTATTGGCTGATCTGGTACCCTTTGGGCAAATCCGGATAAAAATAGTTCTTGCGCGCGAATATCGACCGCGTGGAGACTTTCGCCCCTATGGCCAGGCCGAATTTCACCGCCATGCGCACCACTTCTTTATTGAGCACCGGCAATACCCCGGGCAGTCCCAGGTCTACCGCGCAAGCCTGGGTGTTAGGCGGCGCGCCATAGGCGATGGAGGCGCCGGAGAATATTTTACTGTTGGTTAACAGTTGAACGTGTATTTCCAAACCGATGACAGGTTCCCACTCCATAAGCATTCCTTAGGCAAAGTCTTGAGGTGATTGTTGATGCCACTGAGTGACTTGTTGGTATTGATGAGCCACGTTGAGCAGTCGTTGTTCGTCGAAATAATTGCCGATGATTTGCAGCCCTACGGGCAGGCCGTTGACAAAGCCGGCGGGGATGGACATGCCAGGCAAGCCGGCCAGGTTGACCGCAATGGTATTGATATCGGATAAATACATGGTGACCGGATCGTCGGTTTTCTCGCCCAGCTTAAACGCGACGGTGGGTGCGGTGGCGCTCATGATCACATCCACTTGCTCGAAGGCTTTATGAAAATCGTCGCTGATCAGGCGGCGCAGTTTCTGGGCTTTTAAATAATACGCATCGTAATAGCCGGCGGACAGCGCATAGGTGCCGATCATGATGCGGCGCTTGACCTCGGCACCGAAACCTTCACCGCGGCTGCGCTCGTAAAAATCCTGCAGGTCTTTGGGATTCTCGCAGCGATAACCGAAACGCACGCCATCGAAGCGCGACAGATTGGAGGAACACTCCGCCGGCGCTACTACGTAGTACGCAGGGACTGCCAAGGCAAAATTCGGCAGGGAGATCTCGATGACTTCCGCGCCCAGTTCCTGATACTGTTTGATAGCGGTATTGATTACATCGATCACGGCTTGGTCCATGCCTTCGCCGAAATACTCTTTGGGCAAGCCGATCTTCAAGCCTTTGAGGGAATCGTTCAGGGTTTGGGTGTAATCCGGCACCGCTTTTTCCACGCTGGTGGAATCGCGCTCGTCGAATCCCGCCATCACGTTTAACATCATGGCGGCATCTTCGGCGCTGCGGGTCATGGGCCCGGCCTGGTCCAGACTGGAGGCGAACGCGATCATGCCGTAGCGGGACACCCGGCCGTACGTCGGTTTTAAACCGGTCACGCCACACAGCGCCGCCGGCTGGCGAATGGATCCGCCGGTGTCAGTGCCGGTAGCGACGGGACTCAGGCGCGCGGCGACCGCCGCGGCCGAACCGCCGGAGGAGCCGCCGGGCACTGCGTCCAGATCCCAGGGATTGTGCACCGGCCCGTAAAAACTGGTTTCGTTGGACGAGCCCATGGCGAATTCATCCATATTGGACTTGCCCAGCATCACCATGCCGGCGGCTTTGCATTTGGCCACAATAGTAGCGTCATAAGGGGCGATAAAGTTATCCAGCATTTTGGAACCGCAGCTGGTTTTCACCCCGTCGGTGCAAAAGATGTCTTTGTGAATCAGGGGCAAGCCGGTCATGGGGCCGGCGTTACCGGCTTGGCGCAACGCATCCGCCTGGCGAGCCTGGGCCAAAGCGTGTTCTTCGGTGACTGTCACCAGGGCGTTTAATTTGCCGTCCAATGATTGGATGCGTTGCAGTAAATGGCGGGTCAGCTCTTCACTGCTGACTTCGCTTTGTTGCAACGCCGCAGAAAGTTCCGCAAGAGTTTTATTGTGCATGCAATGTCCGTCGATTGTTTGTTATGCTGGTTAGTATTTATTATTGGATTGTCAGAAAAGTGGTTAAGACTTAACCACTTTATTCATTCAATCACTTTCGGCACTAAATACAAGCCGTTTTCCGTGGCAGGGGCAATGGATTGGAAATGTTCCCGTTGATCGGTTTCGGTGACCTCATCGGGTCGCAAACGTTGTACGGCATCCAAAGGATGGGCCATGGGCTCCACCTGGGTGGTATCCACCTGGCTCATTTGTTCCACTAACGCCAGAATGTTGGATAAATTCTTTTCATACTCTGGTATGTCCTTTGCATCTATCGCAAGGCGTGCTAAATGAGCTATATTTACAACGTCTTCTTTACTTAGGGCCATAAGATTTCATCCGTGCAGTACATTTAATAATCGCTTTTAGAAAAAAGTGAGAACTTATCATAAATGGTAGCTTGCCCAAAGCCCCAAGCGTTGTTAAATTAGCGCAAACTTAACCTTTGTCCAATTAATTATAAAGAGAACAGCATCTTGGGTATTTTTTCTAATTTACGTGGAGCTTTTTCCAACGATTTGTCCATTGACCTTGGCACGGCCAATACACTTATATACGTCAAAGGTCAGGGCATCGTGTTAGATGAGCCGTCCGTGGTTGCTATTCGTTTGGAGCGCGGCTCCAGCAACCCAAAAAACATTGCCGCCGTTGGCATTGAGGCGAAGCGAATGCTGGGCCGTACCCCTGGCAATATTCAAGCGATACGCCCGTTAAAAGACGGTGTCATCGCCGATTTTACCGTGACGGAAAAAATGCTCCAGCACTTTATTCACAAGGTGCATCGCGACAAATTTAAATTTCTGCATCCCAGCCCGCGGGTGTTGATCTGTGTGCCCTGCGGCTCGACCCAAGTGGAGCGCCGCGCCATCAAGGAATCCGCCGCCGGCGCGGGGGCGCGAGAAGTGTATTTGATCGAAGAGCCCATGGCGGCGGCCATTGGCGCCGGACTGCCGGTACATGAAGCCAGCGGTTGTATGGTGTTGGACATCGGCGGCGGCACCACCGAAGTGGCGGTGATTTCCCTGGCCGGGATTGTGTATTCAGCGTCGGTGCGCATCGGCGGCGACCGGTTCGACGAGGCCATCGCCAATTACGTGCGCCGCAATTATGGAACGTTGATCGGTGAATCCACGGCGGAAAAAATCAAACACGAAATCGGCAGCGCCTACCCCGGCGATGAAGTGCGCGAGATGGAAGTGCGCGGTCGCAACCTGGCAGAAGGTATTCCCCGCAGCTTCACCCTGAACAGCAACGAAATTCTCGAAGCCTTGCAGGAGCCCCTGGCCGGGATTGTCAGTGCAGTGAAAACCGCGCTGGAAAAAACCCCGCCCGAATTGGGAGCCGATGTGGCGGAACGCGGCATGGTATTGACCGGTGGCGGTGCATTGCTGCGCGACTTCGATCGCTTGTTAATGGAAGAAACCGGGCTACCGGTCATAGTCGCCGAAGATCCATTGACCTGTGTGGCCCGTGGTGGTGGCCGGGCATTGGAAATGATGGACGAAATCGGCCTGGATGTGTTTACCACCGAATAAAACATCCGCGCATATCGTCTCGCGAACTCAGCGTAAAACGTCGATGGGTTCGGTCCCCGCGGGATCGAATCGTAAAAAAATAATCCAGTGCCACATCCAGAGGGAGTGACTCCTTTTGGTGTGTCACATCATAAAGCGCCGCCGCCGGCGGATCCACGGCAAACTCTGCGGCGCAAGAACTGTCTAAGCCCCACTCAAGTATATTTTTTGGGCAGGTAAACCACCCGGCTATTCATGACCGGGAAGTCAAACCGAGCCGGAACGATAAAGCTTTGGGCGCCAACTGGATCGCCGCCTGTGAGCTCGTCAGGCTGGTATGTTGTTAGTGGATAAGTTAGAAGCGCACTCGGAGGTTAACGATTAAATCGTTATTTATACAAGGCCCGTCCATCGCCAGCCGGCTTGTGATTGTGTGCGTTATTTCTGTGGTTTTAATGGCGATTGACCATCGGCAACATCACTTAGAGAGCATCCGCGCCACACTTTCCCTGTTTATTTACCCTCTGCAATACGCGGTCAGCCTGCCGTTCTCCGCCGCCGACTGGGCGGGGGAAAAACTCTCCACCCGGGATAAGTTACTGGAAGAGAACGCCCAGCTGCGCACTCAACAAAAGCTGATGATGGCGCAATTGCAGAAACTCTCGGCATTAAAAGTGGAAAACATCCGTTTGCGGGAATTGCTGAAATCGTCAAAAAACATCACCGAACACGTATTGATTGGCGAATTACTGGCGGTAGATATGGAACCGTTTACCCGTAAGATTGTGATCAATAAAGGCTCGGCCGATAATGTCTACCGCGGCCAGCCCTTGCTGGACGCCGAAGGTGTCATGGGCCAGATCATACACGTTGCCCCCTTCTCCAGTACGGCGATGCTGCTCACCGACCCGAATCACGCCATTCCCGTGCATGTCAATCGCAATGGTTTGCGGGCGATTGCTCTGGGGACCGGTGCCCCGGACGTGTTGGATATTCCTTATTTGCCCAACAGTGCCGACATCGAAGAGGGTGATTTGCTCACCAGTTCGGGATTGGGCGGGCGTTTTCCCCGCGATTACCCGGTGGCAAAAGTGACCACCGTGGTCAAAGATCCGTCTAAACCTTACGCCGTGGTCAAAGCCAAACCCACCGCATTACTGGAAACCAGCCGCGAAGTCTTGCTGGTTTGGTCCCAGGAAGCACCACGCAACCTGCAAACAGAAAATATCGATGAAACTGCCGCGACATTGAGAGTGCCCGGCGGTTTATCGGCGGGAGAGGACGCCACCGATGAGGCCGACAACATGGCGGGCACCAACCCATGATGGAAACCCAACGCCAAGGCGGCTTTATCATCTTTTTAACCTTCGTGGCGGCGCTGGTATTGTCCATGTTGCCATTGCCGGACTGGGGCGAAGCCATACGACCGGAGTGGGTGGCGCTGGTGTTGATTTACTGGTGTATTGCGCTGCCGTTGCGAGTGGGCGTGTTTATCGGCTGGTTCGTTGGATTGTTTCTGGATGTGGCCAGCGGGGCATTGCTGGGACAAAACGCCATCGCTTTGTCGTTTGTCGCCTATTTAGCCCTTAGATTGCACTTGCGAATTCGTCTGTTCCCCTTGTGGCAACAAGCCATGAGCGTATTGGTGCTGGTGGCGTTATATCAAATGATCAGCTTATGGATTAAAGGCATGATCGGCGCCACCACTCAGGGCTGGTCGTATTGGTTGCATTCGGTCAGCAGCATGATGTTGTGGCCACTGGTCTTTACGATTTTGCGGTTTCTGCGCCGCAATTACAAAATCCGTTAATTTCTTTCATTCCCACGAAGCCACGACGTGTTAAAAGTGTTAAAAATGTTACCCAAGGTTTTAATCAATTATTGTTTCCTGCGTGTTCTTTGTGACTTCGTGGTAAAAAATTAGCTTGTCATGCGCGCCCATCTCACCATCAAAGACCATTTTCGGGAAACCAAACTGTTTAACGTCCGAGCCATTACGTCGGTGGTGGTCTCCATAGCGTTGATCGTAGTGATTGTCGCCCGGTTGGTGTATCTGCAAATAGTCGATCACGAGCTGTACGCCACTTTATCGGAAGACAACCGCTTCCATATCCGCGCCATCCCCCCTACCCGCGGTTTGATCTACGACCGCAACGGCATTTTGCTGGCGCATAATTTCCCGACGTATGCCTTGGAAATCACGCCGGAGCGGGTGAAGAACATGGACGAAACGCTGCAGGATTTGTCGCAGTTAATCACTATTGATGAATCGGACCTGTCGCGCTTTAAACGCGAGTTAAAACGCAACCGGCCGTTTAAGGCCATTCCCATCCGCACCCGCTTAAGCGATGAAGAAGTGGCGCGCATTGCCGTCAACCGGCATCGGTTTCCCGGTGTGGATATCGCCGCGGAGTTAATCCGGCATTATCCCCATGGCGGTTTGGGCGTACACGCCATCGGTTACGTGGGCCGCATCAATGAAAAAGAAAAACAACTTATCGACGAATCCGATTACGATGGCACCGACTACATCGGAAAAACCGGCATTGAAAAATATTATGAAGATATTTTGCACGGCCACGTGGGTGTTGCCCAGGAGGAGACGAACGCCACCGGCCGCCGACTGCGGGTAATCGAGCAAGTCCCGTCAGAGCCGGGGTATAATCTGCGCCTTACCCTGGATGCGAAACTGCAGCAAGTGGCCGAAGAAGCCATGGGCGATCACCGCGGCGCCGTCGTGGCCATTGACCCCAATAACGGTAACATCTTAACGCTCGCCAGCACGCCGGTGTACGATCCCAATCTGTTTGTCACCGGCATTGACCGTAAAACCTACCAAGAGCTGCGGAATTCAGAAGATTTGCCATTGTTTAACCGCGCTCTGCGGGGCCGTTATCCGCCCGGCTCCACCATCAAACCGTTCATGGCATTGGCCGGACTGGAATTAGGTGTGGTGGAAAGTGACGTGCCCACCCATTGTCCCGGCTGGTACCGCTTGCAAGGCGATAAGCATCGCTACCGGGACTGGAAAAAACAAGGCCACGGCGCCGTGGATCTGGATACCGCTATCGTACAGTCCTGCGATGTGTATTTTTACGATTTGGCGCATACCCTGGGCATTGATCGCATGGCGCATTTTCTATTCCCTTTTGGGTTTAACTACAAAACCGGGGCGGACATTTTTGGAGAACTGGCGGGTTTGATGCCTACCTCTCAATGGAAACGCAAAACCCGCGGCCAGCCCTGGTATGCGGGCGAAACCTTGATTGCCGGCATCGGGCAAGGCTATACCTTGATTACACCATTACAAATGGCCCATTCCACCGGAGTTTTGGCGTCTTACGGCAAGCGCATGCAGCCGCGTATCGTCGGTGCGCTGGAAAATGCCAATTCCGGGGAGATTAAGCCCATTTTCCCCATCGAAGAAAGCCCTGTCCCCATTCACGACAAAGAAAACTGGCACAAAGTACTGACTGCCATGGAACGGGTAGTGCATTACTGGCGGGGTACGGCGTATCGGGCCATAGGCAAAGATGCCCCTTATAAAATAGGGGGAAAAACGGGAACTGCGCAAGTATTCAGTGTCAAACAAGATGAAGAATACGACGAAGAAAAAGTGGACGAACGTCTGCGCGACCATGCTCTTTTTATCGCATTTGCCCCCGTCGATGCCCCTAAAATCGCCGTGGCCGTGATTGTGGAAAACGGCGGTCATGGCGGTTCCACCGCCGCGCCCATCGCCCGCAAAGTGATGGACTATTATTTGTTAGACCTGGAAAAAATGGACTTTTCTCAACAAAACGCGCAAAAAACCGCTGAAAAAACTGCTAAAAACCCCTCATGAGCATATTCGACAGTTCACTAGGCGATTTTTCTCAAGCCAGTCGCACTCAACCCAACGCCTGGCATGTGGATTTGCCATTGATGCTGGGTTTGCTGATCCTGGCGGTCACCAGCATGTTTGTGTTGTACAGCTCCAGCGGGCAGAACATCGATCTCATGTGGCGCCAGGCCATTCGCTTTGCGTTGGCGTTTGTATTGATGGTGACCTTGGCGCAAATTCATCCTGATATTCTCAAACGCTGGGTGTTGTGGGTGTATGTGGCCGGCGTGATTTTGTTGATTGCGGTGATATTGTTCGGCGATGTGGGCAAGGGGGCGCAGCGTTGGCTCAATCTGGGTCTATTTCGTTTCCAGCCCTCGGAGATGATGAAACTGGCAGTACCCATGATGGTGGCCTGGTATTTATCAGAGCATTCCCTGCCACCGGACGGCAAGCGCATATTCATCGCTGTGCTGATCATTCTTACGCCGGTGATGCTCATCGCCAAACAACCGGACCTGGGTACGGCTTTATTGATTGCCGGAGCAGGATTTTTTGTGCTGTTTTTTGCCGGTATCCGCTGGCGTTTAATCGTCAGTATCGTGGGCCTAGGCGCCGCCTGCGCCCCGGTCGCCTGGTACTTAATGCATGACTATCAACGCCAGCGGGTGCTGACGTTATTGAATCCCGAATCCGACCCACTGGGTGCGGGTTACCACATCATCCAATCAAAAATTGCCATCGGTTCGGGAGGATTGTTCGGCAAGGGCTGGTTAAACGGCTCGCAGTCTCAATTGAACTTCCTGCCGGAGCGTTCCACGGATTTTATTTTTGCCGCATTTGCCGAGGAATTCGGATTATTAGGCGTGCTGATTTTGTTAACCGTATATCTGTTCATTGTGGTACGCGGCATTATGGTGGCGGCCCAAGCGCAAGATACTTTTACCCGCCTGGTGGCAGGCGGTTTGATTATGACGTTTTTCACTTATGTGTTTGTCAACATCGGTATGGTCATCGGACTGTTACCCGTGGTGGGCGTGCCATTGCCACTGATCAGCTATGGCGGGACCTCCATAGTGACGATCACCGCCAGTTTCGGTATCCTGATGGCCATTCATACTAATCGCAAATTACTTCCCAGGTAGTTCTATGCTGAAAAAAACCGTTTCTCTACAGCCCTTAGTCGTGTTCATTCTGTGCTTGCTCAGCCCTGCTTTGTCGTTGGCGGATTTGTCCGCTCGCAGCGATGTGCGCGAGTTTATTGACGACATGAACAAAAAACACGGCTTCAAGGAAGGCGAATTGCTGAAAGTGTTTGCCAAAGTGGATATTAATCAGAAAATCATCGATGCCATTACCCGTCCTGCGGAAGCCAAGCCTTGGCATGAATACCGACCTATTTTTCTCACCGAAAAGCGCATCAACGGTGGCGTTGAGTTTTGGAAACAAAACGATGCGGCGTTGAGCCGGGCTTACAAAGATTTTGGCGTGAATCCGGAAATTATCGTTGCCATCATTGGCGTGGAGTCGTTGTATGGCAAATACCGGGGCCGTTATTCGGTATTGGAGTCGCTCTCCACTCTGGCTTTTAATTACCCGAAACGCAGCCGGTTTTTTAAAAGCGAGCTGGAACAGTTTCTGTTGCTCGCCCGTGAAGAAAACATAGATCCCGAAGAGATCAAAGGCTCTTACGCCGGTGCCATGGGTAAGCCCCAATTTATTTCCAGCAGTTTTCGCCGCTATGCAGTGGACTTTGACAATGACGGGAAGCGGGATTTGTGGGGAAATTCCGTGGACGTGATCGGCAGCGTGGCAAACTATTTTGCCGAACACAATTGGCGTAAAGGCCAACCCGTTGCCAGCAAAGCCAAGGTCAATGGCAATGGCTACAAAGCCCTCGTTAAAAAAGGCATACGGCCACACATGCCCCTGGGAGACATGCTGAAAAAAGGCATTTCTATCGCCGATGATTTCCCCACTGACGAAAAAGCCGCGTTGATCGAACTGGAAAATAAAGACGGGGAAGAATATTGGGTGGGAATGGACAACTTTTATGTCATTACCCGCTACAATCACAGTCAGTTATACGCCATGGCAGTGTATCAATTAAGCAAAGCCATTAAAGAAAAACGTCAAACCGCGGTTGCCGTCACGGAATAAGCATGACTTTTAAATCTGCGCACAATGACCATCACATCGTTTGGGCGCCATTGGCCCTGGGGCTGTTGGTCAGTGCGTGTGGCACGCTGGGCCCGCAAGACGGTGCGCCGCAACGGGTACTGGATGCCGATGCTATTCAAGACGCGCAGCCCCGCTACGAACCACTCAGTAAATACGGCAACCCCGACAGCTATGTGGTGGCGGGGAAACGCTATAACGTACTGGACAGTGCCAAGGGGTATGTGCAACGGGGCGTGGCTTCGTGGTACGGCACAAAATTTCATGGCCGGGCCACTTCCAGCGGCGAACCCTATGATATGTATGCCATGAGCGCCGCCCACAAATCCCTGCCCTTACCCACCTACGTGCGAGTCACCAATTTGAATAATCGAAAAAGCGCCATTGTGAAAGTCAATGACCGGGGGCCGTTTCACAGTGACCGCCTGATTGACTTATCTTATGCCGCGGCGGTGAAGCTGGGCATTGCCGCTCACGGCACTGCCCCGGTGGAAGTCAAAGCCATAGAGGTAACCCCGGTGGCACAAACCCAGGCCACACAAATACCGGTGACACAAACCTCCACTGCGATAGCCGGGGGGCATTTTGTGCAAGTGGGCGCTTTCAGCGATCGCGGTAATGCCGAACGTTTGGTACAGAAAATATCGTTACAGATTCCATTTCCCGTCAGCATCAGCAGTACCAACGACACTTATTACAGGGTTCGCGTGGGCCCGTTCAGAGACTGGAAGCAAGTGCAATCGGTACAATCCCAGTTATCGAATCTCGGCATCAACGACGTCATGGTGTTGAGCGATTGATCATTCACCCCGTTTCGGCAATGAGTCACTAACCCTATAATAGTCAGCAATACAATGAGGCACTATGCATAAACCGGTTTTTATTGCAGTCAGTTTGTTTATTGTCAGTTTTTCGCTCACAGCAGTGGGCGCGCAATTAGTTCCCGATCCCCCCGCGATCGATGCCGACGGGTATTTTCTGATGGATTTCGACAGTGGCCAGGTGCTCGCCGAGCGCAAAGCCGATCAACGCATGGAGCCTGCCAGTCTGACTAAAATGATGGTGTCTTACATTGTGGCTGAAGAATTGGCATTAGGCGCCATCAAACCGCAGGACATGGTCACCGTCAGTGAAAAAGCCTGGCGGATGACGGGCTCACGCATGTTTATCGAAGTGGGCGATAAAGTCTCCATCGAAGAACTCAACAAAGGCATGATTGTGCAATCGGGCAATGACGCCACCATTGCCCTGGCTGAACACATCGCAAGCAGTGAAGAATCTTTTGTGGCCTTAATGAACCAGCACGCTCAACGCCTGGGCCTGAACGACACCCATTTTGCCAACGCCACCGGCTTGCCCAACCCGGAACATTATTCCACACCACGGGACTTGGCTTTGCTGGGCAAAGCGTTAATTCGGGATCACCCCGAGGAATACAAGCTGTATTCCATAAAATCCTTTAAATACAATAAGATCAAACAAAATAACCGTAACACCTTGCTGTGGAAAAACGATGCTGTAGACGGCATAAAAACCGGGCATACCGAATCGGCGGGTTTTTGCCTGGTGGCTTCGGCCATGCAGGACAACATGCGCCTGATCTCCGTGGTTTTGGGCACAAAAAGTAAAAAAGCTCGCTCCACCGAAAGCAACAAACTACTGAATTACGGCTACCGGTTTTATGAAACCCATAAGCTGTATGGCGCCAACCAACCACTGACCAAGGTCAGAATCTGGAAAGGCGAAAGCGAAGAACTGCCCCTGGGCCTAAACGAAGATTTATACATCACCATCCCTAAAGGCCAATATAAAAATCTGGATGCCAGCATGAGCATTAACGCGGAAATCATCGCCCCCGCGGAAAAAGGCCGCACCTATGGCACCGTCAACATTGTGTTGGGGGATAAGAATTATGCTGTGCGCAAATTAATCGCCTTGTCCGATGTGGGGCCAGGCACCTTTTGGCAAAATATCGTGGATTCCATTAAGCTGGCTATCAACTAGTGTAGTGTCCTACCCTAGGTAAATAACCACGAAGGATTTTTTAAATTATTTTTTCTTCGTGTGCTTCGTGCCTTCGTGGTTAATTTTGATACCATACATTCCCCTAAACCAATAATCAGGCTCCAACGACATGTCCACTGTATATTTGAACGGCGATTTTTTACCCGAGGAAGATGCCTGCGTGTCGGTATTGGACCGGGGATTCATTTTCGGTGACGGAGTGTATGAAGTCATCCCTGCGTATGGCAGACGGCCGTTTCGCCTGCAAGGGCATTTGGCGCGTTTGCAAGACAGTCTCGATGGCGTACGTATACCGAATCCTCACACCGCCGAGCAGTGGCAGTATCTCATCGAAAAAATCATCGACGCCAATGAAGGCGAAGACCAGTCGGTATATTTACAAATCACCCGCGGTGCCGCCAAACGCGACCATGCTTTTCCCAGCAACGCCACCCCCACCGTTTTGATCATGAGCAGCCCGCTGAGCGGCGCCGGTGCCGAATTGTTAAAATCCGGGGTCGCCGCCATCACCACGGAAGATATTCGTTGGGTCTACTGCCACATCAAAGCCATTTGCCTGCTGCCCAATGTGTTACTGCGGCAAAAAGCCATTGACGCCCAATCCGCCGAAGCCATTTTGATTCGCGACGGCCTGGCCACCGAAGGGGCTGCCAGTAATTTGTTTATCGTACACGACGGCATTATCCGTACACCGTCGAAAGGGCCATTGCTGCTGCCGGGCATTACCCGGGATCTGGTCATTGAACTGGCGGCACAAAACCATATACCGTATGAAGAGGCCAATATTCTAGAAGCGGATTTAACCCGCGCCGACGAAATCTGGCTTACCAGCTCCACCAAAGAAATCCTGGCCGTGACTCACCTCAACGGCACACCGGTGGGCAACGGCAAACCCGGCCCGCTGTGGGAGCGCATGTACGGTTTGTACCAGCAATACAAACAGTTATTGCGCGAAGGTAAAATGTAATCGCAATTACCAGTAGACCAACCTGTAGTCCAGTAGAATCTAGCACCATGAACCAAGACTCAAACAATCCGCAAGACTCAACTCAAGCCAGTTCCCAGGAAAGCGCCATGGAATTTCCCTGCCAGTTCCCTATTAAAGCCATGGGACTGGCCACGGATGGATTACATTTGCACGTGTTTGACATCGTCAAGCGGCACTCACCGGACATCACCCACGACGCCATCAGCCGCCGGACCAGCAAAAACGGCAAATACCTGTCCATCACGGTCACCATAGAAGCCACCAGTCGCGATCAACTGGACGCGATTTACCAAGAGCTGACCGCCAGCGAACAAATCATGATGGCGTTATAAGCCCAGGGCTATGACGCTGACCACCCCCATCGTCCGCCAGCTAGGCCGCAATCCTTATATACCCGTGTGGCAAGCCATGCGCAGCTTTACCGATGAACGCGATGCCCGTACACCGGATGAAATCTGGGTGGTGGAACACGACCCGGTCTTCACCCTGGGTTTAAATGGTAAACGCGAACACTTGCTAAATCCCGGCGATATTCCCGTGGTGGAATGTGATCGCGGTGGCCAGGTCACTTACCATGGTCCCGGACAAATTGTGGTGTATGTTCTGTTGGATTTGCGCCGCCGCAGTCTGGGCGTCAAACACTTGGTGCAACTACTGGAACAAGCCGTCATCGATTTGTTGCAACAATACACAATTAGCGCGCAACGCAAGCCAAACGCGCCGGGGGTCTATGTCAATGGCGAAAAAATCGCCGCCCTGGGCTTGCGGGTACGCAAAGGCTGCAGCTATCACGGCTTGAGCTTGAACGTGGACATGGATTTGGAACCTTTCTCTCGCATTAACCCTTGCGGATTTGAGGGCTTGCAAACCACCACATTGAAAGCACTTCGTGATGGGTTGGCATACAATCAGGTGACAGAGGAATTATTACACCACCTGCAACGAATGCTGGCGAATCCGTCGTAGAAGCGTCCCTATGGGGTGTGAATGGAGTCGGTGGCCCATGAGCCAAATCGCGTCCCATAGGAACGCTCCAACAAGGTATAATGGACGTTTTTCACAGCGGCACAAAAATGAACAAATCCAAACCTTCAATAAAATCTTCCGTTAAACAAGGCGTCCCCATGCGCGGCGCGGAGAAAGTCGCCCGCATTCCTATAAAAGTGGAGCCCACCGTCAATCCGCAGCGCAAGCCCAAATGGATCCGCGCCAAAGCGCCCACCGGGCCCAACGTCATGCGGATTAAAAATTTGCTGCGCCAACACAATTTACACACCGTGTGCGAAGAAGCCTCCTGCCCCAATCTGGGCGAATGTTTCAGTCACGGCACCGCCACGTTTATGATCATGGGCGAGATTTGCACCCGTCGCTGCCCGTTTTGCGACGTGGCCCATGGCCGACCGGCTGCGCTGGACCCCGACGAGCCGCAACACCTGGCGCAAACCATCGCCACTCTGGATCTGAAATACGTGGTGATCACCTCGGTGGACCGGGACGATTTACGCGATGGCGGCGCAGAGCATTTTGTGCGTTGCATTCAAGCCGTTCGCCAGCATGCACCGCAAACCAAAATCGAGATTCTGGTACCGGATTTTCGCGGCCGCATGGATGTCGCACTGGGCATCATGGAACAAGCGCCGCCGGATGTTTTTAACCACAATCTGGAAACCGTACCACGCTTGTACAAACAAGCCCGTCCCGGCGCGGATTACCACTGGTCGCTGCAGTTATTACAACGCTTCAAGGCCTTATACCCCCAGGTGCCCACCAAATCGGGGCTGATGCTGGGATTAGGCGAAGAAAATGATGAAATTCTTGCGGTCATGAAAGATTTACGGGCCCATGACGTCGAGATGCTCACGCTCGGTCAATATTTACAACCCAGCATTCACCACCTGCCGGTGAGCCGTTATGTCACCCCGGACGAATTTGCGCAATTCGCAGCGGCCGCGGAAAAATTAGGATTTTCCAACGTAGCCAGCGGGCCTTTGGTGCGCTCCTCCTACCACGCGGATTTACAAGCGGCCGGACAAACCGTCTCATAGAGACGAGAGGTTCCAGGTGAACGGCGCAACCCTGGAACCATCCTCTAACCCGCCACCTCGCTCCTATAATCTCGGGCCTCGTACCTTTAATGACCTCGATCAAACTTTCCGTAAAAACTTGATCCAGATCTATTGACCTAAACGCGAACAAGCATATACTTTTCCGTTCCTCCCGGCTGTAAGCACGTGTTTTTACCGAAAAAATTTAATAAAGGAATTTTATACTGCGAGAAATTTAAACAACTTTGCTTTTGATTTAAAAGCGGATATGGTTGTTTGCTCACAGAAAGCTTAGTTGGGTTGCTTTACGCAACATACTTATTAATAAGAAGTTTTGAAATCCACGATGTTATCGATATCTTTTAAGATATCGATGTTGTACGCCATGATTTCAATAATAAAAAGTGAAGAGGGATTGCGATGACGACATTAGTAAAACCACACGGTTCTGATGAACTTAAACCCTTGTTATTAGAGGGAGCCGCGCTGGAGGCAGAGAAAGCCCGAGCGCAAAGTTTAACCAAGATCAATATTTCCTCCCGGGAAGCCGGTGACCTGGTGATGCTGGGTATCGGTGGCTTCACGCCATTAGAGGGATTTATGACCCGCGCCGACTGGGAAGGCGTATGCGACGGCATGAAAATGGCCAACGGTTTGTTCTGGCCCATCCCCATTACCTTATCCACCGATGTCAGCACCGCGGCAGGATTGACCGAAGGCGACGATGTTGCCTTGTACGATCCAGAGCGCGATGAAATTCTCGCCACCATGAAGCTGACCGAAAAATTCACCATCGACAAAGCCCACGAGTGCATGCAAGTGTACAAAACCACCGACATGGAACACCCGGGCGTGAAAATGGTGATGGAGCAAGGTGATGTCAACCTGGCCGGCTCGGTAAAAATCCTGTCCCTGGGTGGATTTCCTGAACAATACGGCGACCAGTTCATGACGCCGACCCAGACCCGCGAGGAATTTAAAAAGCGCGGCTGGAAAACCATCGCCGCCTTCCAAACCCGCAATCCCATGCACCGCTCCCATGAGTACCTCGCCAAAATCGCCATCGAAACCCTGGATGGCGTGCTGATTCATTCCCTGTTGGGCAAACTCAAACCCGGCGATATTCCCGCCGATGTGCGCAGCAAAGCCATAGGCACGTTGATCGAAAACTATTTTGTCGATAACACGGTGATTCAAGC
Source organism: Gammaproteobacteria bacterium (assembly GCA_022340845.1). Taxonomy (GTDB): domain Bacteria; phylum Pseudomonadota; class Gammaproteobacteria; order SZUA-152; family SZUA-152; genus JAJDNG01. The sequence goes on along the minus strand of JAJDNG010000224.1, from coordinate 656 downwards.
CGGGTACCCTCTGGATATGCGTTACGCCGGTCCGCGCGAAGCGTTGTTGCATGCGTTGTTCCGCCAGAATTACGGCTGCTCGCATTTGATTGTCGGCCGTGACCATGCCGGCGTGGGCGATTACTACGGCCCCTTCGATGCGCATCACATTTTTGACGAAATTCCCCACGGCGCACTGGAAACCCAACCGCTGAAAATCGATTGGACGTTCTGGTGCAACAAATGTGGCGGCATGGCTTCCATGAAAACCTGCCCCCATGACGCCGCTGACAGGCTGTTGCTTTCCGGTACAAAATTACGCAAAGCACTTTCCGAAGGCAGTGAAGTGCCGGATAATTTCAGCCGCCCGGAAGTCCTCACCATTTTGCGTGAGTACTACGGCAGCTTGAAAGATGATGAAAAAGTAGAAGTAAAACTATCGGGCCACTCAGCCAAATAGCAAAGCTTTCTGATTTAATACTTACTATTTTAAGGTAATGCAGAAATAAGGTTAATGGTTAACCTTATTTCAGATAGAGGAGTTGCCATAGTGGCAACTCTTCGTGCGCACAGAAAAATACGACAGATGCTGGATGACTATCCGCCCTATGGTCATGCAGCAGTACCCGCCTCTTGCTTGCGTAACCACTTGATGTTAAAAGAGATGAAAGAAGGTC
>JAJDNG010000223.1 GCA_022340845.1 Gammaproteobacteria bacterium | reverse complement strand
CCCATTGTGCGATTTTCAATATTTTTCGATTTACTCATCAGCTCATCTAAGGCGATTTTCATTTGATCTGCGTTTAACTTTCCATTCATCTCAATATCCAATCGATTCGAGCCATTTTGCGTTATTTTAAACATACGCTTTCCTCTTCATGAGTGGCTAAAATAGCCGCAGCGAAACGTGGATGTTTACATCTTTTTCGTATGTTTCGTTGTAATATCTTTGATAAATTTATTGCGCAGTCATTCGATAGAGCCTCTGTTATTTTCTGCCGCAGCCACTAATAATTTGCTTTTATTTTCACTGATAGAAACACATTACATTAAGCCGGGACTCGAAATCCTGATTTTATTCCTATTTTACTGATATCAAAAGTGCCAAAACCTGCTTTATTGAAAGTTCACATCAATTCTTGGAATAACGCCGATACGCTGGACATTGGACATTGTATCCTGTAACCAACGTATTAGAGGACTATTTCAGCAATTGGGAATTGGCACTTGCATTGACTAAAAACGGAAGCTAAAAACGTAATCCAAATAATTATATGTATTCGAGTTCGTTCCTTTCCAGAATACTTCTAACAGGTAATCCAGAGTCGTTCAGACATCCCATGGGGAAACCGGGCTCTGCAGTTGAAAATAAGACCTTTCCTGTTGAGAGTTGGACCCTCCCTTGTTGCGAAACGGCTTGCCCAGCTCGGAATTCACCCTCCCTGTTACGGATACGGGGATAATTAGCGCACGCGGCATGATCTCGACAATCATAGTTTGCACCGAATCGATTCATCCTCTGTGGTCTTGCTCGACCCATTCTCTTATGGGAATTCTTACATGGGTGTTATACTTTACTGCGTAACTGCATCCGTAAACGCGATTCGAATATTGACAACTAGACTCTATGGAAATACCCGGATATCAAATCATTCGCCAAGTAGGCAAAGGAGGTATGGCCACGGTATACCTTGCCATTCAGGAAAGCCTGGACCGTCAAGTGGCGATAAAACTAATGTCTCCTTTTTTAACCGAAGACGGCACATTCGGCGAGCGTTTTATACGGGAAGCCAAGATCGTCGCCAAGCTATCCCATCCTAATATTATCGCCGTATACGACGTAGGCAACATCGATGATCAATTCTACATCGCAATGCAATACAGCCCCGGTGGAGACTTAAAAGCAAAAATCTCCCAGGGAATGGCAGAATCGCAAGCCATTTTAATTACCCAACAGATCGCCAGCGCCCTCCAATATGCCCATGATAATGGCTTCGTGCACCGGGATGTAAAACCAGCCAATGTGTTATTTGACCAGCACGGCAATGCGTGTCTTACCGATTTTGGCGTCGCCAAAGCGACTCATAGCGCGACCACCACTCTGACGATAGCAGGTTCTGTGATCGGCACGCCTGTTTATATGAGTCCCGAGCAGGCTCGAGGGGATGATGTGGATCATCGCTCGGACTTGTACAGCCTGGGTGTCGTGTTTTTTGAGATGCTTTCCGGACAACCGCCATTTCATGGCGATTCGGGTGTTTCCATCGCCATAAAGCATATCAGTGAGCCAGTGCCGACTTTGGATTCCCCATTTGAGCACTATCAGGAATTTGTCAACAAGTTGCTGAGCAAAGACCGCGAGAACCGCTTTCAAAGCGGAAATGAAATTATTCAAGAACTGAACAATATTTACCAGCATTCCACCGATGTGCAAACTCAAATAATGCCTCATACAGTGGTCCCTGCGCGACACACCGGACCGCAACGTATGGTAACCACCGGCGCTGCGGGCCAGTCAGCGCAGATTGCAGACAGCTTGCGAGTGTCTCAGTCTGCCTCGCAAGCTGTGTCTCAACCTTTGCCTCAACCATTGCCTCAACAAGGGGTACAAGCCACTTTACCGCCTGACGAGCCACCAGGCCAAGCCGAGCCAACCTCCACTCATTCAAGGAAATTACCGTTTGCCATAACAGCCGCATTGCTACTCACTGCAGTCATTCTCGGCGGCTTGATTTATTTCGAAGCGGATGTGAAAAAAATCCTGGCAGGTTCCACTTCCCAGGTGACACCATCAAGTCCTGCCGCGACGCCGGACACCTCTCCTGCGGCATCGGTCGCATTGCAGACCGAACCATTGAAACAGACATTGAAACAGACATTTAAACAACCATCGCAATCAGAGCCACAAGAACAATCACAAAAACAGCCAAAAGAATCGCCACAACAAAATTCAAAACAACAGAGTGAACAATCACGGCAACAAAAACCTAAACAAACATCGCAACTGAATCCGCAACAAGCGAAACTGGAAAAATTACTGCAGTTAGCGCAGACGGCGTTCGACAGCAAACGATTTGTTTATCCGAATAATGAAAGCGCGCTCGACGCATACCATCAAGTTCTGGAAATAGATCCCACGAATACCGCTGCCAAACAAGGTATTCGCCGCATTAGTGATTGGTATGTGCATCAATCCCGTGAAGCCATTAACGCGCAGCAGTGGTACCTCGCTGAACAACATCTTTCCCAGGCAAAAATGGTGGACCCAAATCATCCTGAGCTGGCATCTCTGATAACCGACTTCAACCAGGCACACCGCAGAGAAACAATAAAAAAACAAACTGCACAAAAACAACTGGCGACCAGCCGACCAGCGGCCGAAAAAAACATCCAGCCAAAGTCTAAAACCAAATCAGCTGCTGAATTAGCCTCTACGGATAACTTAACCAAACGCGCTGCAACAAACGATGCCAAACCTTCGTCTAAAAATGGTCCCAAACTTTCCAAACCGGTTGTGGCGACGACGGTCACAAAATCCCCGTCTCCGACCAGTACTGCGGATACGGCAAAACCCGCGACAGTGGAAAAACAAAATCGGCAAAGCGGTAACCCAAACAACGCGCTGACCACATCCGCCGCTCAACCCGAGCAAGTCGCCAAACTGGATACCGCACACTCCAAACCTACTGCGGAAGAAGTGGATGAACGTCAACGCATGGAATCATTAGACCAGCAGATTAAGGAGCTAAACGACAAGGCCACCGCTTTGCTGGCCAAGAAAGATTTGTCTATAGAGGAACTGGAACAAGCCCACAAATACTATAAAGACATAGATAACCTGTCGCCACATCACGCAAAAGCCAAAGCGGGTTATTCATTAATAGTCACGACGTGTATCACTTTAGCCACTGACAAGATGAAGCGAAGAGACTACAAGGACGCCCGCGTCATCGTGGACAAAGGATTGGCTTTGGACAGAAAAAACCGGAAACTGATTCGCCTGCATCGACGTTTGCGAAAAACGCCGCAAACCAATTTATCAGAAACGAAGACGCCAAAAGAAGCCGACAAAAAGCCCAGCGAGCCGGTAAGACGAAGCTTTGGAACCTTTTAACCGGCAATTACGGAACGAACCGACAACGAGGTAACCCAATCGTAGCGCTGCTCCAGGTTCAGCCGTGGTTTAGAAATAAAAGGTGACACCCGCAGACAACGTCTGAAAATTCTCGTCGGTCGTGAACTGGGAATCGTCGGTTTCAAACTTGTACTGGGTGTTTTTATACCCTACATAGTAACTGGCAATCCGCCCCATGGGCCCGGAAAACTTAACACCCAAACTGGTGCCCTGCGTATCGCCCTTGTAGCTCACTTCAGGATCAAACCCGGACTGACCCCAGGTTTGTTCACCGCTCATGAACGCATAAGCCCCGTTGAAACCCAGTGACATGTGATTTTTAAAATAAAAAGTATAATTCAACCCTAAATACGGCCCGAACTCACTCATGCTCATGGTCTCATCGGAAATGGTTGTATCGCTTGTGGTGTCCGTTACAACCACGTCACGATCGGTTGAACCATACAACAACCCGCCAAACAAGGAAAAACTCTTGGTGATGTTAAATCCCGCGGTCATGGCAAAGTCGTATCGGGAAATAGATTCGTCAGTATCTATGGCCGCTGCGGTTTTCGTTTCTTCGTCGGGAAGCAGCGTAAAATCCGCGTTGACGGTGAAATAGAATTTTTTCACCGCCAAAGCAAAAAACCCCTCCAGATTTAACAACGTCGGCTCTTTATTGGCCACCGCAGTGCCTTGCCGATTGATAAACCCGATCTTTGCTTGTTTGTAGTTTAATCCACCACCGGCAGCAAAGTTTACCGCCTTTGCAAACACGGGTTGTACCCACATCGATTGCGCAAACAATGCACAACTTAACATGATTAGAAAACCGGCGAGTGTGTTGGTTTTGGCGCTTAGCATTTGATTTCTCCCCATTATTCATTTTTTAAAGCGCGGAGGTTCTTTCGGAACTTTCAAATACTAACCCTAATTCGCCAATCTGCAAAGTTTTACCGGAAGATGTCGTGCTATAAAAAGTGGGAAAAACCCCTGCGAATTGCTCGAGCTTATCGTTTTTTCGTGACAATCGTCCCTTGGCGAAAAAACGGAATTTTATGAACCTTCCGAAGACACGCCTTGCGGCTCAAACCACGCAAGTTTTTCATGCAGCTTGACAACGTCACCGACAATAATCAGTGTGGGCGGCTTGATGTCTTCCTGGTCTACGCGCTGCGGCATGGTTTGCAGGTCGGCAATCAATACGCGCTGGTTGGCGGTCGTTGCCTGCTGCACCAGGGCGATGGGTTTGTCCGGCGCCATGCCATGTTCGATGAGTTTTTGACACAGCGATTTGACGCCCAGCAAGCCCATGTACACAATAACGGTTTGATTGGGCTGCACCAGGGCGTTCCAGTTGAGATTCATACTGCCATCTTTTAAATGCCCGGTGACAAACAGTGCCGATTGCGCATAATCCCTGTGGGTTAACGGAATGCCCGCATAGGAAGCCGCACCGGCGGCGGCGGTTATACCGGGCACCACTTGAAACGGGATACCCTCTTCCATCAGGGTTTCGATTTCTTCGCCGCCGCGGCCGAATATAAACGGATCACCGCCTTTTAAGCGCAGCACGCGCTTGCCTTTTTTGGCGATGCGCACCAACATTTGGTTGATGTCTTCCTGTGGTAAGGTGTGTTTGTCGCGTTCTTTGCCCACGTACACCAAATCCGCATCGCGCCGTGCCAGATCCAAGATTTCTTCCGACACCAGGCGGTCGTAAATAATAACTTCGGCTTGTTGTAACAAACGCAATGCTCGAAAAGTCAGCAAATCCGGATCCCCCGGGCCGGCGCCCACCAGATACACCTCGCCGAACTCCGGTGTGGATGTAACGCCTTCATCCACCGCCTCGTGCATGGCTTCCCGGGCGGCCTCTTCTTTACCGGCGTATACCATTTCGGCAACCGGCCCTTGAATGACGGTCTCCCAAAAGCGCCGGCGTTTGTCGCCATCGGGAAAATGCGCTTTGACTTTGTCCCGGAATTCGTCCATCAAACTGGCCAGTCTTCCGTAGGATGCCGGGATCAATGTTTCCAACCGGGTGCGCAGCAAGCGGGCCAACACGGGTGACGCGCCGCCCGTGGAGACGGCGACTTGCACGGGCGAGCGGTCGATGAGAGAAGGCACTACAAAAGTGCACAACTCCGGTTGATCCACGACGTTGACGGGAAGATTCTTTTGCTGGGCCAGTTCCGATATGCTGCGGTTAACAGCAGCATCGTCGGTGGCTGCCACCACCAAGACACAATCGTTAATATCTTCGGAGCCGTAGGATTTCGCTTTGTGCTGGATTTCCCCGTCGGCTAGGCGCCGTTGCAGGCTTTCACACAGTTGCGGTGAGACCACCGTCACCTTGCCACCGGCTCGGCTCAGCAATGACACCTTACGGGCCGCCACTTCACCACCGCCCACGACCACACACGGACGCTCATTGATATTGAAAAACATTGGGAAGTATTGCATCGCTATTTACCTTGTCATCTAAACCATACTAAAACAACAACTCTTGCCCGCCCATGTACGCTTGCAGTTTTTCGGGAATGCGTACATTACCGTCTTGTTGCTGATAATTTTCCAACACGGCCACCAA
>JAJDNG010000213.1 GCA_022340845.1 Gammaproteobacteria bacterium | reverse complement strand
CCAATTTAAATATGGGGTCCAATTTAATCATCGTTTCGGTCCTTTACACTCATCTTGCCAGGTGGTTGACTAACAGTGTGCTCTGCATTTCGTTCTGTATCGGCCAGGTAAAATAACAATAGATAGTAAAAACAGGTAAATATAGCTTATAACCGCGACTGGTTCACAAATTCATGAATTATGTCACTGTTTTGGGCCGAGACTGGGCCAGGTTTCCGGCAGCACAAATCCTCTGGACACCTCTTCCCACACGCCGGCGTCCGTAAAACGCATTTCCGCAATCAAAGGCGGGCGTTGTTTGCGTGTGAGCAAATCTAAGCAAAAACTGTGCAATTGTTTGATATTCATTAACGAGGCATCGGATTCGTCGCTTACCGCGGGTGCCAGCCATCGTAACCGTGGTAAAAAAACCCAGCGCCGGTCCTGTTCCGCATTTGGAATGTCAAACCGTTCCATATACGTCCACCAGCCCCGTAAATGATGGGCCGACAATTCATCCCGCAATGGGGGATTCCGCCAATCGCCGTGCGAGGGATAAAACAAATAACCTTTCAATAACAATTGTGGCACCACCGGCAATCTCACACCGGACTGGCGTAAACGGTCGGCGGCCGCAGGGTGTGCGGACAATCGCAGCTGATGGTGGAACAAGCGCTGCAGTTTGATATCCAGGCGATCGCGGGAATTTGGTCCATACCACAAAATCCGCTCATCGGCGTGTCGAAAATACAAATAAAATTTAACCGCCACTTCCCAGTGATACGCGCAGTGATTGCCGCCATTGTCCAGTAAAAAATCGAATTCACCCACGGTATGTTGCCGCTCTTTGACTTGCAGATGTGGAACTATTCGCCGGCCGGCATTGGTATGCCGCAGCCAGAATTCCACTAAGGATTCAAAATAATATCCCAGCCGAGGGTTGAAACGCGCCGTTAACCAATCCTGTAAGCGCTTTGGGTTCGTGTCGAGCTCACTTAACCATTCCCCGCATTGCTGAAGCTGCTGTTCAAGCCAGTCGTCGTCAATGACCAGGTTTCGGCTAAGCGATTCGCCATCGGGTTGAACGTCAGGCGGCCACTGGAAATCTTTGCAGGAGGGATTTAACAGGACCGGACTTTGAATTACCCACGCCAGATCTCGCACTATCGCCGTGTTGAACGATGGCGGAAGGCAGTCAGTGGGCAACTTTTAAACCCAAGATCAAATCCATGACGTTGGTACCGGTCGGTCCGGTTTTTATCAAATCGCCACTGGCCTGCAAGAACGACCCGGCATCGGCGTGTTCTAAATACCAGCTAAGCGGCTGGGCGCCAGCCAAGTGTTGAATTCCCCGTGAGGCCGTGCCGCCATCAACCATAGCACCGGCGTATTCTCCCGGACCATCGGTGCCGTCGGTCCCACCCGCTAACAGAAAAACATCCGGATGGTTATTCAGGATTTGCGCAGCCGCCAGCGCCAGGCTTTGATTGCGCCCGCCCCGGCCCGGATTAACCGGCAACTGCACGGTTGTTTCCCCGCCCCAGATATGCACCCCTGGCGGCCCCTGCAATAGTTGTTGCGCCAAATGTCGCCCCGCCTCAACGGCATCACCGTCTATAAACTCCTCATGATAATGGGTCTGCAAACCCATATGTTGCGCTGCGGATTCGGCAGCGTGTTTGGCATCTGCCAGGTTTGCCACGATTTCTCTGACGATGGTTTTAAAACATGGATCATTTTCCATCGGCAGCGGCGGTGCGCGCTGAATGAGCCCGGTAATTTCCCCTGGTAAACCGGCTAGCCAGGCTTCGTCACGGGTGCGTTCGGGTACCAGCAGGCCGGAGCCGATAATACCCGGATCGTCCCCCGGCACATCGGATATCATTAAACACATCACTCGGCGGTCGGCAAAATAATGCGCCAACCGTCCTGCTTTGATACACGACAAGCGTTTACGAATGGCGTTGATCTGGTCGATGCTGAAGCTATTGGCCAACAACCACTGCGTGGTTCGTTGCCAATCCGCCAGACTGATTTCCTGCGGCAGCACTTCCACCAGCGATGAGGTGCCTCCCGAAATCAACACCAGCGTCTGGGAATGCACGGGAATGGCTTGTATGAAATGCAGCAATTGTCCGCCAGCTTGTAAACTGGATTCATCGGGCACCGGATGAGCCGCTTCAACGCAGTGAATGTTATCCTCAAACGGCTGACAATGGCCGGTTTTGGTAATCAACAAGCCCTCTTCGATTTGATCTGGTAGCGCATTTATAGCGCCTTGCGCCATGCTGGCCGCCGCTTTGCCGATGGCGATAATGTGTACCGAACCCTTAATAGGATGCTGCTTCAACCAACGCGCAACACAAGTTTCACCTTGCACTGCCTCAATTCCCTGCTGGAAAATTTGCCTAAGCCGATGACGGTGTGATGTTTCTTGAGATGATGTTTTCATAGATGTTATTTCTAGTTTCCCTATTCGTATCAGACCCGGATGGGTAGCATAAGTAGTTAAAAATAGTTACTGTAGTATTGTACGTAAATAGCACTGGACTTTTAGGGGTAAAAAACTGTATATTATTTAACCATCCCGGTAACAAAAAACGTAAAAAAATAAAACACTTAGGAATAACGCTTATCAGTTTAATGTTTGTAAAGCGTCTACCAGGTAAAAACGGCTGATAAAAACAGCCATTCTATCGTTATTTTAGTGCGGTGATTCTTAGTGCAATGAGTATTGCGCTATGCCTGTTAATGCAAGGCTGGTTTGTGTAAAAGCCGTTAGCGTAAAACCAATTGGTACAAAATATTTTTCAAGCATATGAATCCTGTAGTCAATAACAAAACGATTTAATGAAGTCACTATTCCTACATGAACACATTTAACGGGCGGCGGAGCAGTTAACGTGCAAATTCAAACAATAACAAATTTTTTGGTGATTTTTTTTCTCAGTGGAACGGTTAGCGTTGCCGCGGAAACATTGAACGACAATCCTCTGCATGATAAAGGTGTTAATGCCGCCCGTGAAGGGAACCATCAGGAAGGCATTGCTATTCTGCAATCCATTCTCGCAAAAGACCCTGACAACTACGCCGTGCGACGTGATCTGGTCATTGTCGCCACATGGGCCAATGATTGCGACCTGGCGTTAAAAAATTACCAATCCATTAAAGACGCCCCTAACCAGGAGGCGTATTTGCTGATCCCGGTCAGTGAATGCTTAAACGAGCAAAACCGGCAGGCGGATGCCATTACGCTTTTGGAAAAAGGCGTTACGATCTGGCCGGAAAATGAAGAAATTAAAGAAAAATTGACGGAATTCAAGCAAGAGCGTGATATGGATATCGCACCGGTTGCATCCGTCTCTTTATCCACCGACAGTTCGGACCAGGGTAACCTGGAGTGGCTGTTCGAAACACGCTACAGCCAGCAATTGTTAAAAGATACCCGCGGTTATGCCCGTTTTCTGGCCGTGCGCGCCGACGACCCCGAGTTCGCCACCGGCGATTTAAACCGCCTGGGCGTTGGCGTCATTCACCACTTAACTTATCAGTGGACGTTCGATGTGGAACTGTCCACCGATGTCAAAAACAGCGGTGAAGAAGGTATCACCGGCGCTGTTATTTTCGAACCGTATTATTTATGGCAACTGGGGCTACAACATGCCACTTTTGCCGAAGACTTGCCATTGCGGGCCAAAGCGGTAGGTACCACCTCGGACCGCACCACGGCCTTCGTGGATTTTCGCACCCAGGACTACCGTTGGACGTGGTCGGCCGGCGCAAACCAATATGAATTTTCCGACGAGAATAACCGCAGAAGTTTCTATACCTCGGGCAGTTACGCGTATCACCTGAAACCCAAGCTGGAGAACCGTTTGGTATTGGACTTATACCGCTCCAAAAACTCCTTGCCCGCCACCAATGCTGTCTATTTCAATCCAAGCCGCGACTCCACCATCACCCTGACCCACAAAACCAGCCTGGTGTATAACTCCCGTTTTAAACGCCACGTGGATCATTTTTATGGATTTGTCGGCAGCTATTGGCAGCAGGATTACAGCAGTAATCCCATTTATGGAATCGGACTTCAACAGGAATACAACTTTACTGATTTTGATTATTTAACCTGGGGAGCGGGTGTGGACAGCCGTGTATACGACGGTGACCGGGAACAACAATTCAGCATTTATATCACGTATGAACACAAGTTTTAGGCAACGACGGATGGCAAAACCCGCGCAATATTTAAAGCGGGATGCTGCACCGTCCGGCGTGAATTGGATACAACGGATGGTGTTTTGCGCGTGCTTGCTCTGCCTCCCCGCGGCGTGGAGCGCGGAACTCAGCGTGCTGACCTACCACGACATTGCCGCCGATCCCGGTGATGACAGTTATGCCTTGAGCCGCTCCAGGTTCGTGGCGCACATGGATTATTTGCAGTCAAACGGCTACCAGCCGATCTCGCTGGCGCAGTTGGAGGAATACCGCCAACATCCTGAACGTATGCCGGCAAAGGCGGTGATGCTCACCTTCGACGATGGCCTTAAAAGCTATTATGAATTTGTCGTTCCGATATTAAAAACCTATCAATTTCCATCAGTGGCCAGTGTCGTTACCGGCTGGATGGATGCCAAGAATACCCCGCCTGAATATTTCGGAAAATTAATGAGCTGGGAACAGCTGCGGGAAGTCAGCCGCTCACCCCTGGTGGAAATTGCCTCCCACACGCATGATCTGCACCACGGTATACAGTCCAATCCGCAAGGCAGCCTGGAAGCGGCATCGGTTACCCGGCAGTATTTTCCACAGAGTCACAGCTACGAAACCGAATCCACCTACAGCAAGCGAATTAAAATCGATTTACAGCATTCCATCCAACGCCTGCAGGCGGAATTGGGAATCAAGCCCATCGCTGTCACCTGGCCGTACGGCATGTACGACAACGTGATAGCCGCAACCGCCACGGAACTTGGCTTGCGATACCAGTTTTCTCTGCAAAGCGGCCCCACCGCACTGCAAGACCTGCCGCAAATCAACCGCATCATGTTAATGCAAAGCTCATCTGTGGAGGACCTCGTCAACGAACTCAGCTACCGCTGGATGGCCACCGATAAAAAACGTTTTAGCGTGATCGATCTGGATCCGTTTTTAAAGGCCGATACCCTGGAAAAACAGGAACAAATGTTCTCCGAACTGCTGGACAGGCTGGAGCCGTTGCGGCTTAACATGGTGGTGTTGTCACCGTTTTCCTCGAATCACAGCAAAGCGTTTTTTCATAACAACGATTTGCCGATAGGCACCGATGTGTTGCGCAGGGCCATCCATTTATTTCAATCCAAACTGGGTATTCGCCATGTCTATTTGCGACTGCCCGCAAGTCTCCCCAGTAAAAACCTATCACCCGTGTATACCGAACTGGCGCGCCTTATCCGGTTCGATGGCGTGGTATTTGACGCCGACATGGATGGAAAAACCGCAATGTTTATTAAAACACTGTTTTCCAAAGTGTGCGCAAATCTAAAATACGGCGTATTTGATGACCCTCTCAAAGGTTTTGAAAGCGACTTTGTGATTGTGGAAGTCGATATGAACGACAGTATTGACGATAATCGAATTCGTGCCGCTGAACTCAAGGGCATCAACGCAGATGTGTTTTTACTCAGCAAACAGCGTTACGACATCGACAATATTTCCCTGGCAATGCTCAGGCAACGATTTCAAGCGCTGGACATCCAGCATTTCGGCATTCAACTTAACACGCAGCCTTTGATGACTGTGTTGCAAAAAATTGATGCCCCTGAAACACACCGCTCCACTTCAGAGGCAGGAGGTTAATCGTGGAACTACTTCTCTTTGTATTCGTTTTCTTCTATCCCTTGTTCATGGCGGTTTACTGGATGACCGGCGCGATTATCTTTTTTAACCGCCGTGAACACCGCAATCAAAAACCGCCCGAGTTAAAAGAACACCCCCATGTGGCCATATTAGTCCCCTGCCATAACGAAGCGGCCTGCATTGAAGATGCGATCATACAATTGGCGAAAAACAATTACCCGTCTTTCGAAATCATCGCCATCAACGACGGCAGCTCTGACGAAACAGGCAGTATCTTGGGGCGACTCACCGAAAAAGTAGATAAACTGCGGGTCATCAACCTAACCCGAAACTACGGCAAGGCGACAGCATTGAAAGTGGGCGCATTGGCCAGTAATGCCGAATTCATCATGTGTATCGATGCCGACGCCTTGCTGGACAAAGATGCCTTGTTTTGGATGATGAACCATTTCCAGGAAGGGCCACGGGTCGGCGCGGTGACCGGCAATCCTCGCGTGATCAACAAAACCAGCTTGCTGGCACGAATCCAAATCGGTGAATTTTCCGCCATTGTGGGCATGGTAAAACGCACCCAACGCAATATCGGCCGCATCTTTACCGTGTCGGGTGTAAATACCATGTTCCGTCTGGCCGCGTTGCACGATGTCAAGTACTGGTCCACGGATACCGTGACCGAAGACATCGATATAAGCTGGAAACTGCAAATGCGCTATTGGGACATACGCTACGAGCCCCGTGCCATAACCTGGATATTAGTTCCGGAAACGCTCTCTGCGCTGTGGAAACAGCGCTTACGTTGGGCCCAAGGCGGCTACGAAGCGGCCACCAAATTCTCCAAAGAAATTTTCCAGTGGGAAAACCGCCGCATGTGGATTGTCAGCGCCGAATATTGGATGAGCGTGTTGTGGTGTTATGCGTTGATGTTCACCATTTTGTGTTTTTTCGGGACCAATTTTGCACCGGAGGGGGTATGGCCGGAACCGTTGCGCGTGCCCACGCTCATTCCCGGCTGGACGGGAGTGATTCTCGCCAGCGTGTGCTTGTTGCAATTTGCCATCGGATTGGCGCTGGACAGTCTTTACGAGCGACGCGGCTTGTTCCGTTACATATTTTGGGCGATATGGTACCCCGCGGTGTATTGGTTACTCAGCGCCACCACCACCGTGGTGGCCGTGCCCAAAGCCATCCTGAAAAAACGTAAAAACCGCGCCGTCTGGACCAGCCCAACTCGGATGTTGCAGTATGCCCCATTGCGGGTACGCGAGGCACAACATAAGGGCGAAGCACGACGCATGTTCTGGAAAATCGTACCGCAAACCAAAAAATACGCCGAACTGGTGGTGATGTTCGTTTCCTGGAGTTTATGGGCGTATTTAATCACACCATTGGTGAGTCTGGTCGTATGGGGATATGGCTCGTACTTATTCATGGACCGGATAGTCACCCCCGGCAGTTATGAAACCTTTGAACGAGTCACCAACTATGGCCTGGTCATTACGGTAATGTGGGTGTTGATGGCGGCCTGGATCATCTGGAACCAGCAACGCTACGGCAACCGTCGAAACCGCCGTTGCGCACCGTTGCCCAAAGTCACACCGCAGCAAATGGCCGATACCATGGGCCTGGATATCGACCAGGTGGAACTATTGCGCAAAAACAAAGAAACCTTCTTATATATCGATGAGTGCGACCTGCCGGTCATCGAAACCACGGTGGCGGCACCAGCGGCGGTTGGCACGCAGTAGTCTGGCCCACCATCCCAACTCGAGCATGGGCCCGCGTCTGCGGCGCCCATGCAACCCGGCGCTACCGTATTCTCCAATTCTCCTACAATTCCCAAACGCGCTTGCAATCGAAGGGTTATTACGAAAAAATGGCCTTAGGGGGATTTTTTACACGACTGCCTTCAGGGGACTGATTCAACCTTTTCTTACCGAGTAAAAAATCAATCAGCTACAATTTATAAAATAAGTTTTATAACAATCCGGGTGGGACCAATATTATGCGTTGCCGAAAATGCGGATTTGAAAATCCGAAAGGAATGAAATTTTGCGGCCAGTGCGCTGGAAGCTTAAATCTGGTGTGTAGCAATTGCCAGGCGGAGAATCCCAGTGACTTCAAGTTTTGCGGCCAATGCGCCAGCGCCTTGGACACGGAAAACCGCGAACCCGCCAAGCCGAAGGCCAATGTTACCCACACCACGCCGCCAAGCGCGAATGTCATTCCCTTAGAGCCGCCGGCGTCCAAAAAAACTCCGTCGCCCGGCACTGACACATCCTCACAAAGCATGATTTCCGGATACATGCCCGAGAGCCTATCCGGTACCATTCCTGAAAACATTCCCAAAAACCACAGTCCCGACCACCAACCGGGCGCTTATCACTTTCCACCCAATGAACACAATGGCCTGGAAGTCGTCGTAAACCACGGTGCCGAACGCCGCCAACTCACCGTGTTGTTTTGCGATCTGGTGGGCTCCAGCACGTTGTCAGAAGAAACCGATCCCGAAGACTTGCGCGAAATCATGCGCCAATATCGCAATTCCTGCGATGAAATCGTGCATAAATACAAGGGCTATGTGGCGCAGTATCTGGGTGACGGTATCTTGGTGTATTTTGGCTACCCCACGGCGCATGAGGATGATGCCAGCCGGGCCGTGCAAACCGGACTGGAACTGATCCGCGCTATTGCCAAATTGAATCACCGCCTGCAACAGGAGTTCGACCTTTCCATTTCCATCCGCTTGGGCATACACACCGGTTTAGTGGTAGTGGGCGAAATCAGCGATGGGGACAAGCGCTCCATGGCTTTGGGGGAAACCCCCAATATTGCCGCCCGGTTGCAAGGCATTGCAGTGCCGGACAGCATCGTCATCAGTTCCGCCACTTACCGCTTATGCCAAAGCTACTTTGAATGCAGCAATCTTGGCGATCACGATCTCAAAGGTTTTTCCAGACCGTTTACCCTGTACCGTGTGGTGAAAGAATTCGACCACCGCGATAATTTCACCACCGGCAGCAAACAAACACCGTTAACCGGTCGTGAGCAGGAGTCCGCGCTGTTACTAGACCGTCTTCACCAGGCCAAACAAGGCATCGGCCAAGTGGTTTTACTCAGCGGCGAAGCCGGTATCGGCAAATCCAGACTGGCGCAATTTGTCCGCGAAAGCGTAGCCCAGGAACCTCACGTATTGGTAGAAATTTATGGCTCGCCTTATTACCAAAACAGCTACCTGCATTGCGCCGCGCAGCTAATCCGCCGTCATTTGGGATTAACAGGCAAGTCGGACAAGGAGAAAATCCTGGCTTTGGAAAGTTTGTTCAAGCACTACAATGTATGCGCCCAGGACAAAGTGCCATTATTTGCCGATTTGCTGTCCATCCCCTTGCCCAACGACCGGTACAAAGAACTGCAATTCACGCCGGTGCAGAAAAAGCAAAAAACGCTGGAGACCTTTCTGACCCTGGCCATGGCCATCTCATCTAAGAAACCAATGGTCATAGTCGCCGAGGACTTGCACTGGATGGATCCGACAACGCTGGATCTGATCGGCATGTTTATCGATCAAGTACCAACCGCCAGCATCTTCCTGTTGTTAACCTATCGCATGGAATTCACGCCCACCTGGACCCCGCGTTCGCACATGACCCAGATCTCGGTAAATCGCTTGACCCGCGACCAAACGGCGCGAATGGTCAAATGGCTGGCGAACAACAAGGATTTGCCGCAGGAACTGGTTCAGGAAATCACCAACAAAACCGACGGCACACCGTTGTTTGTCGAAGAGCTGACCAAGATGGTGCTCGAATCGGATTTATTAATCGAAACCGATGACCGTTATCAATTGACTTCCCCCATCGCCAGTCTGGCCATCCCATCTTCGTTGCAGGATTCGCTCATGGCGCGTCTGGATCGCCTGGGGCCCAACAAGGAACTGGCGCAACTGAGCGCTACGTTGGGCCGAGAGTTCAGCTATAGCTTGCTAAAAGCGGTCGCCAAACCGGCGGAGACTCGATTCGAAAATCGCCTGGCACATCTGGTTTACGCCGAATTATTGTACCAGCGCGGCATTCCACCGGAAGCGACTTACACGTTTCGCCACGCACTGGTGCACGAGCTGGCCTACCAATCACTGTTGAAAAAAACCCGCCAGCAATATCACTACCATATTTCCAAAATTCTGGTGGGGCAGTTCCCGCACATCATCGAAGAGAGCCCGGAAATCATGGCTCACCATTGTACCGAGGCCGGTGATTACAAAGAGGCTGTAAAATACTGGCTGCAGGCCGGCAAAAAGGCAATTCAGTGTTCAGCAATCACAGATGCCATTGTGCACCTTAGTAAAGCGCTTAGCGTGTTAAAACAGTTACCCGAATCGGTGAGCACGGTGGAATACGAACTGTCCATCCAGGCTTCATTGGGACTGGCTTACATGTTGAGCAAAGGTTACGCCGCCCCGGAAGTGGAAAAAGCCTACGCCAGGGCGTATTCACTGTGCAAAATTATCGGTGAGACCGAAGCCACCTTCCCCGTATTATGCGGTTTGTGGGAATATTTCCTGGTGCGAGGCCAATTCAGCACGGCCGAAGAACTGGGCCGGCAATTGTTACAAATTGCCCAACAAACCGCAGACCCCATACTGGCCCATGAAGCACATCGTGCCATGGGTGGCACCCAGTTTTGGCTGGGACAATTGGAAAACGGCCTGCAATACTTGCGCAAGGGTCAACAATCCGCCGCCAGTCATTCCATTAAGCGTATATCCACCCAGGTGTACAGCCAGGACACCGAAGTGGCTACATTATCCACGACGGGATGTGTACTTTGGTTGTTGGGAAAACCCGATCAGGCACTGAAGTGTGTTACACAAGCCATTGAACTGGCACAACAGATATCCCATCCCTTCAGTACGGCGTACGCGAATACCTTTTGCATCTTCGTGCATCAGTTGCGCGGTGACGATTTCGCCATGAAAAAGCAGGCCGAATTCCTCATCGAAATTTCCGACACCTACGAGTTCGCCTATTGGCGCACCATAGGTAAAATGTTGCACGCGCTGGCCTGCATGAATCTGCACCAGGACAGCCAGTATATTATTGGTTTCGAAGAAGCCTTGCAGGATTATAAAAACACCGGCAGCGGCCTGGCATTATCTTATTTTCAGGTATTGTTGGCACAATCCTATTGTTTTGCCGGCCGTTACAGCCAGGCGCATGATTTGATCGATACCTCTTTGGTCGAGATCGAAGCCAATAATGAACGCTTTTTTGCCCCTGAACTTTATCGCGTCAAAGCAGACATCGTACTTAGCGCCGACCGGATGGAAGCCGCCGCGGAAGAATACCTGGAAAAAGCCCTCACCATGGCCGCTAACCAGAAAAGCAGATCGCTGGAACTGCGTGCAGCCACTGATTTAGGTCGTTTATGGCAAAGCCAGGGCAAAGACTCCGAAGCGCTAACACTAATGCAAAATATAATGGGGTGCTTTAAGGAAGGATTCAAATGTAAAGACTGGTTAAAAGCAACCATGTTGCTAAATTCTCTGAAGGCCGAGAACACTCTAAATGAAAGCGGCGAATTGGCTTAACTGAAAACCGGATCCGGCGCGATATGGTGTAGGCGCGTTTGAATAATCGCGAACCACACCATTGCGCCGCTCACCAGCGGTGGAACAATCGGAATCGAATTTCAGTACCTTTAACCGTGACTATCCGATATTGGCCTCAAGCCATATTTTCTCGAAATCTATAGTGCTCACAATATGGTTTCCATCCGTGGCGATTATTCGTTGTGAAAATTTCATTGCCTCTTGCTTGCTGTAACACAGATTGTCGTCAACCGGCAATACGATAAGATCGGCCTGTGCAAGTTCTTTGCTGTAGAAATGATCGTGCATCATGAAGCGCGCTTGATTCATGATCTGCTTAACGCCAAGCATGGCAAATTCTCCATAAAACGGCATACTGCGCGCATACTCCATACCTTGGTCAACGGACATGGCATCAATCTGTTCCAGCGTATATTGCTCGACCAGTTTAAACAATTCGAGTTTTGGCGGTGAAATACCGATTATGTTGACGGCCACATCAACACCCGCAAGCTCGAGCAGCTTGGCGAAGCGCTGCGCAATCAAAGCCCCCAGACTGAATCCCACTATATGAACTGTTATATTCTCCGCGGCGAGACTCTCAATGTGGGCTTTCCATGTGTCGGCAAGCTCACCCATGGATTCAGTGAGTTCATAGTGGACTGAATACGCATTGCAGGTTTTTGGAAAATGAAGATCTTCCAGCACTCCCCGGCTATCCACCATAAAGCCGTTGACGAAATATATCGCCTGTGTAGCCTGAGGCACAACGTGAAAAGGCATGATCACTTCTGTAAGCGCAAAAGCCTGATCATCTTCCGTAGATGTCATCGCATCGCCCGTGGTTTCACCTTGCGCTTGTTCATAGCGGTGGAAATACAGTTTTTTGATGTCCGCGATGGTAAGATTTCGCACTTTTGCCAAACTCGTATTGAGATCGTAATCGGAGTTAAAAACGTGCTCAATCTCAACGGCCATCAAAGAATCCATTCCCAGTTCGCTCAAAGTGCGATCCTCAGAGACCTCGTGATCATCACTCATTCCGAGGATTCGTTTTACGGACTCGATCAGCCCTTCTACACTAAGGTCTTGTTTAGAAGCATGTTGAGATGTCGCATGATTGGCGCGTAAATCGAGGTCATACGTTGCGCTGAAAACAACCGGACTGTCTTGATTGACAAACTGATCCAATGTTTCCAAACACGAGTGGATACTTTGCGCCATAATGGGATAGGAACCGATATGGACTTGCAGTTTGTTGTCAGCCACAAAACCGACGTCACCGATGATGCCCCACTGAATGGCCAACGCGGGATAACCGTCTTTCTTGCGGCGCTCGCACAGCCGTTCCATGGCCGAATTGGCTAGGCCGTAATTAGTTTGCCCGCCGTTACCGAGTCCGCTACTAATGGAAGAAAATACGACAAATTTCTCCAGCGATGGACACAGTTTTCGGCTTAACCTATCCAGGTTGCGTCCACCGCCAAACTTTATGTCATAAACGTTTTGAAAGCGCTCCACACTTTGATTGATAAACAAGGCATCTTCCAACACCATTGCCAAATGGAATACACCCCCAACAGGATTAATGGCCTGTGCTTCCTTAAGCAGCGATTCCGCCTCATCGACATTCGCAACATTTTTGCCAGACACAAGGACTTGCACACCTTTTGCCTGCCAGCAATTGATGCGGAAACGCTGGTAGTTATTTTTAATTCCCGAACGGGATGTTATAACCAAACTCTTGGCGCCACGCTGCACCAGCCATTCGGCCAGTTCCAGACCCACTCCACCCAATCCGCCGGTAACCACATAGGTTTTTTCCGGATGGCACCAAAATTTGCGTTTTGCCTCCAACGCCAATGGTCGCTTGTCGTCCTCATCGCGCAGCCCGATCAATACTTTTCCGATATGTTTGCCTCGCGACATGTACCGGAAAGCTTCGGTAACCTGATCTTTGTTGAACACCATATGATGCAGCGGCTTAACGACGCCGGCATTAATTCCGTCTGACAACAGTTTGAACAGTTTTCCGCTTTCAGGATTATTGGCGTCAAGAACATTATCCAGGTATATACCGTAAAAACTGGCTTCATGCACAAACGTAGACATGCCTATGGGAGTGTCCTGCATCATGTCATATCGCCCGATTTCCACAAACCTGCCGCGAGGCGCAAGCACTCGCAAACTTGCGTGGAGCTTCTCATCCGACAACGAGTTAAGTACCACATCGACCCCCTTCCCTTGTGTTCTCACCATAACAAGTTCCTCAAAGGAGGTATCGCGGGAATTCCCAATGTTTTCCGGCGCAATGGTGGGGAAAGTTGTCTTGATAAAATCCCGTTTCTGATCGGTGCCGACGGTGGTAAATATTTCACAACCCATGGACAACGCGATGTTAATCGCGGCTTGCCCCACACCACCCGAGCCTGCGTGAATCAGTATTCTCTCCCCGGGTTGTAATTTGGCTCTGAGCAACAACGCCAAATAAGCAGTCAGGTAAACCACCGGCACGGTTGCGGCTTGTTTTAACGTCCACTGCTCGGGTACCTCAAAAATACAAGACAAGCTTCCCGTATCTTGAACCATTTTGGTACTGAAAGACTCCTCGATATACCCCATGACGCGCCTTCCGTCTTTGGCGACGCCTGCAAACTCACCGCCTATTCGCTTGAACAGCTTGTCTGCAGCGTTACCCGCGTCGATGAGTTTTCCGGTAGCCATCATGACGGCTTTAAAATTTAACCCGAAATAATAGGGCTCAAATTCCATGCGCTCAAGACGCCAGTTTTCGGCCTCGAACCATCGGAGCGTGGATAAATCTCCGGTATTCTCTATATCAAGATAGGCGTTTTGCGTATTAACGGCTGGGATATCCACCGGTACATGCCGGTAGGACCCCCATTGCCCATCCTTATACACGTTAACAGCCAGATCCAGTGGATAACGCGCTGCCTTTTCAGCTTCCTGTAACTGCCCGGGTTCATCCTCATACAAACAACGGATAGACTCGCTACCCGGCTCTCTGCGCAAGCAATTCACCATACCCACAAGCCCCGGCGAAGTCTGAGCGTCGCCTTGCAGCCAAAACCGATGTTCGTCGCCGTTATGGACTTCTTGGGGTTGGGGTTGGGCCTGGGCTTGCGTTTGGTATAGCTGAGACTGAATCGCCGGCACGTCAACGCTTATATCGCTGGTCAGGCATAAAGACTGAATGTGCTTTTGTGTATCGGAACGTTTACGGCACAGGAAAATCGCTGACTCGACGCGGTCTTCCTGAGTTGCAACAATGTCAAAACCGCATTCATCAAGAAGACCTTCCCATTTTGACCGGGTAAGATAAGCACCTGAAGAACGGTCTTGCGGATCGTCATAGTGCCACAACTGATCAATAAAACCCCACGTACTACGGACGGCGTAATGCGTTGAAGTCGCTTCGTGCAAAAGAAAATATCCCTGCTCGGTAAGCGCCTCACGTATATTGTGTTATGCCGTTCGAAGGTTTG
>JAJDNG010000202.1 GCA_022340845.1 Gammaproteobacteria bacterium | reverse complement strand
CAGTAAACGAAATGATTATATCACTGATTTCCCGAAAGTTTGTGCCATTTTCTTCAGGAACATTCGGTGTTTGAATGGGCATAAACGTATCCGCATTAGGCATGGTCCCAGCAATGTGCACTTCAAAGGAATTCATTGCATTGCTAAGTTCGCCGGTTAAAGTGAAGGTTTGCGGATTGTATTGCACCACATTACCCAAGGTGTCTCGCACAACGGTTTCACCCGTACCTTTTGAGCCGACAATCACCAAGTTTACGTTACCGGTAAATGAGATGGGATCAGCTTTGTTAATTTCACTAATTACCACATTGGTCAGGCTCAAACTGCCACTGTCCGGATCGGGGAAATCAGTCGTGTACGTACCGTTCACCCAGGGGGTAATGTCGGTGGATTCGCTCATGACAAACTCCACCGTACCGCTTTCGATACTGGCTTGAATGGCGTTGTTTTGCATGGTTCCGCTGGACATCGTGAAGTTGAAGCTGGTTCCTATCAGGTTACTGCCGTCCAAGGGAGGAAACTGCAAAGTGAAACTAATCGCAACTCCATCGATAGTACCGTCTAACACGACATTAGTACCGGAGACCACGGCTGAGCCGTCTGCGACGATCGGAGAGACCGGATCATTGGGATCAAAATATTGAGCCAGATCCAGATCGGCTCCTGAAATATACGCATCCACTGCCGCGTTGATGGCGTGATCGAAAACATCATTAAATAACGGCGCCGCTTCGTTCACCGTCACTTGCGCCATATCCACTTGTTGCTGAAGTTGACCCGTATCATTATTGTCGAAATCGTCGCTAATGACATTTCCCCAGGTGCGAATGTCTGCTACAAACGCTTTTACGGTTTCCAACTCTCCCAAGCCGCTGGTAGGGCTGGGTTCGGTTTGCGTGGGTTGATCTATATGGCCCGAATCCATCGCAATTTGATTTAGACTGGACAACTCATTACGGACTCTGGAATCCACGTTTACCAAATTCGACAAGTAAGTAGCATAGTTCGCTAGCTCCGCCAGGCTAACGATATTCATGACATTTTCCGACTCGGCGCTGATAAGTTCGCCGTCGTTAGCAGTATACGTGGCAACTAAAGCATTTATTGCATCGGTAATATTGTGGGAAAACTGGTCGTTGGCCAAATAGGCTATGGCCGCCGATAACAATGCATATTTAGCCGCATTCACCGATACCGTGGTACCGTCCATTTGGGTGATATCGGGGGGGACCGATGTGACAATGTTATTTATACCCAGCATGTTGCCCACTTTGGAATTGGCTTGCGCGATGGTTTCCGCATTAAGGCTGCCGCTGGCGGCTAATTGCTCAGCATAGGCTGCCGCCATATGAGTATACGGTGTCACTGCCGCGGTCTGCGAGCTGCCACCAGATACATTCGCAATCAGTGTTTTAAGTTGCAGGTCGCCTAACGGCATGTCATCCCCGAAGGCGTACTGAGGAATACCCATATCATCCACGGTACCACAGCCCGGGACAAATCCGGTGACATCGCATGTCATCGTGGAGGGATTGTTTGAATCCCCATTGTCGCTCACTACCACCATAACCGGTCCGGAGTGGTCCGCAGGCAAGGTAAACTCGTAACTACCATCGTCGCCTGTTGTAGTGGTTACCACTGGCTCAGAAGCTACCTGGCCATTGACTACCGGGAATACTTCGACGCGCGCATTTTTAATAATGCCTTTAACTGCCGCACCGCTAACTTTGGTATCCGGTTTTGTCGCTGGTGTCGAATCGCCACCGCCACTACACGCAACTAACATCCCCAGGAAAATAGCAATGTATATGGAACGGAATAATCGATATCTGGTATTCATTTATTTATATCCTTATTTGTGATTATTAAAATGCCTTTCGGATACCGCAATATGCCCGAAGTCGGCACTTTTTTCCAGAATCGATTTGTTATTGTTTTTAGTTATATAGACATGCCCGCATATCGCAATATCTCAAACAATTGACTAGTAAATATATTAAGCTTTTACTGGGCAAGCCCTGTTGACCGACCGTCGTTCTACCCCAGCGCAATCACTATGCTGCAAACCGTCATCAATAACGCGACCGGCGACCAAAGAATTCGTTCCCATTTACTGGGTGTCATCACATTGAGAACCAGACTAATTGCACTAACCGCGGCTACGACCCATATGGCTTTTTCAGACACTGCATACCATGCCGGGAATATCATTTGGGCCCGGGTTAAAACAATAAGTACTAGCAAAGCCAAAACACCAATTTGGACCAGGGCCGCTATGCGCATGGCTGGCGGAAACACGCCAGGATATCTTCCCCCCATAGCAAGGTGCCCCCAAGGCATACCCGCAGCCAGAGCCAGCTGAAACAAAACGACAACCGTTATTAAAATCCCAAAAATCGTTGCAGCTAATGCCATAGACATTTTATTCTCACTTGTTGGTTTAATTGCGAGTCAATAACATCATACTTATAAATACCCCAACGGCAACGCCGTAGTATCCACCACTCGTCGCATCACAAAACTGGAGTGCACGCCACTGACGCCTTCGATGCGAGTGATCTTGTTCAGCAGAAACTCTTGATAGTGATCCATGTCAGGCACCACCACTTTTAATAAATAGTCGGCGTCCTGGCCGGTGATGAGATAACACTCCAGCACTTCGGGATAGGATTTGATTTTCGCTTCGAAGGCTTCAAATCGCTCCGGGGTGTGTCGGTCCATACTGATTTGGATCAGTATCGTCAGCGAGAGGCCCAGCTTGCGGCGGTCCAGGAGAGTGACACGTTTTTCGATGACGCCGGCCTCTTCCAACTGTTTCACCCGCCGCGAACACGGCGAGGACGACAGCCCAATGCGCTCGGCCAATTCCTGATTGCTGAGGCCGCCATCGCGCTGCAATTCGCTGAGAATTCGGCGATCGAAACGGTCCATTTTTAGGGTTTCTGCCATGGCAACGCCTCCAGTTAGCTATTTTCCACCAAGAATAGTCTATATACAGCAATAATTCACCAATTTTATTGAAATCAGGGCGTAATTCGCAAACACCTGGCGCCGGTCTTTGCCTACACTTCTTTCTTACAGGGCGCCGTGACGGCATAACTGTTTAAGGACAATCTTTTCACTGGAGCACAACTGGAGAAACCAACATGAGCACATTCGATCACCGCAAATACCAGCCATTTCCCCCGGTGGCAAAAACCAATCGCCGCTGGCCGGATCGTGTCATCACACAGGCGCCCACCTGGTGCAGCGTGGACCTGCGTGACGGCAATCAGGCGCTGGTGCAGCCCATGGATGTGGAACAAAAAACGCGCATGTTCCAGATGCTGGTCGAGCTTGGTTTCAAGGAAATCGAAGTGGGTTTTCCCGCCGCTTCC
>JAJDNG010000119.1 GCA_022340845.1 Gammaproteobacteria bacterium | reverse complement strand
TTTTGGCCTCCAGCGGTTGCGCCGACGCTCCATTGGCTGTTTTCTTGTGCGCGTTTAGTGATGATATTTACTACACCACCAATGGCCTCTGAGCCATATAGAGAAGAGCGGGGGCCTTTAACGATTTCTATGCGTTCTATCATATTTGGATTGATGTTTTGCCAATGCGGTCCTGCCACCGTGCCCGGGTTGATTTTAACGCCGTCGATCATAAGCAGCACATGGTCACTTTCAGCACCACGGATGAACAGCGAAGTCACTTGACCAATTCCCCCAGTACGTCCTATTTCCAATCCAGCGTGAAGTCGCAGCAGTTCGCCAATGTCCCTCGCCTGGGATTGTTCGATATTGTCTCGGGTAATGACCACGGTTGGTGCTAAGTTATCTTCCATGGCCTGTGGGGTTCGGGTGGCGGTAACCACAACCGGGGCCAATTGATAATCCGGCGTTTCCGCCAATGCCAGCGTGGAAAAAAAGCAACTCATAAACAACAGCTTGTTTCTATACTTCACGATATCTTCCCCTTTCGCGTAATGATTTCAGTGCTCACCCGCACCATGTTTGTTATGTGATTGCGAAAAAAGGGGATAGGGAGGAGTGATAGGCGTATGCTCAGTCCTCACCTTGTCGCCCTCCGCAACACGTGTTGGTGTGCCGAGGGCCGGTCTCCGGACTCATGAGCTGGAAGTTTTCCACCCTGGCGCCTTCCCATGCCGATGACACAGTGGCGGTTGGCCAGGTATTTGCTCACTTACCGTTGCGGGGGCAGTGCCGGCATTGCTGTTTGATTGATAATCGACCAGCGCACCGGGCTTCCCGTTTCATTCCATTGGCGATCGCCTTTGGAACACCCTAAGCAGCAGGGGAATTTATGCGCTTGTTCTGGTGTTGTCAACATTGAATATCCGTAATACCGGATTATGTGACCGGTGGCACTGGATTTTTTGGGGGCATATGGGTTAACTTGTACGTTCTGTGAATGGATTTCGTAAGTGGTTTTTACACTGTTTTACGAACCCGTTTAACCGGCCGAAGTCGTAAATCAAATCACTATCAATCAGTTATGCATAAAATCATTGTTTTAAACGCCAAAGGCGGCAGTGGTAAAACCACTATTTCCACCAATCTTGCCGCTTGTTATGCCGCAAAAGGCCGTTTCCCAGCGCTGTTGGATTATGATCCACAGGGTTCCGCGTTGAACTGGCTGCGTACTCGATCCACGGATATGCCGAAAATTCATGGGGTGGAAGCTCATAAAAAAAATATGACGGTGACTCGCAGCTGGCAAATGCGCATGCCCAAGGAAGTGGACCGGGTGATTATCGACACACCCGCCAGCATCGGCGGAGCGGATCTGGCCGATTATGTGCGCCAGGCAGACACGATAATTGTGCCGGTATTGCCGTCGCCCATCGATATTCACACTGTCACCAGCTTTATCAAGGAAATCCTGGTGTTGGGCAAACTCAAAACCGGCCCCAATGCCAAGCGCCTGGGCGTGGTGGCCAACCGGGTTAAAGAAAACACTCGAGTTTACAATACCTTGCAGGCGTTTCTGGCGGGCTTGAACCTGCCATTTATCACCGCATTGCGGGACAGCCAGTACTATATTCATGCCTTTGTGGAAGGCATAGGGATTCACGAGTTACGGGACGTGAGAGTGAACTCCTTAACCCAGCAATGGCAACCTTTGCTGGATTGGATAGACGAGGAAATCACCGCGCCACCGCAAGTCGCCAGTCATCGTGCGCTGGACATGGTGCTCGACTAACTTGCAATGAATACGGGCTGGTTGTCCGGCCCCGCGATTTTTCGAATGGGGTAGTGGTATAGCCCCGTCAAATTCTCCTCCGTTAATAACACTTCACTGGCTCCGCATTGGGGTTCCGCATCGGCATGCAACAAAATCGCGTGGTCACAATACAAGGCGGCCAGGTTGATGTCGTGGAGAATCATCACCACGGCACAGGCGTGTTCCTGCGCATACTGTTTAAACAGTTTTAAGATGTGATGTTGATACTGCAAATCCAGGTGATTGGTGGGCTCGTCGAGCAGTAATAAGCGGGGTGCCTGGGTGAGCAAAGTGGCGATTGCCAAGCGTTGGCGTTCGCCCCCGGAGAGAGTGTTGATTTGCCGCTGCGCCAGAGTGTGCAAACCCACCTGAGTCAACGCCTCGGTGGCAATGCGGTAGTCATTGGCGTTTTCCCATTGCCAGGCCTTGGTGTAAGGATGCCTTCCCATCAGCGCGGTTTCCATCACCGTGCTGGGAAACGGGTCCTGGATGTCCTGAAACAACAGGCCAAGTCTTTGCGCCAGCTCGCGTCGCGGATAGTCTGGCAGGGGGCGCTGTTGTACCACCACCTCGCCGCCTTGAGCGGCGCGCAAACCCGCCAAGGAATGCAGCAAGGTGGTTTTGCCCGCGCCATTGATGCCCAATATTGCCCAGCATTGTCCCGGTAGCAAAGCTATGTTGAGGTCCTGGCAGACCGTCTGCTGAGCAATTCGCACCTGCAGATTTCGGGTTTCCAGCAATGGGTTCATAAGCTGTTGGCGCTTTTGTGCATTAAATATAAAAATAACGGCACACCGATCATGGCTGTGATAACGCCAACGGGCAGTTGTTGCGGCGCCAGCAGGGTGCGGGACACCGCATCGGCCAGGACCAGGATGACACCCCCCAACATGACGGCCGAAGGAATCAAAAAGCGATGGTCATGCACGCCGCTCAAACGCAGCAAATGGGGCGTAATCAGGCCGACAAACGCAATACTGCCGGCACTGGTCACGGCAGAAGCGGTAATAATCGACGCCAGCAAGTAGATTCGGATTCGCAGCCGGGACACGGCGACACCCAGGGATTCGGCTATCCATTCACTGCGGGCCATAATATTCAATGACTTGGCATAAAAACCACTCAATGACAGTCCCAACAATAAAATGATTGCTCCGCTGGTCGGGGCGGGTGAGTAACTGAGATCGCCCATCAACCAGAACAACATGCTGTGCAGGTTTTTCTCCGGACTCACCGACAGAATAAAACTGATGATTGCTCCCCAGCCGGCGGCAATGACCACACCGGTTAGCAACAGGCGGGTGGGCGTCCACGAGCCCTGGCCGTGGGCGATGGAAAACACCAGAAACATGGAAAGCAGGGCGCCCAGAAACGCGCTACCGGTCATCGCATAACCGCTTAATCCTGCCAGCATGGCCAACAAGGCGGCCACCGCCGCGCCACCGGATATGCCCAGGATATAAGGATCGGCCAGGGGGTTGCGCAACAATACCTGCATCAACACCCCGGCCAGCGCTAACAAGCCACCGGTAACGAAGGCACTCAATGTGCGCGGTAAGCGCAGTTGTAGAATTACATCCTGCTGCACACGGTTAGCGGAGCCGTCCAGAATATTGAGCCAGTCCACCGACACGCTGCCCAGATTTAACGCCACCACCATACTGGCGGGCGCTAAACAGGACAATACAATCAGGATGGCGATGGGGCGCTTATATAAATTCCAGTGATGATCGGGTTTCATTGCGTAAGCTGATGATACGCCAACTCATTTGCTGGGCGTGCCACGTCAGGGTTTCGTCGGGATCGACTGCGACAGGATGACTGACCAGTTCCAATAGCGGTAAATCGTTGTGGGAATCGCTATAGAACCAACTATCCTGCAAATTTTCTCCATTGTCGGCAAGCCACTGCCGCAAACGTTGGACTTTGCCCTCGCGAAAGCAAGGCGTCCCTGCGACCCGGCCGGTATAGCGGTCATTGACAACCTCCGGCTCGGTGGCGAGCAAGTGGGGTACACCCAGGCGCCGGGCAATAGGTTCGGTCACGAAGCGGTTGGTGGCGGTAATAATAAGCAAAGTATGATTGTGCGCCCGGTGGCGGTCCAGTAGTTCTTGCGCGGCGGGGAGCAGAATGCCGTGGACTTTGTTCTCCATAAATTGTGTTCGCAGCCGGTTCAAGGTGTCCATATCGTAGCGTGCCAGCGGCGCCAGGCTGAATTCCAGGAATTCGAAAATATCCAAGGTACCGGCTTTGTATTCCTCGTAAAAGCGGTCGTTTTCCCGGCGATAGGTTTGTGCGTCGACAATGCCTTGTTCAATCAAATATTCGCCCCACAAATAATCGCTGTCACCGCCGAGCAAGGTGTTGTCCAGGTCAAATATCGCCAATGTCACCGCATTTTCTCCCCCGGGGTGGGCTTGGATTTAAGCAAACTGCAAAATTGCTGCTAAAATTTTGAGTTAGGCCATTAAATTTCATTTTAATCAAAAACATAACTTGGTGTGTGGTAACTTGGTGTATTGTATCGCATGCCATGCGACGATCGGCAAGTTGAGCGAGTGCCGTGATGTCGATAGCCCCTTATCGCGGTGCTCTGATAAGTGCATTTAATGCGATATAGTTGACCGGCTTGCCTTTTTACAGCTGGTTATGAAAAAATCAGTAGTATAGAAATTATGTTCTTTATAAGCCAGTGATAGACTCAGACGGTTACAGGCCCAATGTGGGCATTATATTGAGTAATACCCAGGGAAAAGTCCTCTGGGCGCGCCGTATTGGTCAAAATGCCTGGCAATTTCCCCAAGGCGGTATAAAAAAGCACGAAACCCCCAAACAAGCGCTTTTCCGTGAACTATGGGAAGAAATCGGTTTGGAATCCAGGCACGTGGAAATTCTAGGTGCTACCCAAGGCTGGTTGCGCTACAAATTACCCAAATGTCTTATGCGCCGTCAGCATCAACCTTTGTGCATCGGCCAGAAACAAATCTGGTACATGCTACGCTTAACAGGCAGCGACGACAAAGTTCGCCTGGATGTCGCCAAAACACCGGAATTTGACGGTTGGCGGTGGGTTGATTACTGGTACCCATTGCAAGAGGTCGTGGCATTTAAGCGGGACGTGTATAAAAAAGCGTTAAAGGAACTGGCGCCGTTGGTGGAGTGCCAGCGGTGTATTCAAAAAATATCTGTCTGAACACCGCAATCCCTTTTCAATACAATAATTCCTTTTTACCACAAACAGTTTAAGGACTGCTGATGTTAGATACGCTGCGGCGCATCGTACAAGATGTTAATAATGCCAAGGATTTGGATCAGGCGTTGCAGCTGATCGTCAACCGTGTCAAGGAAGCCATGGGTGTGGATTTATGTTCTGTGTATTTAACCGACAGTCTCCGCCAACAGCACGTATTGATGGCCACAAACGGGTTAAACCCGGAATCCGTTCGCGAGGTCAGGCTGGGTTTTGGCGAGGGTTTAATCGGTCTGGTCGGGCAAAAAGAAGAAGTGGTGAATCTTGCCGACGGCGCCAGCCATCCGAACTATAAATTTATCCCCCAGACAGGGGAAGAAGTCTATCACGCCTTTTTAGGTGTTCCCATTATCCACCATCGTAAACATCTTGGCGTATTGGTGTTGCAGCGCCATGCCAGGGAGAAGTTCGACGAGGATATTGTCACGTTTCTTATTACCATCGCCGCGCAATTGGCCGGCGCAATAGCCCATGCTGAGGTCAGCGGGGGCATAGACTTATTGCATCAAGGCCAAGGCAGCAAACGCAGTGCCGAGCCTTATAAGGGGCAACCCGGGTCACAAGGCATCGGAGTAGGGGTGGCGTTTGTGTTATATACCTCTGCCGAGCTTACCGCTATTCCAGATCGCAAGATCGATGATATCGACAAGGAATTGGGTGTATTCCGGCAAGCGGTCGCTGCGGTAAAAGTGGATATAGCGAATATGATAAGCAGCCTGGCGACATCATTGCCAGCCGAGGATAAAGCGCTATTTGATGCATACCTGCTGATGCTGGAAAGCGATACGCTCATCAACGGCGTGGAAAATTCCATCCGCGAGGGCAACTGGGCCTCGGCCGCTTTGCGCGATACCATCGCCGAGCATTTGCGTGTGTTTGAGGAAATGGAAGATCCCTATTTGCGCGAACGCGGCGCCGATGTTCGCGACCTGGGCCGCAGGATATTGCTGCGCCTGCAAAGCGGCGGGGAGAAAAAACCGTCTCACTTTCCGGCTAGAACCATATTGGTTGGTGAAGAAATTACGGCGTCGATGTTGGCGGAAGTTCCTGTAGAACAAATCGCAGCGGTGGTATCCGGTGCAGGATCCAGAACATCCCATGTGGCCATTTTGGCCCGAGCCATGGGGGTGCCGGCGGTGATGGGGGCCGATATCCCGGTAGCGCGCATCGACGGTAAAGAAGTCATCGTCGACGGTTACCGAGGTCAGGTGTTTATTGATCCGACGAAAGCCATTTACGATGAATTCAATCGTCTGGCGCAAGAGGAAAAAGAACTCTCGGCCGATTTGGCGGCTTTGCAAGAGTTGCCGTCGGTCACGCCTGACGGAGTACACGTGCCATTGCATGTCAATGGCGGATTACTGTCTGAACTGGTGCCCACTGAAATGATGGGTGCTGAGGGCATCGGACTCTACCGTACCGAGTTTCCTTTTATGATTCGAGACCGGTTTCCCGGCGAAGAAGAACAGTATCAGATATATCGAGAAGTACTGCAGTCATTTACCAACGGCCCGGTCACGTTGCGCACTTTGGATGTGGGAGGCGACAAAGCACTGCCTTATTTTCCCATCGATGAGGACAATCCTTTTCTGGGTTGGCGAGGCATTCGGATCTCATTGGATCATCCGGAGATATTTCTGGTGCAATTGCGGGCCATGCTGCGAGCCAGCGAAGGCATGAACAATATGCAATTGTTACTGCCCATGATAAATAGCGTCGGCGAGGTTGATGATGCTCTGGCGATTTTGCAACGCGCTTATCGAGAGTTAGTGGCTGAAAATTCCGCAATCGCTATGCCCAAAGTGGGCGTAATGATTGAAGTGCCTTCCGTGGTATTTCAAGTGGAGGAAATTGCCAAGCGGGTGGATTTTTTGTCCGTTGGGACAAACGACTTGACTCAGTACCTGCTGGCGGTGGACCGCAACAACAGTCGCGTGGCAGAGTTATACGACGCGTTGCATCCCGCAGTATTGCGTGCTTTGATTCAAGTGGTAAAAGGCGCCCATGCGCAAAACATCCCGGTTGGGGTGTGCGGCGAAATGGCCGGCGATCCTGCGGCGGCCATTTTATTGGTGGGCATGGGTTATGACAGCCTGAGTATGAGTATGGCCAATCTGCCGCGCATCAAGTGGGTGGTGCGTAACTTCACCACCAGCCGCGCCCGCCGCTTACTCAGCGAAGCGTTGGAATTCGAGCATGCCGCCAAAGTTCGCGAGCACATGAACAATGTGCTGGAAGCCGCAGGTTTGGGTGGATTGGTACGGGCCGGGCGTTAATTCTCAACGTCCCAATATGTGAAAAGATTCACCA
Organism: Gammaproteobacteria bacterium; assembly: GCA_022340845.1. Classification (GTDB taxonomy): domain Bacteria; phylum Pseudomonadota; class Gammaproteobacteria; order SZUA-152; family SZUA-152; genus JAJDNG01. Next base: position 3,130 of record JAJDNG010000119.1, on the reverse strand, counting down.
CAACGCGCACGAAGACCACGAAAAGTCATTTCATTGGGCGCGTTTTTTCTCTGTGTTCTTCATGTGCTTCGTGGCATTTTGGAAAAGTGGCATCGTAAAATTGGCAAAAAAACTTTACGACGCCTTTACGCCCCCCCTCTACGACCATAGCAAATAATCGAATTTAAAACGTACCGCCCACCGATACGTACGCCTGATTATCACCCAATGCGCTGTCAAAACCATGGGCAAATCCCATTCGTAAATCGAGGAGTAAAAAATAGCCAATGATGATTTCAGTGTTGAGTTCCATACCCGCACCTTGTAGCAGGTTGGATGATTCAAAATCGTCCTGCCAGGCGTCGCCGATGTCATAAAATACTTTACCGTGAATATTGTTCAAACCCACCGGTGGCGCCATGTAACCCCGTTCAATCCTGGCAATGGGAAACCGCCATTCCAGTTCAACCAGCGACATGCGCCGCCCCGTCAGTTCCGCCAAACCCTCTTTGTACCCACGCAATGCATACTGGCGTTTATTGAAGATTTGGTCGGTAGGGATAACAATGGAATTGCCCGGCGAACCTAGATAATAGCCTTCGTCAATACCCCCCAACCTAAACGGTTGAGGTTCGTCCGTGCCCCAACCCCCGGCCAGGCGGGCGCCCAGCACATGGCTGTCGCCAACGGATAAAAACCCCCGCCAGTCCAGAGTATACACTTGCCCCGTGTAATCACTGTCCAATATGTCACTGTCTTCGGCCACCAGGCGGAACCGTTGACCATCGCTGAGGCTGATGGCTTTGGGGTAATATTTCGCTGAGTTATAGCTGGTGGCTACACCTAATAACTGGTCAATCATCGAATCCTGGGATGGGACGTTTCTGTCGGTCCATTTGTCGAATTCCTTGTCGTGCACCGCGCCGAGATGAAGTGCCCACTGTCTCTCCCGTTTAAACAAGGGGTAAATAAGTTCTGCCGTAAAGGTTTCTTCTATGCGAATGCGCGCGAGGTCGTCGGATAGATAGGTTTTCTGGGGGTTGCGTGCCAGGCTTAACTTCATAGAAGGATTCCAGCGGTCGTAAATATAGTCAAGCTGACCGGCGGCGATTTCTTTGTTGAAATCATAGGCCAAAAACAGGGAATACAAATGGCGGTAGAGCGGGTCGTTGCCATAGGTGGTAATTCCCACTTCCGCAACGTCGTTGTCCAGGTAAAGGGTAGGGAGCCATACGGTGGGCGCCAACTTGGCCAGGCCGTTATAGGCGCTGATTTCGGCTTTATCGGCCGAAAAGCTGTCATCGATTTTAATGTCTTTGAGTGGATTTTTACTTGGCTGAGCGGCTGGCTGTCCGGGCGGTTGCGGTTGGACTGGGTCTTCATGCACCTGAGTTAAGTGATAAACGTCGTAACCATCGGGGTGTATGCCCATGTAATAAATGCCTTTGCCGTCTGGTGTCGGCGTGACCGAATACGCGCCACCTAACAAATTAGTCAGCGAAACGATCTTGCCAGTGTTGAGTTCCATACGCATGACGTTGAATACACCGTTGTAGTCTGCGATAAACAGTACTGCGCTACCGTCGGCGGTGTACTGTGGTTGGCCTTCGATAAAAGGCGTTTGAGTCAATTTATGCCAGGTTTTGCTTTGCAAAGAAAACTCTTCAAGATTCCACTGGCTGCCAGGGCGCCACACCGCCGCAATAACTTTTTTGCCATCGGGCGACCAGTCGGGTTGCGAAATAACTTCCTTGTTCGAACCTTGCCAAAGTGTCTCGATGAATTCGCCTTTGTCTGATAATAAATGCAACGCTTTGTTGCCGGTATCATTGTGTACGGCGACAATGCGTTGTCCATCAGGGCTCCAGGCGGCGTAGGTATAGCGTTTGCCTTTGGTGAGCCGGGTTTCATTACCCTTGAAATCAATACGATATAAGTCCGAAAAATAGTTGACGCTTTTGTTGAGCTCTATCCTGGCCATGACAATCCCGGCGTCGGGATGGATGTCGAATCGCTCGCCATTGACATCGGTCAGTTTTTTCGGCTGGGTTGTGCCGTTTTTTAAAACCATTAAGGCCTGGTGGCTGGCGAAATCATCTTTTACATAATAAACGTCTCCATTGGGCAGCGCATGAGGATAGCCGGTAAAATATCCGGCGTTGGAAATATTCGTCCCTTCAGTTACCCCTGCGGCTTTAATGGATTCGATGGTGGGACGGAAACGTTCCTCCAGATAGGATTCAAACTCCAGCCACAATTGGTTGAAGTCTTTACCCAAGGTATGTTTGGCGTTCATGTTGATGAACCAGAAAAAATTGTTGCTGTACTGATGCAGCCAATTGCGCAATTCCTCATCACCGTATCGGTCGCGGATAAATTCCATGAAATACACGCCGTACAAATATCGCGTTGTGCCCGCCGGCCAGCTTACCATGGGTTGGTTGACTTGATGGATGGGTTTGATTCCGTGTTCCACATCCAGACGCATGAGTGTTTTGAAGGACGTGTTTTGACCGCGGCCAACGTTTTTGACATCGTCGGTCTCGATGTAAGTGGCGATCCCCTCCAGTACCCAGGCCGGTTGAAATGCATTGGGGAAAAACAAATCGTAACGGCCGAAAATTTTTCGTAATAACGCCGGCGCCCCGAAAACTTTGTCCAGGTGTAGAATGTGCGTGTATTCGTGGATGAATACCAGTGCCAGCCAATTGTCGTAATCTTCCAGAGAATTAATCTCATCCGGTGGGCTAACGATGATAGTCATGGTATTGCGCGGCACGGGCGTTGCCCAGCCGTTGGAAAAATCCATACGGTCAGTGAGTATCACCTGGGTGGGTGCCGCAGGATCCCATTCAAAATACTGGCTTAGCTGTGAGTGGGTTTTCTCGGCGATTTCGGCCAATTCTTTCGCCAGATCAAGCTCGCCATCGTGGTAGTGAATTTGAAAATGGGGGGTATGTATGGTTTTCCACGACAAGGCGGGATCTTGAGTAAACGCGGCTTCACTGCTGCTGGCAACCAATGACCCCAAGAGTAAAATGAAAACATAACTCAAACCTAAATGAATTCGCTGCATGGTGTTTTTATTATCCTTTGCTTGCTTCTAATACTGTAAATAAAGTCGCTTATCATGTGACTAGCAATTTCGGTG
>JAJDNG010000138.1 GCA_022340845.1 Gammaproteobacteria bacterium | reverse complement strand
GAAACCGTATTTAGATAGGTGACAATAAATAATCGTTAAAACGCGGACAACTTAGGATAGTGCAAGTGTACTCTGAGAACCAAGCTAATGCTATCTGACAGTGCACCGTCGATCTACGGCGCCTGTCAGATAAATTGCCGTTTATTTACCCACGGTCTAAGAGGGAATGGCCAGATTAAAACGTCGGTTAGTTGTTGCCCCGACCACCGCCGGCACCTTGCCCGCCACCCGCGCCTTGGCCGCGACCGGCACCGGCGCCACGTTCCGGTGGCATATCGGGCAGAGTAAGGCCTCGTTCTTTGGCGCGTTGTTGCATTTTATCATGATGCTCTTGGCGATACGCGGTGCGCTCTTGTTCGGTTTCCAAACTGCGCATTTTTTGCTGGTGTTCTTCGCGTTCTTTTACGGTCATTAGCTCCCAACCGTAGATCATTTTCTGCTCCTGCTCTTGCGCTTGTATTTGTGGCTGTGATTTCTGTTTTTGTTTTTGCTCCTGATCCTGATCCGCGGCATATCCCATTCCCGCAGTTAGTACAAACATACCAATAAGCGCCAATATCAACGTAAATTTTGACTTCATGATAGCCTCCTGAAATGACCAATGTTAAAAGCGATCAGGACATTAACCGATGAGTCCTGTTTCGGTAAACATTCACAAAAACCAAAAAGCTTTTTGGCGGCCAGGTTTTTGTTGAATGTGGTTTAATGTAGGAGTTTCCAGGAACGATTTTAGAAGCACGTGATCACGTGCATACTACACTGCAAGGTATCCTTGTCTCCGCGAATTCGCAAGGCATCAAAACATAATTTGATGTAAATGAAATTGATGTAAATCAACCCTATAACGCAGTACGGAAAACAAGTACTGTGGTGGGCCACCAAAGTCGCCCTAGAGCATACGACGATAACCATCAAACAAGGTGGCCGTAGAGAAAAGCTCGCATCCGGTAGCGGGTCGGAATATATTCTAGGGCGTTGTTCGTATGGACAACCAGGGGCAAGATTTAGTCCTCGTAAAAAAAATTTCAGTTGGCGTGAATAGTCTTGTAATACCTTAGGTATAATCTCCGGTAAATATGTGGCTGATGCGGTTCGAAGGGCGATGGATGGACAGTTGAGGTTTTTCAATGCAACATTTCATCGTCTGCGATAGATAACAGCTTAACCAGTATGATGTGTTTATGAAACGCGCGATAGTGGGATTTCAAAAAGACGAACACGGTGATTGGGTGGCGCTGCTCGCTTGCGGGCACACACAACATGTTCGCCATCACCCGCCATGGCAGAACCGTCCCTGGGTGGAATCTCAAACGGGTCGCAACAGTCGTATTGGAGTAGAATTGAACTGTAAAAAATGCGATACGCAAAAAACAGCCGATGAGAATTGTAGAGCGAAAATGTAAACGCTTGGTGAACTGAACAACGTTGCCTCAATATTCATTTGTGACGATTTCATGCTCAGACTGACAATAAACGGACAAGCGCAATCATTCAGTGGCGATCCCAACATGCCGTTATTATGGTTTCTGCGGGATACTCTGGATTTGAAAGGCACAAAATTCGGTTGTGGTGTGGGGATATGTGGAACCTGCACTGTATTGATGGATGGAGAAGCCCATCATGCGTGCATGGTGTCCATGGCGCACGCGGCAGAACATGACATTGAAACCATTGAAGGTTTGGTACAACAAAACCATGTGTTGCTACACGCATGGATTGAACAGCAAGTGCCGCAGTGCGGCTATTGCCAGCCCGGACAACTCATGACCGCGGCAGCCTTGCTCAACCTGCATCGCAATCCCTCTGACGAACAGATCCAGCGCGCTATGTCATCCGTGCTGTGCCGCTGCGGCACCTATCAACGCATTCGCCGGGCGTTGGCAACCGCGGTGCAACTGAATACCAACACCTTGCCCGACCTTGTCAAAAAATATCCTGAACTCAACCCATCCCCCAGTAAGCCAAGTGTGAGATTAGATGACTGGATTCGCATATCCACCGACGGCTCGGTCACGCTGATTATCAACCATGCGGAAATGGGGCAAGGTGTTGTCACGGGTCTGGCAATGTTGATGGCGGAGGAATTGGATGTGGAACTCAACAGGGTACGCACCGAATTCGCGCCGGCGTCACCGGTGTATCGCAATCCTTTGTTCAACGAACAAACCACCGGCGGTAGCACCAGCATACGAGGGGAATGGCGGCATTTGCGGCTGGTCGGTGCCAAAGCGCGTTGGCGGCTTGTGGAGGCTGCGGCGCAAACCTGGCAGGTCGCCCACAATGAATGCCGAACGCAAAACGGCACGGTTTACCATGATCCCTCACAGCGCAGTCTGGGCTATGGTGAACTGGCCCCTCTCAGTGAGCAAATACAAGCGCCGGCAACAGTTGCATTAAAACACCCGGATTCATTTCGATTGTTAGGCTATTCCCAACGACGCTTGGAAATTCCTCTCATGGTCACCGGGCGGACGGAATACGGCGCAGACATTCGCTTACCGAATCTGCTGCACGCATCCATTGTTCGTCGGCCTACGCCAGATTCGGATATTCAAACCATGGATATCAAGGCGGCAAAATCAGTTGAGGGTGTGATTGATGTGGTCAGCATATCCAACGGTGTTGCTGTGTTGGCGAATTCGACCTGGGCCGCAATCCTGGGCCGGAATCAACTTTCATTGACCTGGCAAGAGTACTATGGCGATCGAGTCAACAACGACCACTATCAATCCTTTTTGCTCGATGCTTTACGCCAGCCGGGGAAGGTGGTCAGGCAACATGGCAATGTGCAGCAGGTTCTTAAAAATGCCGACAGGATCATTGAAGCCACGTATAAAACCAGCTTTCTGGCCCACGCCACATTGGAAACGACGAACTGCACGGCACGAGTCGACAAAAACCGCTGTGACGTGTGGTTGGGTACACAATCGCAGGAAGGGGCGCACATTAAGGCAGCGCAAATCAGTGGTCTTCCCAAACATCAAGTGCACATCCACAGCACCTTTTTGGGCGGGGGGTTCGGACGCAGGCTGGAATCGGATTGTGTAGTCGATGCAGTCGAGCTTGCCAAGCTGTGTGGAAAGCCGGTGCAAGTGCTTTGGTCCCGGGCTGATGATATGCAACACGATTTCTATCGCCCGGCACACGCGACGCAATTAAAAGCGATATTGGATGCTCAAGGCCTTCCCGTGGCCTGGTGGCAACGCAGTTCAGGTGCAGACATGGCCTTGCAGATGGTGAGTATGCCGTACGATATTCCCAATTATGCCGAGGAACGGATCGTGTTGGAATCACCTTTGCCGGTGGGTGCCTGGCGATCCGTGGGTGCCGGCCAGAACGCATTTATGGTGGAAGGATTTATGGATGAACTGGCTCACGCAGCCGGCGCTGATCCGCTGGAGTACCGTCTTAGGCTGTTGTCCGATGCACCACGCTCGCGAACTGTGCTGCAATATGCCGCTGAAAAAGCCCGTTGGGGTTCGGTACTGCCCGACAATTGCTATCAAGGCATTGCGCATTACGAATGCTTCGGCAGCCGGGTGGCGCAAGTGGTCGAGTTGTCGGTGGAAGACCAAAATATTCTCATCCACCGCATTGTATGTGCCATCGACTGTGGCCGGTGTATCAATCCCGACGCAGTTATTGCTCAAATCGAAGGTGCAGTGATCATGGGATTGTCCGCGGCATTAAAAGAGCAGGTGTTGTTTGAAAATGCCATGGTGACTCAAGCGAACTTGGCAGACTATCCTATTTTGACCTTTGCCGAATTCCCCGAAATTGACGTATATATTGTGCCCAGCGAGGAACCGCCTGGCGGAGTCGGCGAGCCGGGTCTGCCTCCCGTGGCGCCGGCTGTTGCCAATGCGATATACGCGGCTACGGGTAAGCGGCTGCGAAAATTGCCTTTGCGTTTTTAGACCTCATGGTTACCTCCTGCTAAAAACATTTTGTGTCAGTTCGTGCTCTTAGTGGTTTTGTCTTTAACAGTTGCAAGCAGCGTCTCATAGTAATTATCCGACGTGGATTTCTATTCAGAATCGCTATCTACGCTTTCGGTCAGACTTCGTAGGATCGTAGGTAAGTGCAGGTTTTGCGTAGTGTCTTTGTCGGCGATGGCAACGGCGGCTTTGACGATGTTTATGGCTTCGGTGGTAGTTTGAGTGCCTAACAACAGGTCGGTATTATCTTCACTGGCATCCAATACCATTGGTGGTTTTGTCAGGTAATAGAAAGTCTCGTCCAGTACTTTGCTGATAAGCATTGCGGCAATCGTATGATGTTGAATGTTTGTGTCTACAATCATCAGCCGACCGGTTTTCTTTATAGACTCACAGAGTGCATTGGTATCCAGTGGATTCAGGGATCGCATATTAATCACTTCCAGACTCAATCCAAACGGCTTTAAAGCTTGGGCGGCCTTTGTTGCCGACAATACCGAATAGGAGTATGCCGCCACTGTGATATCTTCTCCTTCGGTAACACGCTCGGCCTGGGTCAGCGGAAGCGTGAAATAGTCATCGGGAACATCGTCTATGGAATCGTGTAAATAACGATGCTCCAGGAATATTACCGGATTATTGGATTCGATCGCGGCTAGCATCAAACCTTTGGTATCATAAGCCGTCGTACCCATAACGGTTGTTACACCTGGAATTTGCGCAAGAATATTTTGCAGGTCTCGGGAGTGGTTGGGATCGATGCCGTAACCACGGCCGAAAATAATGCGTATCACCAATGGCATAGCATTGTCGTGGCCGAATATAGCTTGCCAACGCGAGGCGTTGTTAACCAATTGATCCATGGCCAGCAATGCAAATTCGATGCGAGAGAAAACCAATATTGGCCGCAATCCCGTTAGAGCGGCACCAATGCA
>JAJDNG010000137.1 GCA_022340845.1 Gammaproteobacteria bacterium | reverse complement strand
CGGTAAAGCGTACAACGACCGCCAGCTTAGACTATTATTCCATTATCTGTGCAAGCAACCCGTTTTCATAGTTGCCTGGTGGTAATGGTATATGCACGACGTACCCTCCTCCGGGTGCAACGTCCATGCTATCGCCGGTTTCGCTTTCGATGTATTGCAACTCAAGAGTGCTGTTACCATCGGGGGATAACAATTGCAACCTATCACCGACGGCGAAGCGGTTCTTCACTTGCACTTGCGCCATTCCGCGCCCGGGATCATAGGCGGAAATCTCTCCCACAAAGCGCTGCTGTGTACTGCGGGAATAATTATCCAAATAGTTTTGATACGTCTGGTCGGGATGGCGCTGATAAAATCCTTCGGTATAGCCCCGGTTGGCCAGGCCTTCCAGTTCTTTGTATAAGGCGGGATCAAAGTCACTGCCGGTTACCGCATCGTCTATGGCTTTGCGGTAAATCTGTGCGGTTCGGGCGGCATAATAATAGGATTTGGTGCGACCTTCTATTTTCAGACAATCTATGCCCATGTTGACCAACCGCTCCACGTGCTGTACGGCGCGCAAATCCTTGGAGTTCATGATATAGGTGCCATGTTCGTCCTCCAGGATAGGCATGAACTGGCCACTGCGCTCTTGTTCTTCGATCAAATACACCTTATCAGCCAGCGGATGACGCCGGGTGTCACGCTCGGCAAACAGTTCAGGGTTTTGCATGGCGTGCATGGCGTTAAACTCGATCTTTTGGATATTACCGCTGTCATCCTCCTCAGCTTCATGGACTTTGTATTGCCAGCGGCAGGCATTGGTGCATGTGCCTTGATTGGGGTCACGATGATTAAAATACCCTGACAACAGGCAGCGACCGGAATACGCAATACACAATGCGCCGTGGACAAACACTTCCAGTTCGATATCCGGACAACGCTGACGGATTTCTTCGATTTCATCCAGGGACAATTCGCGCGACAATATCACTCGGCTCAATCCAAGAGATTGCCAGAATTTCACCGCGGCGTAGTTGACCGTATTCGCCTGTACCGACAAGTGAATGGGCACGTCGGGCCAGGTTTCCCGGATCATCATAATCAACCCCGGATCGGCCATAATCAGCGCATCGGGCTGCATGGCGATCACCGGTGCCATGTCCGCCAGATAGGTTTTTACTTTACTGTTATGCGGCATGGCATTGCTGGCCACATAAAATAATTTTCCCAGACGGTGCGCCTCTGCTATCCCTATGGCCAGATTGTCCATATCGAAACTATTGTTTCTGACTCGCAAGCTGTAACGCGGTTGACCGGCGTAAACGGCATCGGCACCGTAAGCATAGGCGTAGTGCATGTGTTTTAAGCTACCGGCCGGGGACAATAATTCGGGTTGGCGTGCCATGAGGGATGAGGGTTCCATGAAATAGTCTATTGACTTTCAAATATGACAATGATCAATGAGAATTCAAGCGTGTTATACCAGTGAACTGCGTATTTTAGCGTAAATTCTAGCTTAATGTTGAGAATTTTATTGGGTTATATCTTTTACGCCGTTTTGCTGTGAGGTTCCATGAGGCCTTTGGTTCGCATTGCCTTTGTCTCTTGAACCTGGCGGCAATATTTCCCATAACCACAATGAATCGCAGTGGTAATATGTCAAGGCTGTGTCCGCGCACTATTGACACGGTGCAGCATACACGTCAGATTACCCTCAATGATACATCGTAACATCGATGGTTAGTCCAACCCGGTTATTAAGGAGCACACCACAATGCCCGAAGAAACCAAGCCTGAAAATGAATTCGAAGAAGTGCAAGCAGAAGCGCAAAAAGCCGCCGAGGAAAACGTGGAAATTGCCGATGAAGTGCGCGACATCACCTTAAAAGCGTTGAGTGAAGGCAAACTGGATGGCGCCCGTGTAAAGGGAGTGATCAAAGCGGTGATGGAAGGCGTTAGCATCGGCACAAGTAACAAAGACACCGAAGTAAAATCCACCTTAAAAGAAGCTCTCAGTGGCGTGGATGAAGCCCTGGCCAAAACGGCGGAAGCCTCAAAACTGGCCGTAGAAGAAGCCTTGGGTCGGGTCAAAGACTATAACAAAGAGGAATTGGATCAAGCCATCCAAAACATTAAAGAACTGGAAAACATGTTCGTGGATACCGTAAAAACCGTGTCCAAATCCGGCAGTAAGCTGGTAAAAGAATCCCTGGATGACTTGATTACCCACGCAAAAAATACCGGTACGGAAGTCGGCAAACACAGCAAGGAAGTCGTTGCGGCATTATCGCAACAACTGGCGCAAGTCGCTCAGGAAACGGTTTCTGCCAGCGCCCAGGCGGCCCGCACCCTGGCATCCAACGTTGCCGAAGCGGCCGCGGGCTTTTTGTCGGGATTGGCCGAAAGCCTGAAACCCAAAAAATAATGTCCTCACAAAACGGATAAGCGAAACCGGTGTTTTGGGAAGGCCTCATTACTGCCCGGGATCTGGGCCGATTGCACGACATTGCGTCAGTGTTGATTCGTTATGGCTTCAGTGACTTTGTGCAACGCATGGGCGTGGGCACATTATTGGAGAAAGCCGGCAAAATCCTGCGCTTAAAACAGCCGACCGAACTGCTGAAAATGGACACCCCCAAACGGGTGAGCCATGCCATGCAGGAGTTAGGGCCTACGTTTATAAAACTCGGCCAGATCCTGGCGACCCGCGTGGACTTGTTTCCCCCGGATTGGATTGCCGAATTCGAAGCACTGCAAGACAGTATCCCGCCTATCCCGTTTGAGCAACTGCGCGACCAATTGCAGCAGGATTTGGGTGAACCGCCGGAGAAGGTTTTTTTCAAGCTGGAAACTCAAGCCCTGGCCGCCGCGTCCATCGCCCAGGTTCACAAAGCCCACCTGGAAGACGGTAGCGAAGTGGTACTTAAAATTCGCCGGCCCGGCATTCGGGCGAAAATTGAAGCCGACTTGCGCTTGTTGGCCCGGGTGGCGGACATTGCGGAAAAAGAAATCGAAGAGCTACGGCGCTTTCACCCCAAGGAAATTGTACAACAATTCACACACTCACTCAGGCGCGAACTGGACCTCGCCAGCGAAGGTCGTTACATGGAAAGAGCGGCTGCCAACTTTGCTGACGACCCCAACATTGAGATTGCCAGGGTCTATTGGCAATGGACCAGCGAACGCTTAATTGTGCAATCGTATCTCCATGGTATACACGGCCGGGACTTGAAAGCCGTGGAAGCACAGGGTCTGGACCGCCGGCTGCTGGCCAAGCGCGGCGCCAATGCGGTTTTAAAAATGGTCCTTGAAGACGGTTTCTATCACGCCGATCCTCACGCGGGCAATGTGTTATACCTTCCGACCAACCGCATCGCCTTCCTGGATTTCGGCATGATGGGCCGTTTATCCGAAACCCGGCGGGAACAAATCGTGCGCTTGTTAAACGCCATGGTCAACAAAGACGTCGGCGGCGTTACCGATATTTTATTGGATTGGGCCGGCGACACCAGTGCCGACATCAACAACCTGACCATAGAAGTGGATGCTTTTTTGGACAGCTATCATGGCGTGCCATTAAAACAACTCAAGCTCGCATCGATGTTGGGTGACATCACACTGATCATGCGCAATCATCAATTGACATTACCACCGGATCTAACTTTATTGTTTAAAGTGTTTATTACCCTGGAAGGGTTAGGCCGCCTACTGGATCCCGACTTCGATATGGTGGCCCAGGCTACGCCATTTCTAACCCGTGCCATGTATTTACGCTATACGCCTGAGGCGATTGCAAAACGCGGCCTGCGCAATGTGGGCAGTATAGTCGACGTTATCGCCAACATGCCGCAGGACATCCGCCGTTTATTGCGCACCACGCGCCGGGGCGGTTTGCAAGTGCACGTGGATATCACGAAACTGGATAGATTCGGCCGGCAAGTGGACCGGGCCGCCAGCCGTATCACGGTGGGTTTGGTCACTGCCGCATTAATTGTGGGCAGTTCCATTGTCATGACCGTCAGCGGTGGACCTACTTTGTGGGGATTACCGATATTTGGCTTTCTTGGCTTTCTGGCGGCTGGGGTCAGCGGCATTTGGGTGTTGATTTCCATCTACCGGGGCGGTAGAGGCACGTAGCGCCCGAACCACACGGATTTTCAAGTCCCTACGCCACATTGCGGTTACGCTCAAATTGAAAGTTTCAATGTCAATATTACAAAAACACCAGACTCCTGTCTGAAGCCTGGCGCCTCTGTAGTTTCACTAATCAATTGTACCGACCTTGCAACACAACTTTCACCTACGGCAGTGGTTATTCCTAGCCGTCTGTGACAAACAACCAAATGTTGTGCGATTCATCGGCGGTGGCACCGGCACCCATGGCGCTGATTTTGATTTGCCCGCAGGATACGCCCAGATGCATCAACGTGTTTACCACAAAGTCGGTCTTTTTTTGACTGGTAGCGGCGACCACGTGCACTATGCGTTGGGAATGATCGTGCAACATTTCCGCGCAACGGCGCAATGTTCTCAACTCCTGGTGGGTCGCCAATACATGACGTTTCAATTTTAAACAAATGCCGTAGACACTCTCTCGAAACAGCCCTTTGATGGCGACTTCGCTGGCATTCCCGTTGGCATTATTGTGAGTAACGTCGTTGATCGTCTGACTTGCTAGTGCTCGCATTTTATCAATCCTCTTTCATTCAGCGGTATATTTCACCGGTATAGATCTATTAAAACGCAAGAAAATGGGCAATCGGGGGAGGAAAAATGACAAATTGTGGCAGATGCACAATTCCTTTAAAATCTATAACTTGCGTTTATTCGCGGGTCAAATTCGACCGCGCGGATTATGATGCAATTAACAATCCAAACCGGGGAATTATTCCCATGCTCAAAGTTCATCAAACGTTGTGAAATGGTCAATGGTGTCTGCGGATGCGATGGATCACACCAGAGACTGCGGGGATTTTCGAACGGCAAGCTCCATTTTCTGCAGCAGTACCTCTAAGCCATTGTGCAGGATTTTCAATTCCCGATCCGACATTTGTGTCATGGCCACAGTCATAAAGTCTTGTTGCACAGGCGGCACCAGTGACAATAATTGCTCGCCCTTCGCGGTAAGAAAAAGACGCACAGCTCTGAGATCCGAACCATTGCGTTCGCGCCTCACCAATGCTTTATCTTCCAATTTATCCAGCATATTGCTGGTGGTGGATTGGTGCAAACACAGCATCTTTGACAAATCCGACACTTTGGCACCGGGTGAAGCCAATATCTGGCGTAGTGCCGTCAGCTGCGCCTCACTTACCCCGTTTTGTTTTTCTAATGTTTTGGAATGGGACCGGGCATAGCGAAGGACGAAGCGCAAATCCTTCACGATTTCGCGAGCCAGGTCATTACGGCTTCGCAGTTCACGTTGTGTTAACTGTTTGTTGACAGCGGTGTGTTTCGTCGGCATCACTTAAGCTGAAACTTTAGTAATGTTTTGTTCAGTACGGCGTTCAGTCCGGCAACCAGGACAATTCTTCAGCGCGTTTCATGGCCTGCGCGGGTACATCGGTTTTCACAAACTTCTCATGCATGATTTGCACGCTGATCATGTGATTGATGACCGCATCCAGTTGAACCTGCGTGGCGGTGCTGGTTTCGGGGTTTTCATGCAGCGCGAACAGATCCTGGACCCCTTGCGGATCCAATAATCCGGCCTCTGAGACTTGTTCCTGTGATAAAAACCGGTCAGCCAGGGCTTTCATGGCCTGCCATTTTTTCGGATCAGTGTGCGCAGGCGGTGCCATGAACGCAAACTTTTCCCGCTCGTATAACACCTTGGGTAACAAGCCTCGCATGGCCTCGCGCAATACATATTTTTCCGTCCGTCCACGGATGCGCATGGTCGGCGGCAGTTGGGTAGCAAATTCTGCCAGATGATGATCCAGGAAAGCCGGCCGGGCTTCCATGGAATTGGCCATGTCCACCCGGTCTCCCCCCCAGGTGAGGATTTGGCCTTCCAACATGGTTTTGATCCACACATATTGGGCTTTGTCCAAAGGATGGCGGCCGGTCAGCATATCGGCATCCAAGGTATCGGCGATCGCCTGGCCGGGCCGATAGTCTTTTAACTGAGCGGCACGATCTTTTTGGAGTAAGCCTGGCACATGTTGCGAGCTGGAAAGCCATGGCTGCAGACAACTGGGGGTAAATCCCACGATTTTATCCAGTGCCGCATCGTGCCATTCTTCTTCGGCCAACATAGCGCCTTTGAACAACTTATTGCTTTCGCCCAGCAGTTGTTCCCAACTGGCTCTTTCCGCGGCCGACAAAGTATCCAAGCCGTGTAGAAACATATCCCGCCGGAACGAAGGATAACCGGAAAACAACTCATCAGAACCTTCCCCCGTCACCACAACCCGGTAACCGGCCTGGTAAACGTGCCGACTCATTAACATTTTAGCCACACCTAACGTATTATATATGGAACGTTCGGTATGCCAGACGGTCTCCTCGAAATTGTCGTACAAGTGATCGGCTTGCAACATCATGATGTCTTGATCCGCGCCAACGGATTGGGCCATTTCTTTGGCGATGGCGGTCTCGTCATAATCGGCATCGTCAAATCCGATGGTAAACGCTTTGACAGGCGACTGTTGACTGGCGGCGGATAATCCCAGTATGGAACACGAATCAATGCCGCCGGATAGATAACACGCCACGGGCACATCCGCTTCCAAGCGCAATTGCACGGCTTCCAACAATCCTTCGCGTACGCCTTCGATATAGTCCTCTTCGGAAGCGTCTTCGCCGCGTTCGTCCATGAGCGGATAGTCCATATCCCAATATTTTTCGTCCCTGATCTGGAAGCGGCCGTGATGTCTTTCCACGATCAGCATATGGCCCGGTTTGATCTGATGAACTCCAGCAAACGGAGTGCTGCCCGGGACAATGGTTTGCATTAACTGGTGATACAAACCCTCGCTATCAATCCGGCGTGGAACCTCGGGATGGGCGAACAACACTTTCAGCTCGGAACCGAAAGCTAACATGTTGTCGGTTTGTGTCCAGTATAAAGGTTTAATGCCAAACCGGTCGCGAACCAGTATCAGGCGGTCTTTGTGTTTGTCATACAGGGCAAAGGCAAATTCACCTCGCAGGTTTTTCAACATGGCCTCTAAATCCATCCGTGGATAGAGGTGCAGCACGAGTTCCGAATCGCTTTTCGTGACGAAGTTCGCCCCCCGGGAAGTCAAATCGGCCCGCAGGCGTTTGTAGTCGTAAAACTCGCCATTGTGCGCCAGCAGCAAATTGCCGTCCGTCGACAAAAAAGGCTGCTTGGCGCGCTGCTCATTTAAATCGATAATTGACAAGCGGGCGTGACTGAAGCCGACACCGCGGTCTTGAACGGCTTTCCAGCCGTAACCGTTGGGGCCTCGGTGATATTGTATCGCCGCCATTGCGGACAGCACTTTCGGGTCGACCGGGCGCGCCGGATCTGCGTGCATGTAACCTGCTATACCACACATTGTTCATTAAACTCCATGTTTGTCTCGGTTAGTGTTTGAGTATGAGTCGTCTTGAAGTCGTGACTATTGATCGTATAACTATTGATCTCACAACTATTGAAGTCATGATTAATGAAAACATTACCAATTAAGTTGCACCAAACACGTCAGCAACGCCATGCGGATAAATACCGCGCTGCGGGCCTGGGCGAAATACCAATTGTGGGGAGTGTCATCAAGGTCCGTGGCAAGTTCATCGCCCCTGGCCAACGGGTGCATGACAATAGCGCCTTTTTTTAATGGCGATGCAGCGGAGAGCTTAAACTCCTTACCTAACTCTTCATAGCTATCTCCCACCCAGGCGATGGAATTGATATATACGATGTCGAGATTGGGGAGTTCTTTATTCAGTTCGGTGCTGACCCGCAGATTCAGGCCCAATTCCTTGAGATTTTCCCGCTGATTTTTTGCAAACACCTCATCTTCGCCGCAAAAAATCACCACTTCCTCAAAACTGCGCGGGAACAGACTCAGCAAATATAATAAGCTGCGCACAGTCCGCATCCGGCTGGGCACACCGATAACACCGATTTTAGCCCGGTGTCCCTCTGCCACATGTTCGTCCATCAGCTCGGGACGCCATTTGAACATGGTGTAAATATCCGCCAGCGCTTGCGTGGGGTGCTCATCCGTGCCATTGCCGGCGTTGACAATGGGGATGCGCAAGGCTTTTAACATTTCGTAAATAGCATCATTGCTGGATTCGCGCAATACCACCAGGTCACCGTAGTTGTTCAACATTTCCGCCACATCAAAAAGTGACTCGCCTTTGGCAATGCCGGTGGTGGCCGGATCGGTAATCGACATGATGTCACCGCCCAAGCGATGCCAGGCGCTCTCGAATGATAAACGTGTGCGCGTACTGGGCTCGTAAAACGCGCTAATTAGGATCTTGCCCACCAGAGGCCGGCGTGTTTGCACAGGGACCGCTTCGTGTTTCGCCGCCAGCCGGCATAACTGCACAATTTGCTCGTGACTAAACTGCCTTGCCGACACAATGGAGTGATTGGCCAGCCCCAGCAACGGCACTGGATCTTCCGGAATGTGTTTTAACAATGCCAATGGTCTTTCGATACCCGCCGTGGAATCTTTTTCAGGCAATGGTTCTTTTAACATTGGATTAATTGGGCTTACCATGTTTTACTCCTGATGTAATCATTCCTAGTATTTTTACTCGTGAACATTGAGTTTTCTGATATTCTGCCAATCACTGATGAATCACAACATATCGTCTACGACCACACGGATCTCTTTAATGGCTTCATCTGTCGACAACACCCGTGAATAGCGGTCTTTGAGCGTTCTTATGGTGGCTTGCTGCAACTCCTCGGTAACCGTGGCGCAGGCGTCCTCGACAAGGGTGACATAGAATCCCAGATCGCAGGCATCGCGAATCGCAGTCGATACGCATTCATTGGTGTACACGCCGGTGACGAATAATCCGGTAATATTCAGGTTGCGTAGTATGTATTCCAAATTAGTCGCATTGAATACACCGCTGGCGGTTTTATTGATGATAATTTCGTCCGCCGTAGGAGCGACTTCCTCGAGAAATTCCGCTTCCTTGGAACCCGGCGGCGCATGCAGCCGCAAGCGTTTATGGCCGGGGCTGCGGTCACGCCCGTCGCGGGTGAGCGATTGTATGCGCGTATGAATCACTTCCAGCCCATGGCCGCGAAAGGTGTCTTGCAGGCGGCGAACGTTCGGCAACACCACGGTCTTCAGTCGATTAAAATAGTATTGTTGCGCTTCCATGGGCACGGAATTGGCGGTCAAATCGGCAAACACGCCATGGCCCGGGGCGGCATCCAGGTACTGAATATCAATGACCAGCAGGGCGGTGTGATGCTTGGCTAAGGACTCAATGACTGCCGGGGTTTCGGTGATAGACTCCCGATAGCTATCGACCAGCGGATCCACGTTGATGAATTTGGGATCCACATCTTTGGGTATTTTGGATTTGTGTATCCCTTGAGGTTTACTTGGACTGGAAACATCTGGATTGGGAATGCCAGATTCAGTATCAGCCGCTTGAGTATCGGTTTTGGATGTTGGTTTTTTCACTGTTTTGCCAAGCGTATCAAGGTGTTTAATAAAACATTGGCACCGCGCTCAATGTGTTCCCAATCGGTCCATTCCGCCGGTGAGTGACTGCGGCCCCCTTTGCTGGGCACAAAAAACATACCGGCACGCGTGATTTTCGCCAGCATTTGCGCATCGTGCGCAGCGCCACTGTGCATGAGGGTGTGAGCTATCTCCAGGTCTTGCACCGTTTGCGTTACGGTTTCCACAATGCCGGGGTCGCATTTTACCGGTTCAATTTCACTCAACACTTCGTATTGGAACATCAATTGACGGCGCCGGGCAACGGCGGATATTGTGCGTTGAAACGCATTGGTCAGCACTTGCAGAACATCACGGTTGGTATCCCTGACCTCCAGGGAAAACTCCACGCTGCCGGGTACCACATTGGCGGCACCGGGAAATAATTCTACCCGTCCAATAGTGGCCACACTGCGATCGCTGCCATATTCTTCCAGGATGCGGTTGATTTGAGAAGCCACTTCGGCCAGGCCTTGTAAAGCATCCTGGCGCATATTCATGGGTGTGGTGCCGGCATGATTGGCCGTGCCGATGAGTTTGACATTCCATTTGAACAATCCGGCTATCGCATCCACCACGCCTATGGAAATCTGCCGATTGTCCAGCACCGGGCCTTGCTCGATGTGCAATTCCAGGTAAGCATGCAAACTGGATGGAGAGCGCCGGGCCCGTAAGGCATCCATGGCGTTGTAGCCGCGCTCCGCCATGGCTTCACTGATGGTGATTCCGTTCAGGTCTTTTTCATTCAATATGCTTTCCGGCGTTAATTGGCCCGTCAACGCTTGCGATCCGAACATGCCCCCAAAACGGCCTTCTTCGTCGGTAAACGCTACCAGCTCTAACGGATATTTTAAATCTAACCCCAGTTCCTTGATACTGCGCAAGCTTTCCAGACCCACAACGACACCCAACGCACCATCCAACGGACCGGCACCGGGAATGGTATCAATGTGCGAACCTGTCATTACGCTGGGGGTATTTCCATCCCAATTTAACCGGCCATGCACATTGGCCGCCTCATCGACGTACAATTCCAAGCCGGATTCCTCTATGCGTTCCATCAACCACTTTCTGCCTTGCATATCGCCATCACTAAAGGCCATGCGATACAGTCCGTAATCTTCCTTGCGCCCTATCGAACCCAGTGTTTCCAGGTCGTTTTGCAGGCGGGGGAAATTAATAGTGTGCAACATAGGTTTCCTTATCCGGTGTTTTTATTGAATTGAAAATAAGTTTTTTCAAGAATAGCTCTGGCTTATTAACTTATTATTGCCGTCGAAAATAAAGTCAGACTTTTAAAATCAAGGCGTAAATTAATAGGTCGTATTTTGTTAAACCATAGGGAAATTAAAAATAAGGTTTACCCGATAGCAGGTCAGAATTGAGAGATTGCGAAACAGTCCCTTTCAAACATAGCGAGATTTTTTAATTTGCGCATAATTTCAGGTATGTTTGTGTTACGGTTAATCAACCCTGGCGAAAACACAATGAAACATCTTATTGGGCTCACTGCCGCAAGATATCATTCTTAAAAAACAATTATCAGTGAATAGAAACAGCCTTAATAAGTAAACAATTAATGAGTAAATTAATAAAGAATAAACCATAAATGCGTGAAATATTATTGTGCAATAATAATTTATAGCATAACAAATAAACACGAACTTTCAAGGGGCCCACAAAGACATATTGGTGGCTCCCTCTGTATTTCCGTTAATAAAGTGGATTTTCGCTGTCATGCTCCCAATCATGCCAACCTGAGGAATACGCTATGGAAACGGATCAAGCTTACCATGTGATCTATCAGCAAGACGCTTTTTGCGTTGTGGATTTCAGCGACCGCACCATTGTGAGCTGCCAGAACGAGATAAACGCGCAACATTATGCCGAATTACTCAATGCGGCCTATAAAAACGGCTACAAAGCCGGCTATAAAGCGGGTAAAAAAACACTCTAATTCGGCTCCAAGAGTAAAAAATCGCTAAATAATCTGCTGTTTTCGCCGACATGACATAGTGGAATGGTGTGTTTCCCCTTTTCGTGTGATTTATTCCAGGCGAAAAAGGCGTCCAAATAGGCTCACTCAACGGTATTTTCCGGCTGTAAAAGCACAATGCTAAAACAAACCAAAGTTTTTGTAGAAGATATTCAATTGGGAATGTATGTCTCTCAATTGGACCGGCCGTGGGTGGAAACACCGTTTTTGTTTCAAGGTTTTTATATTAATTCACCCCGAGAAATCGAACAATTAGGACAATATTGCGAATACGTTTACATCGATGAAGAACAGTCCCGGACTACGGTGTCACCCAAGCGCGTCCTTGCGGCCCCTGCAACCAAGCTGGCGAAACCCGAATCAGTCCAGCGCCTGAATACGCCCAGAGATTTAGGTGATTTTCGCCAGCAATTGAATACGGCGATAAAAGTGCATGAAAACACCAAATTGTTTATTACCCGGGTGATGCACGATATTCGTCTGGGGAAAAATGTTGACATCAAACAAGCGAAACAACTGGTGAGTGAACTGGCGGAAAATGTGGTAAAAAACCCTACCGCCTTGCTGTGGCTTACCCAACTGAAAAACAAAGATGAATACACCTCGTTACATTCGTTGAATGTGTGTGTATTGTCGTTGTTTTTCGGGCGTAGCTTGAATCTACCCGAAGAACAACTTCACACCTTGGGCTTGGGCGCGTTGTTACACGATGTGGGCAAACTTAAAGTCCCGACGGAGGTGTTGAACAAACCCGGCCGGCTGTCCACCGAGGAATTCGGTGTGATGAAACAACATACGGTGTTCGGCTACGAGTTGATGAAGAATCGTGGTGAGTTGAGTAACAACGCCTTGGATATCATCATACAACACCATGAGCGCCTTGACGGCAGCGGTTATCCGTACAATCTGGGTCATGGCCAAATCAGTCATTTTTCCAAGCTCGTCAGCATAGTGGATGTCTATGACGCCATAACCAGCAAAAGGGTCTATCACGAAGAAACCACGCCGTTCAACGCTTTAAATGACATATACAAACACCGTGAGAAAGAATTCGATGCCAACCTGGTGGAACAATTCATCAAGTGTCTGGGTATCTATCCCATAGGCAGCTTGGTGGAACTCAATACAGGCCAGGTGGGAGTGGTGGTGTTTTTCTCGGAAAAAAGCCATTTATCGCCCACTATCATGTTGATACTGGACGAGCAGAAAACACCTTACCATCAATTCCGCTATGTCAATTTGGGTAGTACAGTTTGGGAGAAACACAACCAAAAGCCGGAGATCAAAAGAATTGCCGATCCGGCGGAATTCGGTCTTGACTTAGCCGACATCATCTTCAAGGAATCCCTGCATTTGGCCTTTGGCTGGTAATCCAACGTCTCAGTGGCTAGCTGTCAGCCCCATGTCTTTTTGAAGTCTTCCTCTTTATACCCCACCGTGGTGTTCGCACCGTCGGTTACAATGGGACGTTTGATCAGCCGGCCATTACCCGCCAGCAAATCGAAGATTTGCTGGCCGCTCATAGCTGACAGTTTTTCTTTAATGTTCAACTCACGGTATTGCACACCACTGGTGTTAAACAGTTTCTTCGTCTCAATTCCTGCCTGGGCAGCCATTTTTTTCAGCGCTGCGGCGCCGGGTGGTTTTTCGGTGATGTCGATGAAGGTATATGGTGTACCGTAACTCTCCAAGGCTTTCTCCGCCTTGCGGCAGGTGCCGCATTTTTTATAGCCGTAAAATTTAATCATGATCGCCCTCCCCGCTTAGTGCTGCCACTTATCATAATAACTACAAAGTTCACAACTGCAGTCGTGATTCGCTATGGCTAAGGTTACCACATATTTTGTACTTGCCTGAATAGCTACGCTCTATTGCTCTACAATGCGCACTGTATAAGTACCGTAACGGCCGGCGGCGGCGGGCTTAGAAGATGAGGTGCTCACTTCGACATAATATGTGGTGCTTTGCAGGGGCGTAAAAGTGAGCGATGACGAGAGCATGGCATCGTCGTTGTGAATTCTGCAGGGATTATCATACGTGTAGCAGTAAACGGTTCCCGGCCTATCGTTGTTCACCATGGTCTGGCCGGTGGCATCAACCACCACGTTTTGCATGGCGTCCAAAATACGAATATAAGTATCCGCGCCGTTACTGAGATCCAGGGTTTCGATGAGGTAGCTTCGCCCGCTTTGGGCATCAAAGGAAATCATATCCACATCCGCACCGGATTGACTGTACAGGTAATGCAACTCGCCACTGCAGCTTCCAGAACCGCACACTGTCAGTTTACGGGTAAAGGTGTGGTCATCATCGGATTCATAGTCATCGCTTTGATAATAGACCTGCCGGTCTTCAAAAATGCTATGTAGCGTACCGAGTTCCTGAGCATCAGGCGCCCGCTGCTCCAGCCAGCCGTCCCAGAATGACTCCAAAGTGGATGACTGCACGGTACCACTGGGCAAATAACCACTGATGACATCCCATACCGCTTGCATGCCGAACGCTTTGCGCATTTCGTGCAATACTTTTGCCACTGCCACTTCGCTGGATGAATACACAAAACAGTCCACGCCCCAAAGGCAAAACATCGTCGATGGATTACCCATATCAATGGAAATGGCTGCTGTGGAACCCACGGTATCGACAAAATACGTGCTGATATTACCGCTGGATATGGATAAGCGCTCAGGGTTATTTTCCTTTAACCAGCTTTTCACCGCCCCCGGGAAAAAACCACCCAGGCCTTCACTCCAGGCAAGTCGCAAGTCACTGTCATTATCCGTCAAATAATGCCGTCCACCCGGGGAGTCCTGCGCACCGTAAGCCGCTTCCAAGTAATGGCCGTATTCATGGTACAACACATCGTCGTCGTATTCGTCGGTATCTCCTCCGCTGCTGGAACCACCCAGAAGATATATGCCTTTACCCTGAGGACAGCTGCCACCCACATAATTTGTTTGACAAAAATAAGTGCCGTAGCGACTGGATGCGGCTTGCCAGTGGACATTCAACGCCGGCAGAGGCGTATTGGACATTTGCTCCACAAACAAAGACGCATTAGTATAAACATCCAGAATGTTAAACGCTCCGGCAATGCGATCCTCGTAGGCGATATCAAAATTCAAAACGTCTTCACCGGAAACGTTTTGCCGCACGGCGTACACCGCACCATAATAGTCCCTGACCTCGATATGACTACCTGCAGCCTCAGAGGTCATACTTAATACCCGAACATACATATTGGCGCCCCTGCCTGCAAGCTCATAATATCCCTGCTCGTCCGTCACGGTAGTATCGACTACAGCGCCTGAAGCATCCACAAGATCAACGACCGCATATCGAACCGACTTATAACTTTTATTCCCGGTAAATCCGCTATAGCTGTATTCACGATCTTCGTATCGCACGGTACCACTGACCGATGCCGTGGTGGTTTGCGCAGACTCGCCGCTACTACCGCCGCCGCAGCCGCTCAACGCAGCAACTAACAGGCACAACATCAGCCATGAATAAAAGGAGGATTTACAATGCATGCACTATGGCCTCAATTCGAATTCATGCACGGTTATGCCATTGCCTTTGACTACGCGAGATTTAAGGCGAGAATTAAGGCGCGAGGTTTTCGAGGAAGCAGCCACGTTGGCCAGGCCTGTTTGCCATACATAGTGGGCGCTCGCAGCCAGGCGGCCAAGTGCATTGCCTTGATTGCCCCCAAATTGCGCCCCTGATAGTACGGCAGCCTGAACTTGAATCAGGGGAGCCTCCTCAAGGGCGGTAGAAGATTCGGAGAGAATTGCGGAAAAACGTAAAAGCGTTTCCTGACCTTTTGACACTGGACCTTGCCATTGCAACTCACCGTCGAGCACTTGCAGTGATTCTGGCACTGACACGAGGATGTGAACATTATCGGCATCCATAGTCACTGTTGCGCGCACCACGAATTGTACCGGCTGTCCTTGCGCGGGCGTATTCGCGGGCATAATACTGACTTGAATGGGGGAAAGTGGTTTTGCGCCTGCCAGCGTAGTAAACAACGCGCACAAACCAATACATAAACACTTTACTAAAACCTTTTCAAACCTCACTTTCGCAATCCTTTTGTTGAAAAATCAGCATCTTACTTACAGCGATTTGCTACCGAATGCGGCGGCCTTTTGACCGGGATTGAGAGGTTGCTCCACAACACTTTTGTTTAAAGCCTTGTTTACGGCTTGTTTAACGCTTTTTTTAAAAGCCATCAAAAATGAGAACCTACTCACAATGTTTCTGTGAACTGGATATCGGCATGCGACGGCTTGGCTTGATATGCGAGTGGCGCGAAACTGTGACGAAGTTGTTAAAAAAACTGCGTCCTAGCGGGCGTTCTGGTATTATTCTTAAGGTTTTTGACCATCCTGAATGTAAAAAGCATCAACTGGGCTATAGCTTTTGCGCTAAATCGGCATTTAGTAATCCACGGACAAAGGGTAAAATGCCGACAGAGGAAGGCATAGCGGGGCAAACGACCAGGAACAAAGTGTGCACCAGTTGATCCGTAAACGATTTCAGTGAATTAACCCTTCAATTTAACACCGAAATTGCTAGTCACATGATAAGCGACTTTATTTACAGTATTAG
>JAJDNG010000102.1 GCA_022340845.1 Gammaproteobacteria bacterium | reverse complement strand
ACTACCTCACCACCAAGGGCCGCAGCGTAGAAGATGATCTCAATATGCTGCAAACTCTGAATCTAAAACCCCGCGGCGATACCCAGCAACGCCGCCAGCGTCAATCCGCCGCCGCCAGCAACGGTTAAATCTCTGTGGATCCCAACCGGCTTGGCGCTTTTTTACAAGAGCGCCGGGAGCAACACCTCTATCGCCAGCGTAAAGTCATCACCGGCCCTCAAGGGCCGGTGGTGCAGGTCGATGGTCGGCCGCTGCTTTCCTTTTGCAGCAACGACTACCTGGGTCTGGCCAACCACCCCCAAGTCGTCAAAGCCCTGCAACAAGGCGCCGAACGCTACGGCGTGGGCAGCGGCGCCTCGCATTTAATTAGCGGCCACAGTGAGGCGCATCACGCCTTGGAACAGGAATTGGCTGAATTTGTACAGCGACCACGAGCGCTATTGTTTTCCACCGGTTTTATGGCGAACCTGGGCGTCATCACCGCGCTGTTCGGCAAAGGCGACGCTGTATTCGAAGACCGCTTAAATCATGCCTCGCTCATCGACGCCGGCTTGTATTGCGGCGCGCGGCTGCAGCGTTATCTACACGCCGACCCGCAATCCCTGCAAAACCATTTATCCAAAAGTGCCGCGGCGCAAAAACTCATTGCAACCGACGGCGTATTCAGCATGGACGGAGACATTGCGCCGCTGCCTGAGTTGGCGCGGCTGGCCGCTGAGCACAAAGCCTGGCTGATGGTGGACGACGCCCACGGCTTTGGTGTGTTGGGTGACAACGGCCGTGGCACGGCGGAGCATTTTGGACTCGGTAACGACACCACTATTTACATGGCCACCCTGGGCAAGGCCTTGGGCACCTTCGGCGCGTTTGTGGCGGGCAGCGAGGATTTGATCGAAACTCTGATCCAATTGGCCAGAAGCTATGTGTACACCACGGCCTTACCACCGGCGGTGGCAGAAGCCACCCGGGCCAGTCTTGAACTTGCTCAACAGGAAACCTGGCGCCGGGACAAACTACGTAGCCTGATCGACCGCTTCCGCCAGGGCGCGCAACAACTGGGGCTGACGTTGATGGACTCCGCCACGCCCATTCAGCCGCTGGTGTTGGGCGACAATAAAACGGCGTCGCGCTACAGCGAAGCGCTGCTGGAACAAGGGTACCTCATCAGCGCGGTGCGCCCACCCACCGTACCAGAGGGTAGCGCCCGTTTGCGCATCACCTTTTCCGCCGCCCACGATGAACACCACATCGATCAACTGCTGGAAGCCTTGGACCTGATTCGATGAGCATTTACAGTGAAAGCTTTGGCCACAGCAACGGCCGCCCCGTTCACCACATCGTGCTTATCCACGGTTGGGGTATGGGGGGTAATGTGTGGGAATCACTGGCAGAAAAACTCAGCTCCGACTATCGCGTCACTATCCTGGATTTACCCGGTTACGGCCGCAGCGCGCATTACGTATTGCCGGAGTATACGCTGCAACACCTGGCCGATGAACTGGTGAGCCTGATACCGTCAGGTGCCGCCGTGCTGGGCTGGTCGCTAGGCGGTATGATCGCCATGCAAATGGCATTGCGTTATCCCAATGCCTTCGACCGCCTGGTATTGGTAGCCACTTCGCCGCAGTTCCAGCGCAGCGCGGATTGGCCCCATGCCGTGGACACCCGCATTTTGGAAAACTTCGCCAGCGAACTGGCCGGCTCCTACAAAGACACCATCCAGCAGTTTCTGGCCATTCAGGCATTGGGAAGCGATCATGCCCGGGAGGAAATCCGCTTGTTGCGGAACAAGGTGTTTCGCGACGGCGAGCCGGACAAAACCGCCTTGCGTAAAAGTCTCGACATTCTGCAAACCGCAAACCTGCGTGACCAGGTGCAGAACATCGACATGGACACCTTGATCATCGGCGGCGAACGTGACCGGCTGGTGCCGGTGGCCGCGGCAAAGCTGTTGGCTGCGAGTATCAATAATAGTCAGTTACGCATCATCAAAGGCGCCAGTCATGCGCCGTTTATTTCTCACCAGGATTCATTTATTCAAGCGTTACACGAGTTCTTGTCAGACACATGAAAAAAGATCTTATCACCACCTTGGACAAACATTTATACCGCCAGGCTTTCGACCGCGCTGCCACGAGTTACGACGAAGCGGCGGTGCTGCAAAAAGAAGTGGGCAAGCGGCTGTTGGAGCGCCTGGATTATGTACGCTTACAGCCGCAATGCATATTGGATCTGGGTTCGGGCACCGGGCTCTGCACAGCGGCTTTACGCCAGCGCTATAAAAAAGCGCACATCATTTCACTGGATATCGCCCCGGCGATGTTACTCACCGCGAAAAACAAACTTTCGTGGCTGGAAAAAACCCTTTCCGGCAAACAGCGTTATATCTGCGGCGATGCCGACTACTTGCCGCTCAAAGATCAAAGTGTGGATATGATTATCTCCAACCTCACCTTGCAATGGTGCCCGGAATTGGACCACACCTTCACCGAATTACACCGAGTACTAAAACCGGACGGCTTGCTCATGTTCACCACGCTGGGCCCCGATACGCTGAAAGAACTGCGTCAGAGCTGGCAAAGCGTCGATAAAAACATCCACGTGCACAATTTTATTGATATGCATGATGTGGGCGATGCCTTGCTGCGGGCTCGCTTCGCCGATCCGGTTATGGACATGGAAACCATCACCATGACTTACCAGGATGCCCGCACCTTAATGCAGGATTTAAAAACCCTGGGTGCGCACAACGCCTCGCCGTCCCGCCCACGAGGTCTCACCGGCAAGCGCCGCTTACAATCCATGTTAACCGAATATGAACGTTTCCGCGTCAATGACGTCCTGCCAGCGACTTACGAAGTGGTCTATGGCCATGCATGGACCACGCACGTCAAAGGCGACCGGCAACATTCGCCACAGCGGGAACAGCAAGTGCCTTTTCACCCCAGGATGCAATAGCGGTATGGGCCAAGGTTTCTTCATTACCGGCACTGATACGGAAATCGGCAAAACTACTGCATCACTGGTATTAATGCGCGCGTTTAAACAACAGGGTTACCAAGTCGCGGGCATGAAACCCGTGGCCGCCGGATGCCGAATTACTCCGCAAGGCTTGCGAAACGACGACGCCGAAAAGCTGCTTGAGGAATCCTCCCTCGACATGCCCTATGACTTGATCAATCCTTTTGCTTTTGAGCCAGCCATCGCACCGCACATCGCCGCCGAGCAAACCAATCAGCCCATAACCATTGAAGTCATCACCAATGCATATAAAAGCATCGCCTCTCGAAGCGACATCGTCGTCGTGGAAGGCATCGGCGGCTGGGCGGTACCCATCAACGAGCGACAAACCATGGCCGATGTCGCCAAAGCACTGGATTTGCCGATAATACTGGTCGCCGGAATCCGCCTGGGCTGCTTAAACCACACATTATTAACGTATTCCGCGATTGCCTCACAACGCGGCCATGGCACCGCCTGGATCGCCAACCTTCTTGGCGAACCCGATCCCGTGTCTGCACAAAATATTGAATACTTGAAACAAACGCTCCCGCTGGCGTATTTAGGAACGATTCCCTATTACGACCAAAACTCCCAACTCAACCCTGCCAATATGCCGCTGAATATTAGCCTGCTGAATCTGTAAACGCTGCCCCCATCCACCACCAAGGTGATCAACAATCGCCGAATAGTGACTGGTTTTCTTCCAGGGTAAGACGACTTAACTACCTGTCGGTATCTTAAAATCAGCGCTGCCTTTTTCAGTGAACCCCTAATTCACCATAAAATCAACCGGATATCGCCCACATCCATGTTAGAGGGCGCTAAATATATGGAATGAAATCCCGATATAGTACCTATCGAGAACTAGGAAACCTGAATGGACAAACTCGCCGGCACTTTCTCCGGGCAATCTAAGACCATCCTCGCATTAAGCCTGGCGGTTTTAGTGGTGCTATGCACATTTGTTTATTACGCGGTGCAACTGGATAAAACGAATCAACGCGCCCATCTCCATGAACAAGTCCTGGCACAGGCCGGTGATCTGCGAACCCGTATGGAGTATGAGATCCATACAACTCTTAACCTTACCCTTGGCAGTCTGGTCTATGTCGCCTCTCACCCGGACATCACCCAAGATGAGTTTGCCCAATTCGCCAAAGAAATTATGCAGCACGCGCCATTCATTCAAAACCTGGGACTGGCAAAAGACAATGTCATTTCACACATATATCCCCTGAAGGGAAACGAAAAAGCCCTGGGTCTACGGTATCTGGACAATCCGGCCCAAGCCGGCGCCGTTCGCACTGCCATTGAAACCGGAGAAACGGTCATTGCCGGTCCTGTGGATTTGGTGCAAGGCGGCCAGGGATTTATCAGTCGTATACCCATATTTCTTAATGACCCTGATAATAGCTATTGGGGAATCAGCAGTATTGTAGTTAAAGTCGAGCCGTTTTTTAAACAAGTTGGTGTTTTCGATGTTACAAACACGTTAAAAATAGCGTTGCGTGGCAAAAATTCAAGCGGCGCTATGGGAGAAGTTTTCTACGGCGATGCCCGCCTGTTTGACAATCCCGATAATGTCACCCTGTCTATTCCTTTACCGGTAGGCAGTTGGATGTTGGCCGCTGCACCGAAACTCGGTTGGGTGACTGACCGCTCGAGATCCTTAATACTATATACTACGGGATTCAGTATTGCGCTGTTGATTTCCGTTTTAATAAATACTTTGATGGTGAAAAATGCCGCTCTTAAACGCGAAGAGCGCAAAGCGGTTTTGGCCAGCGAACATAAAAACCGGTTTTTCACCAATATGACTCACGAATTGCGCACCCCACTCACGGCGATATATGGATCTATACGATTGTTAGACAGTGGCAAAGTCGCGGTTCACTCGGCGACATGGAAGGAGTTGTTCAATAATGCAGAACGTAATTGTCAGCGCTTGATGTGGATAGTCAATGACATTCTGGACTTAAAAAAACTGGAATCCGGCAAGCTGGAATATCATATGGCTATTGAGTCCATAGGGAATATAGTCAATGACGCCCTGGATGAAGTACGCCAGTTTGCCGAACAATTCCATATTGATATCACACTTAACAACGACGCAATTCATGCCATGGTGAATGCCGATCGCCAGCGTATTCAGCAAGTGGTTGTAAATTTATTGTCTAACGCCATAAAGTTTTCGCCGGCCGATTCAATTGTCGAAATCAGCATTGTGGTAAAAGCAGACTGGGTTTACGTAGAGGTTGCCGACCGTGGCACGGGTATTGCTAAAGAAAAAATGGCGACGATTTTTGATGAATTCGCCCAAGCGGAACAATCCAGCGAGAACGCCAGAAAAATCACTGCCAGTACTGGGCTCGGTCTAAGTATAAGCAAGCAGCTGGTGGAGGATCATGGTGGTGATATCGGCTGTTACAATCAAAACGATGGCGGTGCGGTTTTCTTTTTTAAACTTCCGGTGGCGATGATCGGCTATGGTAACCGCCACCAGAATCAGCGCGATGATATCGATGCATCCGACCGCATCGCTCCTGAAGTTAAAATTGCTCACTATCAATAATCCCCACTGGACCCGGCGCCGGGATCTAAGCGGTCGCTACGGGCCGTCCAAACTATCAAAATCGTTCCTTACTGCTATTATTTATTTAACCACTGGTATTGGAATGCAGATGGTTTCTTTAAGATTTTTCCATGTGTTTTTGACAATTTCCGAAATAATGAACAGCAAAAACTCGATCACAGGAGAGCAGCGGCGAATTGCCTGGGAATTTCAGTGTCATAGACCTTTTCCAAAATCACACGGATTGCTAACCATGGCGAGGCTACCCTCTATTCCTCAGCATGTCCTTTTCTGGAGGAGTTTCACACTCTTTGGATCGTATTGGGGTGAGACCGGGCAAACCGCCTAGCGCACCCAATTAATCCCACTCAATGCGATCAACATAGTAAATACCGCAGTATTTATGCTGCATTGACCGAATGACCAGTCATTACGCAGAGCTAAACAGGAGGTTAACCAATGACAAAGGTGAGCTGTAAAATTCCCGTTGTACTCGGCGTATTATTGTGTCTTGCATTGCCTATGCGATTGCCCGCCGACGACGCCCTGGTGTTTGGTTTCTTACCGATACTCAGCCCACAAAAACTGGTGGCGCGATTTGGTCCGTTGACGGATTATCTCGCCAAGGCACTTGGCCGACCGGTTCGGCTTGAAACCGCCGCCAATTACGCTGAATTTGTCCGCCGTACTAACGACCGGCGCTATGATATTTTGTTTACCGCACCGCACTTTTATTATATCGCCCAGCGACAGGCCGGTTTCCGGGTGCTGGTGCGCGTGGACGCGCCTTCCATGCCCGCGGTTATTGTCACCCGTAAGGACAGCAACATTGAAACCCTGGACGATTTGCGGGGGAAAAAGTTATCTACCGTTGATCCCATCGCACTGGGTACGGCATTGGTGAAGGCCCATCTGAGCGCCCATGGCATTGATCCGCAAAAAGACCTGACGCTGGTGGCAACACCCACCCATAACGCGTCTTTATTGTCTGCTTATAAACGCGTGACCGACGCAGCCTCACTCATGATGCCGCCTTACAGCCGCGCCAAACCTGAAGTAAAAAATAATATGAAAATTATCGCCCAAACGGCGGGCACACCGCATATGCCAATTAGCGTGTCAGCGTCGGTGTCTGAGCAGGACGCGGCGATCATCTCCAACGCGTTGTTGAACCTCAAGTCCAGCGAAGAGGGCAAAGCCTTGCTCAAACACCTCTCCTGGCCAGGATTCGCCAAAGCCACCCCCGCAGAATATGATCAACTGGAATGGGCCGCAAAACAGATCAATTTGACGGAATAGAAATCCCGTGCGCGTATCATTGTTTCAATCGCTTCGTTTCAGGCTGATCGCAAGCATTGTGATGATTGAAGTGGTGATGTTATCCATTATGGTATGGAACAATGTTGATACTATTTATCGAACCCATACCGACCGACTCAATGATTCCGCCGTCAGCCTGGTCAAACAATTTGCCTCAGCGGCCGGCGCTTTTATGGTAGAGGTGGATTATGCTTCTCTGGAAGAATACGCCACCACCATACTGGAGCACAGAGAAGTCGCCTACGTTGAAGTAATCGATCTGCGAAATCGACCTGTGGTCTTCGTCGGCGACATAGACGGTGCAAGGTTACCTGTCCCCGATCAATACCCGACTAAAGTGAATGACGGCGTGTTCGATGTAAAAGCCGATATTATGTTGGCGGGACGTTTGCAAGGTTACGTGTTTATTGGCTTCTCTTTGGATTTAATGCGACAAACCATTCAATCCGCCCGCAACCGCAGTATCGCCATCGCCACAATGGAAATCGTTCTGAGCATTGTCGCCACTATTGCCCTGGCATTGTATTTGACCAGAAACCTGCGAGCGTTGTCGGAAGCGGCCGCCAGCGTAGGCGAGGGCAATTTCGATGTATCGCTGCCGGTGCAACGCCGGGACGAAGTGGGTTTGACGTCGCTGGCATTCAATAAAATGGTGGACGCCATTGCCGAGCGCACCCGCAGTATTCAGGAAAAACAAGACCAGATTCAGTTGTTAATGGATTCCACCGAGGAAGCGATTTACGGTATCGACTTGCAGGGGATATGCACTTTCACCAACGCCGCTTGCTTGAGAATCCTCGGTTACCAACACGAAACTGAGCTGATCGGCAAAGAGATCCACAGCCTCATTCACCACAGCCGGCCCGATGGTTCGACGTATCCCAAAGACGAATGTAGAATTTATATCGCTTTAAAAAACAACGCCAGCGGCCATGCTGATGATGAAGTTAATTGGCGCGCTGATGGCAGCAGTTTTCCCGTGGAATACTGGTCACACCCCATCCGACACAAGGATAAGGCAGTCGGCGCGGTGGTCACCTTCATCGACATCACCGATCGCAAGCGCATTGAACAGGAATTGAAACAACACCGGGACAATCTGCAACAACTGGTGGATGAACGCACCGCGGTCCTGGAGCAGCAAGCCATGATCTTAGACCAAATCCACGACTCGGTGGTTTCCACCGACCTGGAAGGTGTGATAGCGAGCTGGAATCGTGGTGCAGAGCGCGTATTCGGATACAGCAAAGCACAAGCCATTGGCCGGCACATTTCATTTGTATACCCGGAAACCGAGTTCGAGTTTCTGAAAAACGAAATCATCGCCCCCCTCAAAGCACACGGGGAACACGAAGTGGAAGTCCGCTTGCTGAAAAAAACCGGCGAGCCGTTTATCGCTCACTTATCACTGTCCATGCAATACGACAAATCCGGCACCGCAATTGGGATGATAGGCTATACCATGGATATCACCAAAGCCAAGCAAACAGAAGAAGAATTAAAACGTAAGGCACTGGAACTTGAAGCCATCAACAAGGAACTTGCCGCGTTTTCGTATTCCGTATCCCATGACTTGCGGGCACCGTTACGCGCCATCAACGGATTCAGCAACGCGCTGGCAGAAGACTACGGGGATATCATCGATGAAACGGGTAAAAATTATTTGCAACGTATTTGCGCGGGCGCTGACCGCATGGGTTTGCTTATCGACGACTTGCTAATGTTGTCTCGAGTGACCCGTGACCAGATACAGTGGGAAAACATCGATCTCAGTGCCATGGCTCATGACACCGTGGAGAAACTCCAGCAGGAAAATCCGCAAAGAAAGATAAGCATCGACATACAATCGGGTTTAACTACCGTTGGTGACAGACGCCTGCTGCAGATCGCAATGGACAACTTACTGAGCAATGCCTGGAAATATACCCAAAAAACCGAACATCCCAAGTTCAGCTTCGGCATGCAAAGAAAAAATGGCAAGCCGGTTTATTTCATCAAGGATAACGGCGCCGGCTTCGACATGACCTATTCCAATAAGCTGTTCGGTGCATTCCAGCGCTTACACAGCTCCAGCGAGTTTGAAGGCACCGGGGTCGGGTTGGCGACGGTGCAAAGAATCATCCGCCGCCATGGCGGCTCGATTTGGGCCGACGCGCAGGTAGACCAAGGCGCAACTTTTTATTTCACCTTAGGCCAGAACTAAACGCGCTATGCCTTTTTCACGGATGGATTTGGTGTTTGCTACGCGCTTATCACCAGGGTCGCATTGCTGCCGCCAAAACCAAACGCATTGACTAACGCATAATCGCCCTCGGGCAGTGATTGCGCTTCGCCGGGTACGTAGTTCAAATCGCATTCCGGATCCGGTTCAGCCAGGTTCATGGTCGGCACGGCGATTCTGTGGCGTAGCCCCAAAACAGTAGTTACACAACCGAACGCGCCGCAGGCACCCAAGGTATGTCCGTAACAGGATTTGGGGGAAGATACTGCTAATTTATAGGCCAGAGTGTCACCGAACGCCGCTTTGATGGCCTGGGTTTCGGTGCCGTCATTGGCTTTGGTGCCGGTACCGTGAGCGTAAATATAGGCGACTTCCTCGGGAGTGATGCCGGCATCATTCATGGCCGCCTGCATGACGATTTGTTCCGGCTCCACACTGGGGCGGGTGGAATGTTCAAACGTAGTGTTGGAAGAATAACCCACCACATAACCTAACGGTTCAACTCCGCGGTTTCTGGCGTGCTCTATTTTTTCCAGTACCACAAATGCCGCCCCTTCGCCCAACACCAGACCGCTGCGGTCTTTGCTGAAAGGCCGGCAGGCACCCGCCGGATCACCGCTCCAATTTGACATCACCCGCATAGCGCTCCAGGCGGCATACAACGGACCGGAAAGCGGCGCGTCCGTACCACCGGCGAGAATCAGATCGGCGCGGTCGGCTTGCATGGCCTTGAATGCTTCACCAATGGCATGTGAACTGGAAGTGCAGGCTGCGGAAAAAGTGGCCGAAGGTCCACCGAATCCGCAATGTGACACCAACTCTAACAGAGACGCATTGGGCATGGCCCGCAAAATCGACAACGGATGCAGCCGTTCGCCGGCCACGACTTTGCACACCGACGCTTCATGGGTGGTTATGCTGCCTGTTCCGGTGCCGATGAATATGCCGAAGCGACGACTGTTTTCGTGCCCCTGATCCACTTTGGCCTGAGCCATAGCCTCGGATGCCGCCGTCAGTGCCATTGCCCCGGAAAGATCAAGCGCCTTCCAGGAATTTTTATAATAAGGACTGTTTTCAAGCCCATCGATCTGTGCGCCTACCTTGCAGGCAAATTTAGACACATCGAAACGCTCGATTTTCCGGATGCCAGAACGCCCGGCCACGGAAGCCTGCCAAAATTGTTCCACCCCGTTGCCGATAGGCGAAATCACCCCCATCCCTGTTATCGCCACAGCGTTGCTTACATCTGCCATTGTTTATGCTCTCAAACTTATTGTTCTGTAGGTGTTGTTCTTTAGGTGTTGTTTTTTACGTTTTGTTTTTTACGGGAATGACCAATTCGACATTGTCGACAAAATCACGCTTTTAGCGATTCGACCAGTTCAACCAAGCCGTCGAAGGTGGTAATCTTTTCCAACACTTCACTGTCAATCTCACCCGTTTGCACTCCAAATTCACCCTCGATTTCGAAAATAACGTCTAGCATTCCTAATGAGTCGATGCCGATTTCTTCCAATTTGTCAAAATTGGTATCTTGGTAATGGATATCCTGGCTATCCAAATAATTGATTATTATCCGGCGCATCCGTTCCCGGGTATCTTGTACTGCCTCAGATGAGTCCATCTCACTATTCCTCTTACCTCAAAGTAGCAGTCACTAACCACTAGCAAACCACTGAGTTTTTTGTATTCCTGGTTTCATTGTTGGTCATGCTCACTGACACGGTGAAATGCTTTACTGAGCAAAAACCTGCGTATTTTACAGGCTTTTAACGAACGGGTACAAACAATCGCAACGAGATGACCTGTGGAACACAACGCCCCTCTCTGAACGCCGGCGCGGCGCATCCTTGTACTTAATTATCAATAAGTTATCGCAGTTTCGCGATTTCCCCGCGTTATCCCTGTCGTACCCATATATTTTCCGTACGGCATTGTACTCGATGGGCAATGCTTACCGAAATGATTCTCGGGTGATAGGACCGACACTCGGGAAAAATACGGGAGGTATGCGCGAAAAAGACCAAAAACGGATGCGACACTCAGGCCGACCCTTCACAATTCGCGCCGGTTTTGGCTGTTCGCGATTCTTGCATCGGCGCATAATTCGCCATCATTGTCTATAGTGTGTTATAGTCGAACGTTTCAACCTAAGGCTCAGGCCAATCTCCCGCAAAACAATCAATCTCCCGCAAAACAAAGGAGCTTTTTCATGCAAATAGCCAAGCACAAAGTCGTTACCTTGGACTACACTCTGACGGACAAAGACGGCAATGTATTAGACCAATCCCAAGGTGGTGAATTTACCTACTTGCACGGTGCAAAAAACATTATTCCAGGCCTGGAAAATGCCTTAGACGGCAAAAAAAGCGGTGATGAAGTGAAAGTCAGCGTTGCCCCTGATGACGGCTACGGTCAACGCAATGATGCCTTAACTCAAGTGGTGCCCAAGGACGCGTTCGAGTCCAACGATGAGATTCAAGTAGGCCAGCAATTTCATGCGCAAACCCCGGAAGGGCAATACGTCATGATCACTGTGATGAATGTCGAGGGCGACCAGATCACCATCGATGGGAATCATCCGTTAGCCGGTGTGGATCTGAATTTTGACGTTAAAGTGGTGGATGTGCGCGATGCGACTGACGAGGAAGTCTCACACGGTCATGTGCATGGGCCTGAAGGCCACCAGCACTGAGTTTCCAAGCCAATAATCTTGGAATATTTTCGAAAAACCCGCCAATACATCCAGAGCGCAAATCGCTGGTGATCTCTAGCCACCCCGTATTTTAAGTTGTTACTGTCAGCCTTAATAAATCTTGGCGTCTTGGCGGTGAGCAGCATAGTCCTTTAACCAAAAACAAAAGGCCGCGAAACGCGGCCTAATCTTTCTCACAGAGTTGGAAAGGAAATCGGATTACGCCATCAGCGTGGATTTCATTTTTTTCATGGCGTTGCTTTCCAGCTGGCGAATACGCTCCGCGGAAACGTTGTATTTGTCCGCTAACTCGTGCAACGTGGATTTTTTGTCCGTCAACCAACGTTGTTTGACGATGTCCTGGCTACGCTCATCCAGGGTTTCCATGGCTTGTTGCAAACGGTTGTTGTTGTGCTCTTCCCAGTCGGTGTTTTCCAGCTGTAACGAAGGCTCATGACTGAGGTCTTGCAAATATCCGGAAGGCGCCGGGGCAAAGTCGTCATCGTCGCTGCTGTCACTGAACGCATCGAACGAGGTGTCCTGACTGCTCATGCGTTTTTCCATCTCGAGCACGATCGCGGGTTCGACATTGAGATCCCTGGCAACGGCTTTCACTTCGTCGGCACTGAACCACCCCAGTCGTTTTTTACTCTTGCGCCGGTTAAAGAATAACTTGCGTTGGGCTTTGGTGGTGGCCAATTTCACAATCCGCCCGGTGCGCAAAATTTATTCGTGAATTTCCGCCCGAATCCAATGTACGGCGAAAGACACCCAACGGACGTTCA
>JAJDNG010000081.1 GCA_022340845.1 Gammaproteobacteria bacterium | reverse complement strand
GTAGCCCACGCCCATCGATAAGACGAGCTTCAAGGGCGGTGACAAGATGGCAGAGATGCTGGCGCGACAAAAATTCAGACAGTGATTGGCGATAGCCCGTTTTATATTGTTATTTTATGGAATTCGATGCTTGGGCAACGTGCAGCTACTGTTTACAATAGAATATTGATATACCATATATGTGACGACAGGAGAGCTGAAATGAGTATAGACTTTTTTATGGCTGGTCCGCCGATAATATCGCTGCTCGCGGGCATAGCCATTCTTATCTGGCCGAAACTTTTGAGCTACATTGTGGCCTTTTACCTGATTCTGTTCGGGCTGGTGGGGCTTTTACCGCTGCTACTGACCTGAATTGAATGAAACCTATCGCAACCACAGTAAAATTCACCAAAGCGTGGCAGACTTAAGAATCTCCTAATGACTGGTTTCAACAGATCCTACTCAATAGTTCCGCCAGTGGTCACGTTCTTGCTGATCGCTAACGGGGCAATGTATGTTTTGGAAATGTCCTTTGGCCCTCAACTAATTGCCAATTTTGCGCTGTGGCCGTTGCATATGCCGGTCATGCAACCGCATTTCCAATTGTTCCAGTTGGTAACGTACGGTTTTTTACATGGCAGTGTGATGCATCTGCTTCTGAATATGTATGCCTTGTGGCTGTTCGGATCGCGCATGGAGAATGTATGGGGCTCCCATGCGTTCACGATTTATTATTTTGTGTGTGTGCTTGGCGCCGGCCTGGCACAACTGTTGGTTTCTAGCGTGAGCGGCGGTTTTTATCCAACAATAGGCGCATCCGGCGGGGTATTCGGTTTATTGCTTGCGTTTGGAATGCGGTTTCCCAATGAAGTGCTCATACTGATATTCCCGCCGGTGCCATTAAAGGCAAAATGGTTTGTAACGATTTATGCTGCCATTGAACTTTGGGCTGGCGTTACCGGGTCCGAGGCGGGGGTGGCTCATTTTGCCCACCTTGGCGGTATGTTATTCGGTTTTATTCTCATTCTATACTGGCGCAGCCGCCCACCGAGATTCAAATAACGATGACTCATCCATGGATAGCATCTCGAACAACCTGTGCAGTATCCAACGAATATTCCCGACTCTTCAGATTTTTCTAGCCATCCAAGTAAACTGAACCATTCTTGCTTGCCGATGCAACGTAGTTTTAAGTGGTTCTTGATATTTGTCAATGTGCGCATGTGCGGGCGCGCTTATCCTTTATTGGGTGTTTTTGGGGTTACCAGGGAAAACTTATTTTTACCGGTAAACGCAGTGCTTGGTTGCAATACACGTTCACAACTCAAATTACATGGCCTCGGAGGTGCGAATTTATCTTCAGAAAAATTACCCTCTGTACGTAGAGCTCAATGGCATATGTTAAAGACACTTTATTGACGATACTTTTTTAACGACACTATTTTAGCAACACTATTTTAGAAACACTTTTTTAGCAACACTTTTTTAGCAACATTGGGGTACTGCAAAGTAATAGCGGAATTGATCTATTTGAACCGCGCTTAATATTATCGGCGAGCTTTTTGGGTCGAGTTAAGCCGGTTTGTATTAACGCGACAGCTGTAAAGACAAGGAGTAACACAATGGCCAATGAAGATATCACTAGCGAACTTAACAAGCTAAAATCGGATATTTCGGAATTACGAAAAGATATGGCGTCTTTAGTGAGAACCATAAAAGATGCTGGCCTTGACCAGGGGCAGCAAGCATTTGATCAGGCCTATGATCGCGCCCGCCAGGCAGGCGAATCAGTGCGTGAGCGAGCGGAAGAGGCGTACGGTGTTTTCGGCAGGGAGGTTGAGTCGCGCCCTTTAACGAGCGTGCTGACGGCGTTCGGGGTCGGGTTCGTCGCCGGCATGCTGTTAGACCGCCGCCATCACTAAGTCACGCTATGTCGTGGTGGAGGCGTGTGGCGGGCGACATCGTGGCGCGGGGTGTTAAACGATTGACTACCTGGTACCACAGCATCATGGCGAGAACATTAATACTCGTCCTATGCGGTTGGGCTGCATTGGGCGGTCTGGGATTCATCGCCGTCGGAAGTTATCTTTCGTTGAGCGAAGTGTTTGTTCCGTGGGTGGCCGGGCTTATCGTTGGTTGCGGAATACTATTGCTGTCGCTTCTGGGCGCGTGGCTCACAATATTATACTGGCGCAGTACTCCACAGCCCCAGGCGCCGATCGAGCCGCCAGAGGAAAATACCGAGGCACAAACCCTGGTGGATACCGCCACCCACCTTGGCGAGATTGTCGGTGCAAGTTTAAGTAAAAGCGGCATACGTACCACCGACGTCATGATTGCGGCGTTGGTGGCCGGAACGATTTTAGGTGCCAGTCCCGCATTGCGCGAGCGCCTATTGAAACGAAAACGCTACGGCCCCCTTCCTCCTCGCCGATCTCCACGGTGAGAGCGCCTTAAAAATAATGACCGACACTCAATCGTTAAAGAAGTCCTCGATAGCGATTACGGGTATCTTGGTATTGCTGGCCCTGGTTTTATTCGCCCTGTGGCCAGCGGCGCAAATTTTTCTGGTTATCTTTGCAGCCATATTATTCGCCATATTAGTGGATGGCCTGGCTATGTTGATGACACAGTGGATGCGTATACCGCAAGGCATAGCGCGGGCAACAGTCATGTTGTTATTGCTGGCGGCTTTGATGGCGTTTTTTATGTTGGCCGGTCCCCGCTTCAGTGATCAGGTTTCGGAACTCGCAGACCGGTTGCCTTTGGCCGTGGACCGGTTAAACAAAATGATTACCGCACAGCCTTGGGGCCAATTACTCAAGAATATCGAACTCATTGAACGTCTCAAACCCAGTGCGCCGGAAATCCTGGCAGATGTCACCGTGGTTTTCTCAACCACTTTCAAGGCAATCGCTAATATTTTTGTAATTGCTTTTATCGGATTTTATTTGGCTCTACAGCCGGAAATGTATGTGCACGGATTTTTGCATCTGATACCGAAACACATTCGGGGGCGTGCGGCGGAAGTATTGGATGCCCTGGGCCATGCCTTACGCTGGTGGTTAGTCGGACGTTTCGCCTCTATGACCATAGTGGGGGTGCTAACCACTTTAGCGCTGGGATTGATAGACATGCCGCTGGCTCTAGTGCTGGGAGTGATTGCAGGCTTGTTCACATTCGTGCCGTTTATCGGTCCTATTTCTTCGGTGATACCGGCCATGTTGATCGGATTGATGGAGTCGCCGTTGATGGCGCTTTACGCGTTGATAATATACAGTGTGGTGCAATTTATTGAAGGCAATTTCCTGACGCCCCTGATTCAAAAACGCATTATCGCTATGCCGCCAGCGTTGTTGCTTTCCGCCCAGTTTTTTATGGGCGTGTTTTATGGCCTATTCGGTTTATTGCTAGCCACACCTCTGGCGGTCACTGGAACCGTCCTGGTACAAATGCTTTATGTACAAGACTACCTCAAAGACTCGGTTCGGGTTTTGGGCCAGCATGGACACCGCTCCGAAT
>JAJDNG010000068.1 GCA_022340845.1 Gammaproteobacteria bacterium | reverse complement strand
GAAAACTCAAGGCAGTGTTAAACAAGGCAATGTTAAATAAGGCTATCAACAACAAGGCAATCGAGGGATAAATTTTGGCGCAATCACAATCAATGCTGACATCGCTCGTACGTCACCCGGTAAGTTTCTCGATTCTGGTATTGAGCATCGTGATTTTGGTTGTGTGGTTTGATTATAAATCAACACAATCGTCATCCACAGCGACGTTGATGGAGCAAAACCCCGCGTCTGAGATGCTCAACGATGCGTCTTCTCAACCTATTACGTTAGCTCCCCCCGGTTCACAACCCAATGTATTCGACCAGGCAGGATCTGCTGCACCCGGCCAACAGCAAACCGGCGCTCCGGCGATTGATGCATTGGTAGGCCGATTAGAGGAAAAGGTCAAAGCCGATCCCGATAACGTCGATAATCGTATTTTACTTGCCCAAACCTACAAAGAATTGGGCAGAGCCCCCGACGCGCTGCAAACGTTAAGAACCATTCACGAACAACATCCCGATAACTCGCGTGCGAATTTGGTTTTAGCCTCCATTTTGAGCCAAAGCAGCGAACCCGAGGAATTGAATGAAGCATTGAATTTATTATCGAATATAAAGGACGATATCACGATTCAGCCCTATTTAATCGATATGTATCGCGGAGATGCGTTGATTCGCCAACAAAATCACCAAGGGGCGTTGGAGAGTTGGAAGCAGGCGTTGACGACTATGCCGGAGTCCGATGCCCGTTACGCCGTTTTAGAGAAAAAAGTAATGGACTTGACGAATGGCGCTCCCGCAAACGAGCTTCCAGGTTCTTGATAGTGTGCAGTGCGTTGACAAAAGTGTGTTAATGATCCGTTGTTGTAAGAACTAGTGTTGTTAGAACCAGTACCTAACGCGAAAAAGTGGTAAGGAAGTAGCGTCAATATGTCAAAGTTCAAAACCGATATTAATAAAACCACACTTTTGGGGCAGAATTCGATGACGGCATACGACGCCGATTTGGGTGTCTTGGGAGGCGGCGCGACCGGTACAGCGGATGTGAAACCGGAGAGCACGGATTCCCCTAAACGTGATAATACTCAGTCCCGGACGGATCAAAACCCGCGCAAAAATTCCAGTGGTTTAAATGCGCCTGGCGGCAGCGCCTCTCCGATAATTGGTGCGACAGCATTGCTGGCGGCGAAATATCCCACTCATTTCACTGGTAAAAACGATCGCCGCTCCCGGGTTGAGACACGTGTGGTCATGCTCATTACGGCGGCAATTATTGGTCTGATCGGTTATGGCTGGTCACAGTGGAGCCAAATCAATTTTCGGGCGTCGTTTGATTTTACCTATAATTCCGGTCTTACCGGCGGCATTTTAATGCTGGTGACGTTGGTATATGCACTTCGTAAACGCGTCAAGATTTTAAAAAAATTCGGTGGAATGGAAGGATGGTATTACTTTCACCTCATTGGCGGCGTAGTAGGCCCGTTTGTCATAATCTTTCACTCAGCTTTTTCATTGCGTTCCATTAACAGCACCATGGCTTTCGTGGCCATGATGCTGGTCGTGATCAGTGGGTTATTTGGCCGATACATTTATACGCGGATCGGCTATGGACTGCACAGCAAAATAACCACTATCAAAGATACGGAAATTGCATTGATCGAATCGATCCGCAAATATCGGTCCGAGTTTGTAGATAACATCGAGCGGCGGTTGTCTACGTTCGCTTTGGCATGTCTGGCGGGCCCCAAATCGTTTATCAAGTTGCCCCTGCGATTTCTGGCGATACGGGCGGCGGCTGCATCCTGCTATGTCACGGCTTCGGAAGATATGGCCAAAATGCTCAAAGTGCACGCCCAAGAAGAAGGCTGGACCATGCATGTGTATAAAAATCTCTTAGACGAAGAGAAACGACTGTTGCGCGAACACATCAATTCGGTGGTACAAATTGCCCATGTACACGTGTATGAAAGGGTTTTGGTGCGCTGGCGAATTTTGCATATTCCGTTGTTATATATATTGTTTATCACCGGATGCGCTCATGTGTTAGCGGTGCATATGTATTAATAATCCATTGCTATGCTCACGCTTTTTCCGAGGCTTGTCCTTCTTTTTTCCGCCATTGTCTTTTCCATTGCTATATTTGTTCCCAACGCTTATGCGCAGGATCCCATCCAGCGAATGGAAGGGCTGGTCAAGCCTGGGGATTTGATTAAGGGGCATGCTAGATTCGAAAAAAAATGCGAAAAATGCCATGAGCCTTTCGATAAAACCAAACAAAAAAAGTTGTGCCGCGATTGTCACGAAGAAATAGATAACGATATCAAGAAGGAATCCGGATTCCACGGTCATATACACGCCATCGAAGACAGGGAATGCCATTCGTGCCACACCGAACACAAAGGCCGCGATATGGATATTGTGCAATTGGACGAAGAAACCTTTGACCATGATCGCACCAATTTCAAGCTTCGCGGCAATCACGTCTCCATTCCATGTAAAAGCTGCCATAAAAAAGAACGGTTTTATCGTCTTCCCAAACATAATTGCATAAACTGCCATGAGCAAGACGACGCGCACAAAAATAGCATGGGCAATAAATGCGAAAATTGTCATATAGAATCCGCATGGATGCCGTCATATTTCAATC
Source organism: Gammaproteobacteria bacterium (assembly GCA_022340845.1). Classification (GTDB taxonomy): domain Bacteria; phylum Pseudomonadota; class Gammaproteobacteria; order SZUA-152; family SZUA-152; genus JAJDNG01. Next base: position 18,001 of record JAJDNG010000068.1, on the reverse strand, counting down.
ACGCCAAAACGGATTTCCCATTGAGATACAACCACAAAAACGTTGGCTGTCAGTACTGCCATGTCAACGAGCGATACAAGGACACTCCTAAAAACTGCTATTTCTGCCACTATCTAAGCGATGTCCACGAAGGGGATCACGGCATCAAATGCCACGAGTGCCACAACGACGAACGCTGGTCACGCATCGAGTTCGATCACGATGAAGATACCGATTACAAAATAAAAGACGCCCACAAACGGCTGTTGTGCAAGAACTGCCATGAAGGCAATGTATTTGAGGATGAAACTCCCTCCCATTGTTACGGCTGCCACGAAGCCCATGACACACATCATGGTTTGTACGGTAAAAAATGCGGCGATTGCCATACAGAAAAAGAATGGAAAAAAGTCAAATTCGACCATGACGTGGATACTGCGTTTAAACTAAAAGGCGAACATAAAGAACTGCAATGCAATGCCTGTCACAAAGGGCATTTATTTAAGGAAAAAACCCCGCAGAAATGCTCTGCGTGTCATAAATTTGATGACGTGCATGATGGCCAGGAAGGTGATAACTGCGCCCAGTGTCACGAAGAAAAAAGCTGGATCAAAAAGGTCGTTTTCGATCACGATATTACCAAATTCCCCTTGTTGGGTTCCCATCCGTTGCTGACCTGCGAGGATTGCCATGCTTCGGGAAAATATAAAGACGAGGAAATCATGTGTTATGCCTGTCACAAAAAAGACGATGTGCACAAGCTTAAATTAACCAAGCAATGTGAATTGTGCCACGGACCTCTGGACTGGTTGGTGTGGAATTTCGATCACGACAATCAAACCGATTATCCATTGGACGGCGCTCATGACGGTCTGGATTGCCATGCGTGTCATAAAGATCCTGTGGAAGACGAAATTGAATTACCCACCAATTGTTTCGGCTGCCATGAAAAAGACGATAACCACAATGGCCAACTGGGCAAACAATGTGGTAAATGCCATACCACAAAATCTTTTAAAGATATTGAAATAAAATAACCCTTTCTTCTGTTCATCCCTTAAACACTTGGCGCATTCGTGCGGCGCTCAAATCCTGTTGTGAATCCAGATTGCAACCGTTCCTCGTATGGAACGCTCTGATTTACATGGTGTTTTACGCCATGGCACTGTGCCGCAATCGATCAAAGCGGCAGGTTACCTAATTATCAGCGTTTACGAGAAATGAATTCGCTGCGGTAAAGGCCGGGATGTTGGCAATGTTGTTGGCTTTAAAAGGGCGGTTTTATGGACGGAATGAATGGAATGCCGGCGGTGCGTATCCTGGCGAAACGAGCGGCTCAGGTAGCGATGATGATGTGTATGGCCTTGTCCGTCCATGGCGCCAATATAAACGACTTGTTTGACGAACAACTGAATCGGGCATCCTTTGACCACATGATCACGGGTTTTGATCTCACCGGTGATCATCAACACGTGCAATGCGAATCATGTCATATTGGTGGCGTATTTGAATCGTTATCCACGTTATGTGAATCATGCCATGACAATATAATGGCCCCTGGAACGCCCCCGACTCACATTCCTACCAATAATCTGCCCTGCGATGTTTGTCACACCACTAATGGCTTTGTCACCACGGCGGTCATGGATCATTCTACGGTAACGAATCAATGCTTTGGTTGCCACGATGGGCTCAGCGCGCAAGGTAAATCGCTGGATCATATCAGTACCTCCAATTTGTGCGAAGCCTGCCATACTCCCAACGGCTGGACCCCGGTTATCCGGGTGGATCACGACGAAGTGCTTGGCAGATGTTCCGGGTGCCATGACAACATTATTGCTATCGGCAAAGGGCCTACTCATATCGAAACCACAATGGAGTGCGATACCTGCCATACGACGCAGGATTGGAACGCACGCGCGTTCGATCATGCCAATATTAACGGCCGGGCCTGTGTCACTTGCCATAATGGTATCGATGCCACCGGCAAATCCCCCAATCATGTGAGTACGACCGATCTTTGCGAAGCTTGCCATAACTACAATGACTGGGTGCCGGTGGTGGTGGTCGATCACGGCCAGGTGCTGGGCAACTGCGAAGACTGCCATAACAACGTCACCGCGCCCGGTAAACAACCAGAGCATTTAAATACCAGCGACCGGTGTGCTGCGTGTCATAGCGCGACGGCCTGGCAACCGGCTGTAGACGTCAATCATGACGAAGTGATTGGGATCTGTGAAAGTTGCCATAACAATGTGGATGCCATCGGTAAAGGGCCAAACCATATCAATACCATCGAACCCTGCGATACTTGTCACAACACGTTAAGCTGGGAGTCGCAGTTTGATCACAATAGTGTGTTGGGGCAACCGTGTTACGGCTGTCACAATGGAACCGATGCCACCGGTAAACCCGGAGATCACATCAATACCAGTAACAGTTGCGAGTCATGCCATCGCTATGAAGGGTGGGCTGAAATCGTTCAAGTCGACCACACGCAAGTCAATGGAACCTGCGCCCAATGCCACAACAACGTCATCGCCATAGGGCAGGGTCCCAATCACCTGAGCACGGCAGAGCCCTGCGACACCTGTCACAATACTACCAATTGGACGTCCCAATTCGACCACAGCGATGTTGTGGGGCAACCCTGCGTTCAATGTCACAACGGCACCACTGCAACTGGCAAATCGCCAAACCATATCAATACCAGTGACGTGTGCGAAGCTTGCCACACGGAGGGAGGCTCATGGCAGGTCAACACGGTGGATCACGCCCAGGTATTGGGGGTGTGCGCCGATTGCCATAATAATGTGATCGCCATTGGTAAAGGCCCCAATCATTTGCCCACCGCCGAACCTTGCGATTCCTGTCACAATACAACGGACTGGAATTCCCAGTTCGATCATGCTTCTGTCACGGGGCAAGCCTGCTTCAATTGCCACAATGGTACGACGGCCACCGGCAAATCCGCGGCACACATTAATACCTCGAATGTGTGTGAGGCCTGCCATAACTATACGGCATGGATCCCCGTTGTCAGCGTAGATCATGCTCAAGTCAACGGTACGTGCGAATCCTGCCATCGGGATGATAAATCGCCCACCCATCCCAATACGTCCGATGTCTGCGAAGCTTGCCATAGCGCCGGTGCCCAATGGAATGCGGTCTTTACCGTAGATCATGATCAAGTCAATGGGAATTGCGAAGATTGCCACGCCACGGACAAGTCCCCCAATCACGCGGATACCTCCAATGTGTGCGGCGCATGTCACACCCCGGGGAGCAATTGGCAAGATGTGTTTACGGTGGATCATAACCAGGTCAATGGCGGTTGTGCGGATTGCCACAGTAAATCGAACAATCATCCCCTGACCAACGATAATTGCCAGGCCTGTCACAGCGTGGACAGTTGGAGCCGGATCGCCAGCAGTTCCGTATTACACGCCAACATACCGTCCAGAAGCTGTTCCAGTTGTCATGATGGTGGTGTTGCCAGAGGTAAACCCCGGGATCATTGTCCCACTTCGGCCGAATGCGACGTGTGCCATGGCAGTTTTGACGATTGGGAGCGAAATGTCAGTGGTTGTTGAGCCCAAACCAAGCTCTAACCCCATAATAACCTTAATTAATTCCTCGAGGTAAAATATCACAGGAAATTAGGCATTTAAGGCAATATTCCAGTAGAATAAGCCGTTAAAAGGTAGATTGGGGAGGGGACAGTGTCGGTATCGTCCGGTCAATTCGAATGACACTCAAATGGCAAAAGTACTGGAACATGGGGCTTTGGCGTTAACAATAACAACAATTATAAAGGGCGCAATATGGTTGGCAGGCGGGTTGATGATTTGCGCTGCCATTGATGCACGAGCGGATATCGTTTTGCAGGATTTCGTTGAACCTGAAACAAGCACCCTTGAAGCATTCGATCACTTATCGACCGGATTTCCCTTAACCGGTGATCATGATTTGCTGGATTGTAAGCAATGTCATAAGACCGGATTTTATGAAAAACTGCCGAAACGCTGCGATTATTGCCATGACAACAGTAGTGCCTTGGGAATGCCGGCCGGGCATGTAAAAGTAACCGGGCCTTGCGACATATGCCACACTACCACTGGATTTATCGAAGATTTTGTGATGGATCACAGTTTTGTTGAAGGTGCGTGTTTTATGTGCCATAACGGAAGCTCTTTGAAAGGCAAGAATCCAGGTCACGTACTCAGTAGCAACGTGTGCGAGGCCTGTCATAACACTATCCAGTGGACCCCTTTATCGCGCTTGGATCATTCGCACTTGCAGGCACCTTGTATCCAGTGTCACGACGGTATCAAAGCCACCGGAAAAAATGCAACCCACATTATCAGTTCAGATCAATGTGAAGTTTGTCATCAGTCCGAAAGTGCATGGTTACCGGCGGTCCTACAACATGACCAAGTGCGCGGAACATGTTCTAACTGTCATCACTTCGACAGTAATCACGCCAATACCAGCACTGTGTGTGAAGTTTGCCATGGCATCGAAAACTGGCGGGTTTCGGGCAAGCCGGACCATGCTCATATTTTCGGTTCATGTAATTCCTGTCACCGCATGCCGGTGGTGCATTCGAGGTCGACCGTCGTATGTGAAAGTTGCCATTCAACCTCTCTATGGCGACCTGTCGCCAGGATACAACATGGCCAGATGCTGGGTCGATGTGAAGATTGCCATCAGGTGGATTTGCCGGCCAGCCATGCTCAAACCAGCATGCACTGCGGCAATTGCCATTTGGACTATGCGGGTTGGGGTGCCAATGTGCTAGTCAGTCACGATGATGTGCTGGGAAGCTGCACACAATGCCACGTCATGCCCAATGACCATCCAGCGCAGTTGCAGAATTGCGCGAATTGTCATTCATCGCGGGGTTTTAGCGATGTGCATGTGGAACATGACACGTTCAGCGCAATACCATGTCACACGTGCCACAATGGCTTGTTTGCCTCCGGAAAACCCCAACGACATTGTCGGACTCCGGCTCCCTGTGAAGCCTGCCACAATAGCGGTGACTGGGATAGTAAAAAGCATTGTGATTAAACAGGACTGTAGTTGAACGGAATTAGTTGAACGGAATTGGTTGAACGGAATTGTGGTTGAACAAAATAAGGTTACACTCAATGAAAATGCTATTCGCAAGCAAGTATACGGACCGTGTGTATTATTACCAAGCCGTATTAGGAGAAATGTACCGTGACGCTTAGAAATATATTAATCATCATGGCATTGATTACGGCCGGCTTTATCTACTTAACCTTCTTTGGGGAAAAACCTGATACGCTGGTGGCGGATGTGGTGATAATCAAAGATAAGGATGCGAGCAACTTACAGGTGGAATTTGCCAGTCCTGTGAGACACTTGGGGCATTTCCCCGAAAAACAAGGTGATCTGTTGCAAATCAAATTACGCGCTATTTCATTCCATGATTTCAATGAAAGCTATTCGCTCATTAACACGTTTATACAATCTCATGAAGCTAAAGACTCTCTTATTACCGATATACGCTATGAAGGGAACGTTCCAGGAGGACCTTTTCTGACCATTAAATTTACGCAACCTGTATCCTACCAAGTCAATGAAGGTGATGGCTTAAAAGCGATGTTGATAAACTACAAAACAATATGATATATCTGATACAAATGATAAGTTATCAGCCTTTGTGATATCCTCGTCATTCCACCCCGCTAAGGACGGGGCTATTCGTCGAATCAATTTGTCGAATTAATAATAATTTTTCAAAGGCCGACCATCATAAAAGTCTTAAGCCGTGAGAGGTCTATAACAAAAACACATGTTAAGCAAGGTCTTGTGTCATTACCGTGATGGTGACTTTAACCGTATAGGGAATTCACTGTTAGGTCCTCGTTGGATAGGTGCTAACCTGGCGTTAGCACTTTTTATGCTGTATTGCACATCGGCAACTGCGGCGGAAGTGATATTGAAAGATATTAATATCGCTGCGCGGGACGAAGATACCAGTATAAACATTGACCTTGGAGCACCGTTGGAGTACGTGAAGCACTTTCCGCAATCCTTTGGTGAAATTATTCAAATACAGTTGAAGCTGGCAGCTGATCGAGGCCGTGATATCCATAAGGAAGTTCGTCAAGGCAATGAGCTGAAAGCGCCGGCCGGAATGGAACAACTGTTAATTTATGTTACGTATGAAGAAGGGGTTCCTGGAGGGCCTTATTTAACATTACGATTTGTTAAGCCCGTGCGTTTTCGTGTTGAGTCACAAACCGATCCAACGCATTTGTCCATTACCGTATTTGGCGAACCGAAAAAGCAAGCTCAAACTCCAGAACTGGAGTTGGATGTTGATACAGCGAAATCCAAACCCACCCCCGCCGAACCCGACAAGCAAGAATCCGATTTAGGACAACTGATGGCCAAAGCACGTCAAGCGTTGACCTTTGGTGACAACGAAGGAGCGATTCGCCTGTTGCGCAAAATCATTGCGGTTTCCGGTAATCCACATGAACAAGATGCCAGGGAGTTATTAGGTCTGGCATTGGAACGCAGCGGCCAGATTCCACGTGCCAAATTCGAATACAAAAAGTACTTGGAATTGTACAAAGAAGGCGCCGGACCCATCCGGGTGCAGCAGCGATTAACGGCATTGGAAAGCATCGGCGGTGTGCAAAGACGCGAGAAACTTCGGGTTGCCAAACGGGCGCGTAAGGTTGAAGAGTACAAATTCTTCGGCCGTTGGTCTCAGGATTACAGTGTGCGGCTGATAGAACAAAATGTCGACGATCCCAATGACGACGAGACCACAGTGCTCGGTACTGTGGTGAATTCCCAACGCGCCAGTACTCACGCCAGTTTACGAGGTCGTTACCGTACTAACGATCGTATTGTCCAAACCGTCTTTATTGGTAGCCACAATTATGATTTTGAAAACAGTTATTATACTGAAGGGCGTATATCGGATTTATATATTGACTGGGACGAAATCCGGTTAGGCTTATCCGGTGTGTTAGGCCGCCAGCGAGCCCGCAGCAGTGGCGTGTATGAGCGCTATGACGGTCTGGATTTGGCATACCGGGTGGTTGACGGCGCTACGCCCCATATACTGGTAGGGCAAACCGTATCGTACTATGACGTCGATTACGATAAGCAGTTTGGTGCTATAAGAACCGAACTGGGTAAACGCAAATCGAAATTGACCGGTAATGTGTTTGTTGTGGCGCAGAATGTGGAAAGCGATACCGATCGACAAGCACTGGGCGGTGATTTTCGTTATTCCACCAAACTACACAGCTTTTTCGGCGGTGTGGACTATGATGTTTATTTTAATGAACTTAACCTGCTGAATTTACGTTGGGGATGGCAACTGAACGCCAATTCCCGTTTGAATTTTTCCTACGATTTTCGCAAGTTAATTATGTTTACCAATGCATTATACAACTTGCGGGTCAGCGACGGTAATCTCAATCGTGCGCTTCGATATGACGAGCTCACGAAAATACTGACTGAGGAGCGGGCCAAAGAACTCGCGCTCAATCGCACCAATGAAAGCTCATCGATTACCGTGGGCAATACCTACCAAATCAGTAAAACCAAACAGTTAAATACGGATCTGTCTATGTATCGGTCCGCGCCACTTGAAGACTTTGTGTTTACGCAAGACGAAAAAGACGAATTTCTGCGAGTGACTGGCAGTTCACAACCTTTGCTGGACCACGTCGGGTACGACGGCACCACCAGTTATAATCTGACCACGCAATTAATCGCGAACAATGTATTTGCGCCGCAGGATTTACAGATTGTCGGCTTCAGGTTTGGCAAGTTTTCCAACACGTTTGATGATTATGTCTTGTTTTATAACGGCCGGCTGGCCCCCTGGTTCAACTGGAATCCCCGGCCGCGTATCAACATAGGCTATCGCAACAGTCGCGGTGGGACTAACGTTGTTCAGGCGGACCGGATACAAATATCTCCATCCATCAAAGTGGACCGACGTTGGAAAAAATCCTGGGTGACTGAACTGGAGCTGGGATTCGATGGTTTTTATTATGAAAAAGTCGAGAACGCGCCTGATGATCAGAATGGGTATTTTTTCCGCATCGGCTATCATTACACCTTCTAGATTTATTTCTTTTTTTCTATCTCGCCTTTAGGAATCCGGAACGGCAGTTTTTCCGCGCCGGAGTTTAATAGAAACCGGCTTATGTTGTTAAAACCGTTGGCATTGGCAATGTACAACGGCGTTTGCCGGTTATGGGAAACGACGTTAACCTCAGCGCCGTTGTCCACCAGAGATGCGACGATTTTTGCGTCACCGGCCTCCACTGCCGTCATGAGCGCGGTCCAGCCCATATGGTTGCGAATGTTGGGACTGGCGCCGTTTTGCAACAATACCATTAATGTCGATAAATCCCGGTTTTCCGCAGCATACATTAACGGTGTCCAGCCTTCATCATTTTGTTCATTGATCGCAGCGCCGTGATTGGCCAGAAATTTGGCGATCATATCATGCTTATTCCTGACGGCGAGGTGCAGGGCGGTATCGCCTAAGGGGTTTTTCAAATTGGCATTGGCGTTCCACTGGATCAGAGACTCCACCATGGCAAGGTCACCGAGTTCGGCGGCTATCATCAAAGCGGAATACCCGCGTTTGTTAAGTACGTTGGGCTCTACGCCTGATTTAAGCAGCGTCGAGGCTGTGGTGAAAAAACCGTTTTTGACAGCGTAGGTTAATACTGTATCACCTTGCTGGTTGGTGATATTGGTGATGACGTCACCTTTGGTCAGCAGGCGAATGGCCGCCAGCTGGCGTTTTTCCACAGCGATAAATAAGGGCGTGACACCGGCTTTATCCAGTATATTCAGCGAAGCGCGCTGTTTGGTGAGAAACCCAATGGCATCCAGGTTGTTGTACATGGCGGCGTAATGCAAAGCGGTGCGACCCAATTTGTCTCGGAAATTAACAGTAGCGCCTGAATCCAGCAAAATGTCGATCATTTGCGGGTGGTTTTCAATGACGGCAGCAATCAAAGCGGTTTGTTTGAGCGGGTTGGTTTTGTCGGGTTTAGCGCCCGCGGTTAACAGGATTTTCGCGCACTTGGTATGGCCTTGAGAGACGGCATCCAGCAATGCGAAAGATCCCGCTTTGTCGCTGATGTCCACCAACGCTTTGTGTTCGTCCACCAGTATTTTGACCGTATCACAATGGCCAAAGTAAGCCGCTTCCATCAAGGCGCTGCGATTGTACTCATCCAGGGAGTTGACCTCCGCGCCGAGCTTAACCAGATCCAAAACACCGGCTGTACGACCGTCACGCGCCGCCCAACGCAGCAATTCGTTGACATCAACGGGTTCTTTATCTTTTTTGGGTTTTACAATATCGGGATTTATCGTCGACAACGAGTCACCCAACCGATCAGTGAGGCGCTTTTTAGCCAGTTCCACATCTTGGGCAGCCGCCTGGGCAAACCATTTTTCGGCTTCCTCCAGATTACGATCAACCCCCCAGCCTTTTAGATACATCATGCCCAGGTTGTATTGGGCTTGGGGATGACCTTGTTCAGCGGCACGCTGAAACCATTGGAAGGCTAATTCCAGGTCTTTTTCCACGCCGGTGCCCAGGCGGTACATGACTCCGAGGCGGTATTGGGATTCGGCGTGGCCTTTTTTTGCCAGCGATTCCCAGTTTTCCAGCGCGTATTGATAATCGCGTTGTCTGGCGGCGTCCAGGGCTTCCTGAAATTCCTGTTTTTTGTCCGCCAAGACCGCTCCGGTGGTCAGGATGCTTACAAGAATAAAGAATAACTGGCTGATATGATTCATAATTCAATAGGTGTAACCAATGGGAACCACCATTATAAGCCGAACAACGTGCTAATCCTACCGGTGGGGCGTGTGTTGCCGACAGTGATATTGCCCGGTGCGGAAATGATGATTTGTCGCGGCTGGCTGACTTATGGATAGAATTCGTATAATCCGAGTTTGGCAGTCGTTGTGATTGGCGTGTTTCCGTGCTCAATGAAACTTGGTTTTTCGCTTTGCGTAGAGTTTTCCTGTTTCGCTTTAAAGCAACAAATTTTCGTAAAACCCGGAAATAATTGATTCAGCAGGGTGTTTAGTTTAAATTCCCCTGTTTTGTTTTTGGCAAGTGGTGTATTTTATGCGGCTTTGGAGCTGGCGAAAGTTGCAATACAAAGCAGTAAAAAGAAAGCAGCGAAAAAGTGGCAAAATTTTTCAGACAATAGCCTACACAGTGACGAGTTATCCGTGACAATTTAGAGGGGAGTGTATGAATCTCCACGAATATCAAGCGAAAAATCTGTTTACAGAATACGCAATCGCCGTACCCCAAAGCTGTGTGGTCACCACCGTGGAGCAAGCGCGTAATGCGGCCGCAACCTTAGGCGGAGAAGGCTGGGTGGTGAAGGCGCAAGTACACAGCGGAGGGCGCGGCAAAGCCGGCGGCGTAAAACGTGTCAATAGCATCGAAGAACTCGAGTCTGTGACCCAAAGCCTGTTAGGGACCAGACTCGTGACAGGGCAGACGGGAGAACACGGTCTCCCCATTCAATCGTTACTGATCGAAGCATTGAGCCCGTTTGAGCAAGAACTGTACCTTGGCGCACTCATTGACCGCAACAGTAAAAAAGTCGTTTTCATGGCCTCACCGGCCGGGGGTATGGACATCGAGGAGGTTGCCAAAACGCAACCGGACAAAATATACACTGTGGCTGTGGATCCTGTGGTGGGTCTGATGCCTTACCAATGCCGGCAAATCGGCTTCGCCATGGAATTGTCCCAGAGCGCCATCGCAAATTTAACCAAAATCATGATGAGTCTTTATGGGCTGTTTATCGATAAAGATCTCAGTCTGATCGAAATCAATCCGCTGGTCATTACCGCTGAAGGCGGATTTGTCGCCTTAGACGCAAAAATCAATATCGATGACAATGCCTTGTATCGGCAACAGCCATTGGCACAGCTGCGCGACCCCAGCCAGGAAGACGCGCGTGAATATGAGGCTCAGCAGCTGAACCTCAATTACGTTACCTTAAGCGGTGATATTGGCTGTATGGTCAACGGGGCCGGACTGGCCATGGCGACCATGGATATTATTAAATTGCATGGCGGAGATCCGGCTAATTTCCTCGACGTCGGGGGCGGTATTACCGCAGACCGTGTGGTCGAGGCGTTTAAACTGGTGGTATCGGACGCAAACGTTAAAGCAATACTAGTCAATATATTCGGTGGCATCGTGCGCTGTGATTTAATCGCCGAAGGCATTATTCAAGCGATACGAGAGGTGGACTTACGCATCCCCGTAGTCGTACGTCTGCAAGGCACGAACGTCGATAAAGGTTTGCAATTGCTGGAAACGAGCGGTTTGACAGTTATCACTGCCGAGGATTTGACCGATGCGGCGATCAAAACGGTAAAAGCGGCCAAAGACGTCAGTCACGAATAACACGTCTTAAGCAGTGCCGAAGGTAACAGGGTAGAGGATTGCACTATGGCTATATTGATTGACAAACACACTCGGGTGATATGCCAGGGCTTTACCGGCAAACAAGGTACGTTTCATTCCGAACAAGCCATTGCCTATGGCACCAATTTTGTAGGCGGCGTGACGCCGGGCAAAGGCGGACAAAAGCATTTAAACCTGCCGGTGTTTAACACCGTGAAAGATGCCGTGGAGCAAACCCAGGCCAATGCCAGTATGATTTTCGTTCCCGCCGCGTTCGCGGCTGATAGCATATTGGAAGCGGCCGAAGCGGGTATCAAGGTAATAGTCTGCATCACGGAAGGCATTCCCGTGCTGGACATGGTAAAAGTCAAAGCGGCCCTAAAAGGCAGTGACTGTCATTTAATCGGCCCCAATTGTCCGGGGATTATTACGCCGGGAGTGTGCAAAATCGGTATTATGCCGGGCTCTATACATACTCCCGGATCCATCGGAATTGTCTCGCGTTCTGGCACCTTGACTTACGAGGCCGTTTATCAAACCACACAAAATGGTTTGGGACAAAGCACTTGTGTGGGTATAGGGGGTGACCCTATTCAAGGTACGACGTTTATCGACTGTCTGGAAATGTTTGAAAATGACCGCCAAACCAAAGGTATTATCTTGGTCGGGGAAATCGGCGGCACGGCGGAGGAAGAAGCCGCGGAGTACATTAAAAAATCCGTACGTAAACCGGTGGTGGGCTATATCGCGGGCGTTACCGCGCCGCCTGGCAAACGCATGGGGCATGCCGGCGCAATCATCAGTGGGGGCTCAGGTACCGCGCATCATAAATATGCGGCTCTGGACGCCGCTGGCATCGCAGTGGCACGCTCACCCGCCGAGATGGGTATACGAATGCAGGAATTTTTCACTGGCTAGTGAACGAGTGCTGTGTAGTGATGTGTAGTACGGTGGATGATTATCTGGAATATTAGTTTCCACGAAGCACGCCAAGAACACGAAGAAAAAGTGGTTTTTTAAATGAAACTATCATCGTACTCTTGGCGATTAACAATAAATGTGATCATAACTCTGGCGCGAATACACACCGATGGCTAAGCATTTAAAAATTGCCATGGCGCAACTCAATATGATAGTTGGCGATATAACCGGCAACGTCAATAAAATCATAGAAGCTGCGAAACACGCACGATTTCATTTAGGGGCGGATTGCGTTGTTTTTCCTGAGTTGGCGTTAACCGGCTACCCACCGGAAGATTTATTGCTGCGTCCGGCTTTTCAACAACAGTCGCTTAAAGGATTGGAAATAGTCCGTAACAATATTTCCGGCATCGATGTGGTCATTGGTTTTCCGGAACCTTGTGATGAAGCATTGTATAATTCCGCGTGTCTAATCCGTGATGGCGACATCGTTGCGACCTACCGTAAACAAATATTGCCGAATTACGGAGTCTTTGACGAAAAACGTTATTTTACCGCCGGTAATGAACCCGTGGTGGTAGACATTAACGGCGTGTCAGTGGGGATCACCATTTGCGAGGACATTTGGTTTCCCGAGCCCATTCGCCTGGCACGCGATGCAGGGGCGAAATTGATCATCAATCTCAATGCCTCCCCGTTTGATATTTATAAGCCCCCCGACCGGAACAAAGCATTATTGGAACGGGTGGAGGAAAATAAAATTCCTATTGTCTATGTTAATTTACTCGGCGGTCAGGATGAGTTGGTATTTGACGGCGCCTCGTTCGTTATGGGAACCGACGGATTGGTTGCCAACCGGGCACCTTTTTGCGAGCAAGGTGTTTACCTGGCGGAGTTTAATGTTACGGCGGACTCGGTGGAACCCGTGCCGAATAACTCAGTGAAACCGTTGAGCGAGGTAGAGGCGGTTTATAAAGCCATTGTTCTGGGTGTACGAGATTACATCGAAAAAAATAAATTTCCGGGCATTATCCTGGGATTGTCGGGGGGTATTGATTCGGCACTTACCCTAGCCATAGCAGTGGATGCCATCGGTGCGGATCGGGTGGAGGCGGTTATGATGCCGTCTCGTTACACTTCTGAGCTGAGTCTGGACGACGCCAAGAAAGAGGCACAGACACTGGGTGTCGAATACCACATTATTCCTATCGAAGCGATGTATAAAGCCACCTTAGAGACTATGGCCAGCGAGTTTGCCGGTACCGCGCCGGACGTGACGGAAGAAAACATTCAAGCCCGGTGCCGAGGTATCATATTGATGGCGATCTCCAATAAAAAACATAAAATGGTATTAACCACGGGTAATAAAAGTGAGATGGCGGTGGGGTATGCCACCTTATACGGCGATATGGCTGGTGGATTTAACGCTTTAAAAGATGTGCGTAAAACCATGGTCTACAAACTTGCGGAATATCGTAACGGGATTTCCCCTGTCATTCCCCAGTCAGTGATACACCGGGCACCGTCGGCTGAACTGGCGCCGGATCAAAAAGACAGCGACAGCTTACCGGATTACGGCGAACTGGACGGTATCCTGCAGTTGTATGTGGAAAAAGACCTGGGCGCCGAAGAAATTGCCGCCAAAGGCTATGATATGACCACGGTACAGCGGGTCATCAACATGGTGGATCGTAACGAATATAAACGCCGCCAGGCGGCGCCCGGCGTACGAATCACCCGGCGGGCTTTCAGCCGAGACCGGCGTTATCCTATTACCAACGCCTTCAGCAATTAGATATTCACCTGAACACGTGTTAACTTCCGGCCTGCATATACGTCAAGGCTGACAAATTGATCCGAAACCAAGATAATGGGCAGCCAATTGTCTGAATGCCACATTCTTTAGTAAAAGAAAATTAATAAGAGAAAATTAATTAGAGGAATCAAGATCATGAAAAAAATCGAAGCGATTATTAAACCGTTTAAACTGGATGATGTCCGTGAAGCGCTGTCGGAAATCGGTGTTACTGGAATGACTACCATCGAAGTAAAAGGTTTTGGCCGTCAGAAAGGTCACACCGAGTTGTATCGCGGCGCGGAATATGTGGTGGATTTTCTGCCGAAAGTAAAAGTGGAGATCGTCGTCGGGGATGACAATGTAGATCGCTGTATTGAAGTGATCACAGAAGCTGCCCGAACGGGAAAAATCGGTGACGGTAAGATTTTTGTCACCAGTGTTGAGCGAACCGTGCGTATTAGAACCGGTGAAACCGATTTGGATGCACTGTAGACAGTGTAGCATCCGTATTATTTCACGGAACCCGTATTGTCTGTCATCTTGACGTGACTGCCAACCGTCGCCAGTCGCGTTACGCGCAAGTCAGATGTGTGAACGGCAGCGAATGAAACAGCACGACGAAAAGGTGGCTCAGTTTTCGGTGGTCTGTTGCTCTTGCGGTTTTACGAAATCGGGATAATTTTTCAGTAGCACACGTTTGGCGTCGGCAGCCAGATCGTACATCTCCAATTTATCATAAGCCAGAGTCAATAATTCCAACGCTCTCGCCACGGAGGGTGTTTGTGGATAATTTTCCACCACGTATTTTGCCCGGTTAACCACCGCGACATAAGCGCCACGTTTTAAATAATAATTGGCGACATGGATTTCATGTTCTGCGAGCACGTTGCGTTGATATTTCATGCGTTTGATGGCATCTGGCGTATACCGACTGTTGGGAAAGCGTTTCACCAGTTCGGCGAAATAATTGAATGACTCACGCGCACTGCTGGGATCCCGTAATGCGGGATTTTGCGTTACGATAGCGTCCATTGGGCTGTCTTTTTTATGAAAGCTGGCCAGGCCGCGTAAGTAATACGCATAATCGACATCCTGATGGGTCGGATGCAGTTTAATAAAGCGATCCGCTGCGGCAATGGCTGAGTCGTATTCATTGTATTTGTAGTAGGCATAACCGGTTTCCAACTGCGCTTGTTCCGCATAGGAACCGAACGGAAAACGCGATTCCAGGGTCTCAAAATACTCAATGGCCAGTTCATAGTCCCCGGATTTCAGTTCTTTTCTGGCGTTTTTGTAGAATTGTAATGCCGTCCAATCGGCCGTTGGGTCATTATCTTTGCCAGTGGAGGAGCATCCAACCGCGAAGAGAGCCATCAAGATGAGGGCCAGGAGCAGCCACGGGCTTCGCTGGTTAAAAATATGAATAATCAAAGCGTTATGAGATAATTTTGAAAGATGGGTTAATTTCATACTGGAATTTTTGAACCGTTATCGTAAGTAATAATATCGTCAGAGTAACATCATCGTAAGTAAAAGCGCCCAAACATTGTGTTAAAGCAAAATGTTTAAGCAACATATTCTGACCCGCAACGACGTATTATAAACGTCTCAGCGCCAGCAACAAGCAACACCATTCAGAGATGTAAGAGGACTAAGACAATCGAACCCACACACCGGCAGGTTAACGCGACAATACCAGAATCTTTGGCTGGTGAACGATTGGACTTGGTATTGGTGGAATTGTTTCCCGATTATTCCCGTTCACGCCTGCAAAAATGGATTAAAGACGGGCACGTTACAGTGAATCATCAAAAGCGACGCGCAAAAGATCCTGTGTTCGGGGGCGAGACGGTGGAATTGAGCATTGTCTTGGTGGAAGAAACCCAATGGCAAGCGCAGCCGTTACCGCTGCATGTGGTGTACGAAGATGACTTTGTCATCGTAATCAATAAACCGGCGGATTTAGTCGTACATCCCGGCGCGGGCAATATGGACGGTACCTTGGGTAATGCTTTATTACACCGCTATCCCGAGTTGGGAGCCGTGCCGCGCGCTGGTGTAATTCACCGGCTGGACAAAGATACCTCCGGATTACTCGTGGTAGCACGAAACTTAGTGGCGCAAAAATCGTTGGTGGAACAATTACAGGCTCGAGCGTTTGAAAGGCAATATCAGGCCTTAGTGGTTGGCGTGATGACCGCCGGCGGGACGGTCAATGCACCCATCGCCCGTCATCCCACCCAGCGAATTAAAATGGCGGTGGTGCGCACAGGCAAGGAAGCGATTACCCATTATCGCGTCATGGAGCGCTTCCGCGCCCATAGCCTGGTGAAACTCAACCTCGAAACCGGGCGTACCCACCAAATCCGGGTGCACATGGCTTATATACGATATCCGTTGGTGGGCGATCCGTTATACGGGGGAAGGTTACAAATTCCCTCAGGTTGCAGTGCTGATTTCGCACAAGCCTTGCGGGAATTCAAGCGCCAGGCGTTACACGCCGCCCGGTTGGGATTTGTGCATCCCCACAGTGGCGAGTTTATGGCCTGGGATGCGCCAGTGCCTGCCGATATGCAAGCGCTTATCGCAGCCGCCAGAGAGGATGCCGATGTCAACCGATAGCTTTGCCTGGATCACGCCCCACTGGCCGGCGCCCACTAATGTGGCGGCCTGTATGACCACCCGCAACGGTGGGGTGAGCCAGGGGCCTTATCACAGCTTAAACCTAGGCGATCACGTTGGTGATCAGGCGCCATGGGTTGCACAAAACCGGGCTTTGTTAGAGTCCCGGCTTAATCTGCCATCGGCACCGCAATGGCTGAACCAGGTGCACGGCACGCAGATTATCGAATTACCGTATAACGGGCCGCAGCCCCCTCAAGCCGATGGCAGCGTCAGCCGGGATGTGGGTCCGGTCTGCGCTGTGATGACGGCGGACTGTCTGCCGGTTTTGCTATGCGATAAGGCGGGCTCGGTTGTGGCCGCATCGCATGCAGGTTGGCGCGGCTTGGCGGCTGGGGTCATTGAACGGACCATCGAAACCATGGCGGTGACGCCGGAATCCCTTCTGGCATGGCTGGGCCCGGCCATTGGTCCCGAGGCGTTTGAGGTGGGTGAGGATGTGGTGCAGGCGTTTGTGAGTCAGCAAAGCGATTCTCAGCAGGCGTTTCGTCACACCTCCGAAAATCGATGGCTGGCAGACATTTATGCGCTGGCTCGTCTGCGTTTACGCGCCATTGGTGTAGCGAACATTAGTGGCGGTGGATATTGCACGTTCCATGAACCGAAGCGATTTTATTCATACCGGCGTGATAAACTCACCGGGCGCATGGCGGCGCTGATCTGGCTGACTGGTCAGGCGCAAATTTAAAGCGGGTTGCTAACAAAAGGTGTGGACCAGAGATGAACACGAATATTCCCCCAAGCCAATGGTATATGCTGACCCTCGTGGGCAAAGACCGCCCAGGAATCGTGGCGAAAACCAGTGCGGCATTATTCAAAGCCGGGTGTAATTTTGGCGAAGCGTCCATGATGCGTTTAGGTGGTAACTTCAGCATTATGTTGATGGTGCAATACGCTGGCACAGCGGAGCAATTGGATGAGGTGGTTGCTCCGGTTTCGCAAGCGCTAAATTTGCGCTGTCATATCGATCCTATCGAAGGACTGTTGCACGATCATCGTATCCCGGATGTCCGGATCAGTGTCTATGGTGCCGACCGCGCTGGTATCGTCTCCGAAGTGACGAACGCACTGGCGAACGCCGGGTTGGATATTTGCGATTTGGATTCGGATGTGGCCGGTACCGGGGATAATCCGGTTTATATCATGCACAT
>JAJDNG010000048.1 GCA_022340845.1 Gammaproteobacteria bacterium | reverse complement strand
ACCCCAGCGGCGGCGCCGGTATGCAGGCCGATATTGAAACATTGGTGAGTATGGGGTGCCACGCCACTCCCATTGTTACTGCCGTCACGGTACAAGACACTGTCGATGCATACCGTTTTGAAGCTTTGGAGCCCACCCTGGTGATAGAGCAGGCACGGGCTATTTTGGAAGATATCCCTATCAAGGCGGTGAAAATAGGCATGTTGGGGAGCGTGGAGATTGTGGAAGTCATTCATACCTTGTTGATGGACTATCCTAATCTGCCCGTGGTATTAGACCCGGTTATTGCCGCTGGCGGCGGCGGGATGTTGGCGGACGATGAGATTCAAGACGCTATGGTAAATTTATTGTTTCCACTAGCGACTTTTGTTACTCCGAATAGTCAGGAAGCGCGGGCATTCGCTCCCGAAGCCGATAATCTGGAAGCTTGCGCGCACGAGATTCTCGAGCACGGCTGTGAGTACGTGTTGATTACCGGCACTCACGAAAATACCCCCACGGTAATAAACAGTTTATTTTCAGAACGTGGTTTGGTGGAAAGTTACCAATGGGAGCGATTGACCACCAGCTACCACGGCTCAGGCTGCACCCTGGCAGTGGCCATTGCCGGATTGCTATCACAAGGCTTGGATCCGTTGAGTGCAGTGCGCGAAGCTCAGGAATATACCTGGGAAGCATTGAAAAACGGTTATCGTGTTGGTATGGGCCAACATATTCCCAATCGGTTGTTCTGGGCACATGGAGAAAGCGACTAGTTTATCGGGATTGTACGTTATCACCCCGGCGGCCGGGCTCACCGACAAGCAATTGCAGGACCACGTTGAGTGGGCGTTGATGGGGGGAGCGCGTATTGTGCAATACCGGGATAAAACCCTGGATTTCGCACGGCGTTTGCGCCAGGCGCAACAACTGCTGGACCTGTGCCAGCAACACGGTGCCACCTTTATTATCAACGACGATGTGGAACTGGCGCTCGCTGTCCGCGCCCACGGTGTACATCTGGGCGGTGAAGATACACCGTTGTCATCCGCCAGACAGTGCTTGGGTTCCGAGGCCATCATCGGCGCTTCCTGTTATAACCGCTTGGAATTGGCCATCCGGGCCCAGCAACAAGGTGCGGATTATGTGGCTTTTGGTCGGTTTTTCCCTTCGCGAACCAAACCTCAGGCCGTGCCCGCGGATATCGCCTTGTTACGCCAGGCCAAAGCGCAGTTACACCTCCCCATTGTTGCAATAGGCGGCATCACAGCGCAAAATGGGGCGCAACTGATTGCCGCAGGCGCAGACATGCTTGCCGTTGTGGATGCGGTGTTTGCGCAACAAGACATCGTTGCTGCCGCCAGGCAACTGGCCGACTGTTTTTTACAGGCTGATTGCCCCAATGGCTGATTGCGAGTTTGGATTGCCGAGCCGATTTGCCAATTACGGCGCATGCGGTCTATTCATCGGTCGGAAAAAAACAATAGCAAAGCTAAAAATAACAATTTGAATTAGCAATAAATCTGATTTAACAACACGTCTAATTTAACAATAAGTCAACAACTAGTAAGTTAACAACAAGAAGGTTTTAGCATGACTCGATCTCATGATTTATTCGAACAAGCCCAGAAATACATTCCCGGTGGAGTGAATTCCCCGGTACGCGCGTTTCGCGGCGTGGGCGGCGACCCGGTATTTTTCAAGCAAGCCAACGGTGCTTATCTCATCGACGAAGATGACAACCACTATGTCGACTACGTTGGTTCCTGGGGGCCGATGATTGTCGGCCATTCCCATCCTCAAGTCATTCAAGCCGTGCAAGAGGCCGTTGGCCACGGCCTGGGATATGGCGCGCCTACGGCCATCGAAACCGAAATGGCAGCCAGAGTCTGCGAGGCCGTGCCGTCAGTGGAAATGGTGCGCATGGTCAATTCGGGTACCGAAGCCACCATGAGCGCCATACGGCTGGCCCGCGGGTACACCGGGCGGGACAAGCTGGTTAAGTTCGAAGGCTGTTATCATGGCCACTCAGATTCGTTGTTAGTCAAGGCAGGCTCTGGCGCCTTGACATTGGGTGTGCCGACCTCGCCAGGCGTGCCGGCGTCGCTGGCGCAGCACACCATCACCTTACAGTTTAACGATTTAGATCAGGTTCGGGAAGCGTTCAAAGAAGCCGGAGATCAAATCGCCTGCGTGATTGTGGAACCGGTGGCAGGCAACATGAATTGCGTCCCGCCCGAGCCGGGTTTTTTAGAGGGGTTGCGGGAGATCTGCGATCAATATCAATCGGTATTGATTTTCGACGAAGTGATGACCGGTTTTCGCGTGGCGTTGGGCGGGGCTCAAGCCCATTACGGCGTCACGCCGGATGTAACCACGCTAGGTAAAGTCATTGGCGGTGGTTTACCGGTGGGAGCTTTCGGCGGTAAAAAATCCATCATGGAGAAAATCGCGCCGTTGGGACCGGTGTATCAAGCCGGTACTTTATCGGGCAATCCGGTATCCATGGCCGCAGGATTAAAAACCCTGGAGCTGATTTCCACGCCGGGATTTCACGACCGATTGGGCCAAACCGCCGCGGTATTATGCCAGGGGTTGGAGGCGCGGGCCAAAGCCGCCGGTGTTCCCCTGGTAACAAACCAAGTGGGTGGCATGTTTGGTTTCTTTTTTACCGACGCGCCGGCGATCAGCCGTTTTGCCCAAGTGACTGAATGTAATATCGAACGTTTTCAGAAGTTTTATCACGCCATGTTGCAAGAGGGCGTATACCTGGCACCGTCGGCTTACGAGGCCGGATTTGTCTCCTCGGCTCACGACGACAAAGCCATCGGGTTAACCTTGGATGCCGCCGAAAAAGCGTTCGGTACTTTGTAAGCATCATTCAGAGGGAATTCCATGGCAGTCTCACAAGCTATCCGTTGGGGATGGATTATTCCGTGTAGCCCAAAAATCCGGGTACTCGGCCTGGGGTTGGTGCTTGCGATGGCGACGATACCTTTGCGGGCCGCTGATCAGCCTGTTAACATCACCGCCAGGCCATTTAGCGACATTGCCACTTACCCCGAACACCGCGCACCGGCAGTGGTGGTGCCGCAAAACGACAGTAAACTCAATGCCGAGGTCACCGCCAAAATCATTTCCATACCGGTGCGGGTCGGACAGGTAGCCGACAAAGGCGCAACCCTGGTGCGCTTGCAGCCGGCCGATTTTTCACTGGTATTGCAGCGTGAACAAGCCGCGCTAAAATCCCTGGAGGCGCGAATTGAACTGGCCCGATATCAATTACAACGGGCGCAGACTCTGTCCAAGCAACAAGCCGTGTCTGAAGAATTGTTAAAACAACGCGAAACTGATTTGGCGGTATTGCTGGCCGAACAAACCGGCCAGCAGGCCGCAGTGGAGCAAGCCAGCCGCAATGTGGAAAAATGTACGGTGCGCGCGCCGTTTAAGGCCATAATCAGCGAAAAATTTGCTCAAGAGGGCGAGTTAGCGGCTCCCGGCACGCCGTTGCTACGCATTATCGATGCGGAACACAACGAAGTGTCCGCTAAGTTGTCCACGATGAAAGTCGACCTGGTCCGGTCGGTAAAGCAATTTAAATTCTTAACCGAACAGCGCGCTTACGAATTAACATTACGGGCTATTACACCCAGCGTGGATCCGGTGGAACGTACGCAGGAATTGCGTTTGGAATTTGTTGATGACAAGGCTTTGCCTGGTTCTGCAGGCGAGTTGTTCTGGCAAGACAACCAGGCGCACCTGCCGGCGGAGTATCTGCTGCGCCGCAAGAACATCATCGGCGTGTTTATCGTCAAGGAAAACCGTGCTGAATTCGTGGCGTTGCCCGACGCGGTGGAAGGCCGGCCTGCACGAGTCACGTTCGCCGGCAGTCAACGGGTGGTTGAAAAAGGGCGCTTCCGTTTGCAACACGGCGATACGGTTACATTGAAATGAGGATAGGCTGACGGGGAATGAATTCCATCCTCAATTTCCTTGGAAAAAATTACAATAACAACGTTAGCAGTGTGACAGCCACCCGACAATTTATTGCCATGAGTTCCTTTCCATGAGAATGCTGTACCGCTTGTTAGACAATCACGTCTTGGCCAATGCGGCGTTTTTTACCGTGTTGGTGGTGGGTGTCTTGTCGTATTTCCAAATGCCACGCTCCCAGGACCCGGAAGTGAATTTTAACTGGATCACAGTGGATACTATTTTGCCGGGTGCATCAGCCGAAGATGTGGAAAAGCTCATTACCGATCCACTGGAAGCAGCCATACAGCAAATTCCAGATATCAAATTTGTCTCCAGCATGAGCCGCGAAAGTGCCTCCAGCATTATCGTGCGATTTAGTGATATCAGTAGTAAGGAGTTCGACAAACGCCTGAATGATTTGCGCCGCGAAGTGCAGAACAAAACCAATGCGGAACTCCCTGATGAGGCGGAAGACCCCTACATTATTGAATTTACCACCGCCAATCAATTGCCCATGGCCACCCTGGTGTTAAGCGGCAGTGGCGATGACGAACTCTTGCGGCGCATCGGTAGAAACGTTAAAGACGATCTGGAGCGAATCAAAGGCGTGGATGATGTGATGACTGCGGGCCTGGTGGAGCCGGAACTGCACATCGAGTTCTTTAACGAGCGATTGCAGGCCAAGGGCATCACGCCCACTCAACTGGCCGATACTATTCAGGCGTTTTTCCGTGATACTGCTGCGGGCGATTTACGCATAGGCAATCAGCAATGGCTGGTGCGATTGATCGGTACCAGTGCCGACCCCGGTTATATTGGACGCCTGCCCGTGATTGGTAGAAACGGGGAAGTCACCGTGGATACTGTGGCACGGGTCAGCCGTGCGCGGGAAGACGCCAAGCAAGCGGTCAGTTTTGAAGGCCGACCGGCGATCACCCTGGCGGTGACCAAACGCGCCAACGTAAACACATTGGATCTGGTGGAAAACATCAACCGTTATATTTTGGAAAAACAACCCGTACTCGGTCAGTTTGGTTTGAAGTTGGCCTTGCTGGATGACCAAAGCATTCCCACGCGCAACGCCATCAACATCATGCAAAGCAATGCGTTGCTGGGATTGTTGCTGGTCATTACGGTCACCTGGTTGTTCCTGGGCTGGCAGATCTCGTTTTTTCTGGGTATCGGCATTCCGTTTACTCTGGCAGCCACCTTCTGGCTGCTAAGTGCCACCGGACAGACGCTGAATCAAAGCGTTTTGTTGGGCATCGTCATCGTCTTGGGTATGCTGGTAGATGACGCCGTGGTGGTGGTGGAAGCGATTTATTATCGCATTCAGCGCGGCGCGAAAGCCATGCGTGCGGCAGGCGAGGCCTTGCGCGAAGTGTTCAGCCCCGTGACTTCCTCGGTAATGACCACTATGGCGGCGTTTTTACCGTTAATGCTGCTGCCTGGGATTCTCGGC
>JAJDNG010000109.1 GCA_022340845.1 Gammaproteobacteria bacterium | reverse complement strand
GCGCCTTTTTTATTGGTGATTCCAAATCGATATTTTGGTATTTGGCGGAGAGGCAGGGATTCGAACCCTGGGTACCAATGAAGGTACACTTGATTTCGAGTCAAGCCCATTCGGCCACTCTGGCACCTCTCCCTGTGTTACTCAAGTTTACTGCAATCTTTAGGAATCAAGTGACTTTTTATTTATACACTTGATGTCACTCGGTATAGCCGTGTGCCTCGCCCTGCGGGTGTTGATCCACAACGCGCAGTTTGGCCGTCCCGCCGACGTCGAGTTGAACCCGTTCGGCGAGCTCCGGCACCTTTGCGATTGACCATAGACGGTTACAATAATTGGCGAACGTCATTATCGCCAACCCAATGACAATTGTCGATAACCGGGCGCCACCAGTGTCGGCTGGGGAGTATAAAAGGGGGGGGGGATTCTATTAGGTGATTATTGAGGCCATGCGAAAACACCTATGGGATCAGTGCCCATGGAATCGAGCGGGAATTGGCTTTTCATCACAATGTCGCTATTAACTTTTCGATTTGCGTTTCCACTTGCCGATAGCCGTTGGGCTCGGGGTATACGCTGTCATGTTTCACGGACAATTTTGCTTGTACTAGCAAAGAGTCCATATTGGGTTTGGTGGCGTCAAGTTTGTTCAGTTCAGCGGAGCTCGCCATTTTTATAGCCCGTACAAATTGTTGCTCGGCTACTTTCAGCTCTTGCAATGCTTTTCGATAATCGTGCTCCACGTACATGGCCGTTTCGGACGTTTTGATATGATAGCGGGATTCGATCAGGTTGCTTTTCAACAAATAGTCTTGGGGCGCAGTGTTTTGCTGTTCTATTTGCGCGTAATCCAAAGTTCGTAGATACGCTGCGCGGGCCTTTTGCCATTCATCCATCGCTTTGTCGAAGGACTCTGAATGGCCGGCGCCTTGCTCGTTCGCCCTTGGAACAACGTCAGCGGAAGTGGCAACGGCCGTTGAAGATGCTTTTTGGCTCTCGGCATCGCGAGCCGAGATAAACGTTGAACAGGCAGTGACGATGAACAACGCACTCAGCACCATGGCTGTGAGACTGCTTATAACGCTATATGATTTGATATCGATATCGGTGGACATGGCAGCTCCTCCTTGTCTATGTTGACATGGTGTTATTTAACCGTAGCGGTTCTATCGGGTATACTCAGCAGCTTTCGCAGCGATAAATGTTTGTGCAAATACCCACCCATTCGTTGAATTAAAAAATACAGCGGTTCATAGCCAATGATTGCCGTTAGAATTAAGTAAATGCTCATTAACGGCAATAACACCAACCAATGCAACTGTGTATCAATACTCATGGTAATGCCGAGAAACACACAGCCGATGATAAATAGCTCCCAACGAACGTAAGGATTCATGTTCTGGCTGGGCTTGTCCAGAAAAGCCTCCTCCCAGGTGTCGATTAAAATAGCGGTAAATATTCGAAAAAGCCGCCATGAGACCCGGACGGTTTGGCTGTAGATGTTGACGTTTGGCATAGTGAAATCCTCCTGATAACTGAACCTACATGTTATAAAGCAACACTTACGCCAAGTTTTTTATTATATATTTTTCAATAACATAGCGCGTCGGTTTGGCAATATTAGCCGTAAGCCGGCTGTATTGCCCCAACGCGTTGCGCGATAACCACCATAGCGGTGTTTGAAAGACTCATTTTGGCTTAGACGGTGTGTTTCAAACCGTACTTTTGAATGCGGTAGCGCAGGGTTTCCCGCGTAGTACCCAGGGCCCGCGCGGTCGCGGTGACATTGTATTTATGCATTTCCAAAGCTGTTTTAATAATGTACCGGTCCATGTCATCCAAGGCCATGCTGCCATCCAGTGGGAGACTCAAAAGATTGCCTTCCGTCCTGGCGCCGCCGCTGCTCGCCTGCGAGATGTTGCCGGATTCAAGTTGCAGCCATTGCGCCGGAAAGCTTTGATCATCGGAAAACAATACGCAGCGTTCCACGACATTGCGTAATTCCCGCACATTACCCGGCCAGGAATGAGCTTGGAGCTGTGCCCAAACATCGTCGGACACCATGGACACGCGTTTATCGGCCTTGATATTGTATTCGGTAATAAACAATGGTACTAAGTCGCGCACGTCTTCCACTCGGCGGCGCAAGGGAGGGATATCAAGGTTAAAGACACTCAGGCGGTGATACAGATCGGCGCGAAACGCCCCTTCACTGACACGCTTATGCAAATCCTGATTAGTGGCAGCAATGAGTTGCACATCAATCGAAATCTCCTTGTCACCGCCAAGACGGCGTACGCTGCGGTCTTCCAGCGCTTTAAGCAGTTTGGCCTGCAAATCAATATCCAATTCACCGATTTCATCCAGAAACAGCGTTCCGCCGCTGGCCTGCTCCATCAGTCCGCGCCGGCGGCCTTTGGCACCGGTGAAGGCGCCCGCCTCGTGACCGAACAATTCTGACTCTAACAGCTCGCGCGGCAATGCGGCGCAATTGAGTTCCACCAAGGGGCCGTCGGCGCGCGGACCGGAGTGATGCAAGATGCGGGCGACCAGGCCTTTACCGGTGCCGGTTTCACCGGTGATGATCAGCGCGGTAAACGGTACCGAGGTTAACTTATTCAGCATCTCCCGCACCCCATGGGCGGCTTTGCTGTGACCGGCAAAACTGCCGGTGGAGTAGCGCTGAGTTTGTTTGCTGGCTTGTTCGCGCAGGCGGCGTTGTGCTTTGGCACTGCGGGCGGCGGCGTTGATCACCAGTTCCAGGCGGTCTTGGGCACAGGGTTTTTCGAGGAATTCGAATGCACCCAGGCGCAACGCGCGCACCGAATCCGGAACGCTGCCATAGCCTGTGAGTATGACCCACTCGCCGTCTTTTCCTTCCTGACGGGCTTTGTCCAACAAATCCAAACAGTTGCCGTCAGGAAGATTCATATCCGACAACACGACTAATGGCTCGGCGTGTTGCTTCAGTAAATAGCGCTCGCTTTCCGCCAGTGTTTGCACCCACTCCACATCCCAGCCTTTACGCCGGTAGTAGCGTTGCAACTCGGTGCCGAGCAGGGTTTCGTCTTCTATGATCAACAACGAATCAGCCATCGCGCTGCTCACAAGGTAAAGTTAACGTGACAGTGGCGCCGTGCGGATGTTGGTTGGCAATCTGGATATCACCGCCCATATCGCTGGCAAAACGCTGCACGATCCCCAGGCCCAAACCTGTGCCGCCGACACGGCCGGAGAAAAACGGCCGAATGCCGTTGTGCAACATAGAAGGTGGAAATCCCGGGCCATCGTCGCGGACCGAGAGAATCAGTTTATTGTCGGCGGACTGCGCGGCAATGATAATCTTTCCCTTAGCCTCACCAATGGCCTGCGCTGCGTTCAATACCAGGTTCAGCAAGGCTTGATGCAGGCGACCGGCAGGCAGGCGACAGGTAAGATCTTGAGGGATACGCTGTTGCAAGCGGATATTTTCCCCAATTTGATAGCGCGCCAACGTTGCCAATTCGTTAACGGCATTGTCTACTTTGATCTCCACGGAACGTTCGGGTTCTTGCTGAGCCTGGCTGAGCAAACCGTTCAATAATGCGGTAACCCGGTTTAATTCATTAACGACCATAGCCAGCCGCTCGCCGTGGTCTGCATTGTCTATTTCCTGGCGTAAATTGTTCAACGCCACTTGCATGGCGGCGAGAGGATTGCGCAGTTCGTGGGCAAGCCCTGCGGCCAGTTCCCCCACTGCCGCCAACCGTTCTGCGGCCGCCAGTTCCCGCTGTTGCTCCAGCAAAGCATGGGTGGCAGCTCGTACTTGGTTTTCCAACGACGCTTGCCGGGCGCGATTTTGTTGTTCCAGTTTTGCCAACCGCGACACCATGTGGTTATAGTTGTCGAATAATGGTTTTAGCACCGGACCGACGGTACTGGCAACCGCCGGTTTAAAATCCTGTCGCGCCAATAACCGCATTAATGTAGCCAATTCGTTCAGCGGTTCGAAAATTTTATTGCGTAGCAAAAACATAATCCCAAATGCCAATAACGGCAACACAATGAAAGTGGAGGTAGCCGTTTTAAATTCCAGTTCGGTATCGCGACGCACATTACCCATCAGTTGGTCATGGGCCTCGTATTCCGCCGCCAGCACCGCTCGAATAATCGCGAGGCTGGCCAGTAATTGTGCTTGAGGATTTTGGGGGATGGATTCCAGTTCCTGGCGCGACTCTCTTAACCGCGTTGGCGTGTCTGGATCCAAATAGGTATTTAAAACCACTACATCATTAATCTGATCTTCTATATTTTGAATTTTTTCCGGGTCGATGGCAGCGTTACCCGCCAATACAGGCTCCAGCATTTCATCCAACGCCAGTCTTATTTGCTGCAAACGGTTTAATTCGCTGAGGTGTTTGTGAACCGGCTGCAAGCGATGCAGATTTCGCCACGACATGGTGACCATAATTCCTATGGTCGTGAGCAGTAGCACGGTAATAATCGCAGTCGGTAACCACAGCGGCCGAAACACGGGGGTTCTAAGCACAGACCGGCTATTGTATACATTCGTCATCGCAAATACATCGGTTTAGTCATCGGTTAATCTCCGTAAAACACGCGCCGGGCGGCCCAGGTTGTTGCCAACCGGCCGCCCGCAACACAATATCATAAAGTATCTATCAGCTGGGTCATTTGCTGCTCAATCTTTTTAAATTGCGGTCGTTCGTCCGTTGCTTTGGACACCGCTTTGGCCAGCTTTTTCACATCACTTTGCAATTGTTGGACTTGCGCCTTATGCGTATCGCTGGCGTTGCCGGCGGCACGGTTGAGATAAGTCAAGGCGTTGTCCAATTCCGACTTCGCTTCCTTAACGTTGTCATCGGTAAAGCGGTCGATTTGAGCGTTTGTGACATGCAATTTGGCATCAATTAAGTCGGTTTTTATTTTGCTGTCCGTGCGCAGATTTGACCAACCGGCGCTCATGTATTCCAAAGAACGTTGCGACAATGCCGCGGTGTGATGCCACAGGTGATCCAGTTGTTTGGCGGTTTCAGCACTTTGGCTGCCCACTTTA
This sequence comes from Gammaproteobacteria bacterium, assembly GCA_022340845.1. Lineage (GTDB taxonomy): Bacteria > Pseudomonadota > Gammaproteobacteria > SZUA-152 > SZUA-152 > JAJDNG01. The sequence continues at coordinate 4,225 of JAJDNG010000109.1, read as the reverse complement.
TCTTCCAGAATTTTGGCTTCTTTTACCAGTTTGGCCGCTTCATGGCGGGTGGTTTCATCGGCCGATTGCGCCGCGGTTTGCAGATATTGAATGGCTTTTTCCAAATCGGCTTTGGTCTTGTCGTATGCCTGAGCGCTATAGTTGCGTATGGCGCTCCACAACGAGGATTTGGCCACTGTCAGCGGTTCCTCAACGTCGACAGAGATAACCGAAACGCTTTCTTCCGCGGATTTCAACGTCTTTTCGGCTTGATCCAATTTTCCCTTGGTGATGTCCGCTTTTGCGCTGGCCACCCGTTGGCGGGTGAGCTTTAACGGCAGATCGACTTCCGTATACACTAACGCGGCGTCCGTCGCATCCAGTTCTTCTATGGCTTTTTGTTTGTTGTTGTGTTTGAGATGCTCTTTGGCTTTATCCATATGTTGTTTCGCCTGTTCCACCGGCATGAAGTCCACCAATTCATCCAGCGAGGAATAAATCGGCACCAGATCCGGCATTACCTCCTGACTGTCCTCGTACTCCAGGTGTTTCTTGGCGACCCAAATACGGTCTTTCACCTGATTGACCGGCATGGACGCTTCGATAATTTTAAACAACGTCTCGGCCTTGTCCAATTGGGTTTTCGCCGCGTCGGCGTCCTTGTTTCTCAAATCGGCGCGCGCTTGCGCGATATGGCGTAACACTTTAGTGGCCGCCGACGAAATCGTTTGCTCTTCTTGCGCCGTAATGGTTTTCACCGGCGAGACACTGACTTGTTCTTCGATAGCGGCGTTTGCCGTATTCAGTATCGCGCCGGCGCCCAGGGTTGCCGCGAGTATAGCGGCGCTTATAGGTTTCTGTGCGTATGTTAACATGATGGTATTCTCCTGTTTCCAAGGGTTGAAATCGCTATACGTGAGACGGGCCTAACGACCTCTTCTCTTCGCATGGCTCTTCGTGCTGGTGCCGCGCAGTAGATTTCGACGTGATGTGTCATGAGCGTTTTACAGCCCGGGCTACAGCCGGAACTTTAACTACGTAGCACTGCATACATAACAGGTAAGGCAACCGCCATGCCAATTTCAAAACCCCAATACTTTCAACTTTATACAACGTTTTCATGCATCACGCGTAATCAAAGCCTGTTTAAATCAACCGGTAACGGCCTATTTGCCCCATATACTTACAGTTACGTCGAATCATTCTGATATCATATACACGCTTATTTAATGTGCAAAGGCAACCGCCGTTGCAAACCATAATGCCTATTGGATCATTAGAGGGCATTAAGCATCTGTAACAAGTCCGTCTCCAATCCTAACAATGTTGGCCCTTTCGGCATGGCCTGCTTATCGTCATAATAATTCATGATCGTATATAGTTTTTCTTCAGCGGCTTGCAACGGAAAATCAACGCCATCGATGCTCAGCGTTCGTTGCATGTTATCCAATGCCTCAAGCGCATCGGCGCGCTTACCGTTTTGCAGCGCCGATCTAACAGTATTTAACTGCTGATGCGCCATCTTGGATTGTTCGGAAGGCGGGAGCGCATCCAGCGCATGGTATAAAGGCATTATATCCGCCAGGACTTGCTTGTTGTCTTCGAACGCAAGGTGTTGCTGGTAAAAAACCATCAAAGCATCGATTTCTCCAGTAGGGCGAGCCGCTTTAATCAATGCAATCAACGTATGCAACTGCGTTAAGTTGTGCCACAAGTGGTCAGTTTTACCGTCATGGATTTGAGCGCGGATTTGCGCCACATCGGCAAGCGCGCTTGCCACCAGAGTTCGGATCTGTACAGCAGGCACAGAAGAATGAGCCACCAGGGGCGGTGACGAGTCAGTGGAGCCGGCAAAACAATTGGCGCTTAAACTGAGTACCGTAATCAATACCCCGGCCAGCCGTGTTGACCTGGCAGCCAAAACAAATGTAAGCCTATTTTTTATGTAAACAAGGACTGAGGTTATCATCATTACACCTTCTTCATAAATGGTATATCCGGTTTTTCCGCTATAGAATCTGTTGGAACCCAACAAGTCTTACTAACCTTCCACAAAGCTAGCAGCTCATGCCAATTGCTATTTTAAAAATAGTATTAAGTATTGCTATCGCAAAAATCGCACCGGATATTCCATCGTAAAAAATGTTTTGTGTTACGACTAATTCACCATAAAGAACAGGCGATTATATCCGCCCTTGAGAATTACATACCAATGTGCGAAGGCACCCACGTCCAGGGCCATGGTTGATAGCCACCATATTGGTGGCTATCAACCAAATCGCGAATTATCCTCCGGTGGCTTTGGGCAACGTAAAATAGAACGTAGCACCTGCATCGGGTGCTCCCTCTGCCCAAACCTTGCCGCCGTGACGCTGTACCACACGCTGTACCGTAGCCAAGCCCACACCGCTGCCTTCAAATTCACCACGGTGCAGGCGTTGAAACGGCCTGAAGATTTTGTTTTTGTACGTCATATCGAATCCAATGCCGTTGTCGCGCACAAAGAACGTCGCGAAGGCCTGGTTTGGCGCCGCCGGTTGCGGCAAACAAGCCACTTCTATTAAGACCTGTTCTTTGCCCTGGCTGTATTTCCAGGCATTGTCCAATAGATTTTGCAACAAAATCGTAATCAGTTTTTCATCACCCTCGGCTTGTAAGTGCTCGGCAATGCACCAATTCACCTGCAACCCGGAATTTTGCATTTGCAGTTCAGCAGCGACTTCACGGCAAATCCGGCTAATATCAACCGTGGTCTTGGAAAACTCCGACCGGGTTATGCGAGCCAGCTCCAGGATGTCGTCGATAAGCGCCGCCATGTTTTTACCGGCGGAGATGATTCGCTGCAAGGCATCCCGCTCAGGGCTATCCAGCTTTTCAGTGGTGTCTTGTGCGAGAATCTGGCTAAAACTGACTATGGCGCGCAACGGTGTGCGCAAATCATGGGCGATGGAGTAACTGTACGATTCCAATTCCTCATTATGTGCCTGCAGTTCCGCGGTACGTTCCGCGACTATAGTTTCCAGGTGTTGTTGATATACTTCCAGGTGTTGTTGATATACTTCCAGCTGCTGTTGCGCTTGCTTTCGTTGTTGATTCTCTTTCTCCAATGCCTTTTTTGCTGCCGTCAGGCGACGATTGAGCAGTGATACTATAAGCGCCATTAAAATAGCCGCCACAAACAGCACTATTGCAATAAAATAGTACTCCCAATAGTTTTTCAGCAGTTGTTTCCATTTAGCGTATAACGATGTCTCGTAAGGGCCTATAGCCAAATTCTGCAATAACTCATCCACCGCTTGATAATTCTGCGGCTTGCTCCAGCCAATGTAGTCAGCGGCTGCAGCCGCGGCGCTATTGGCCGGTAACCTCAGCAATGCAGCGGCCACTTGATCCGCAAAGGCCTCGGATGTATGACTCAACCTGGCGAACGGCCATTCAGGATATAAACGGGTACTGTGAACAAACTCAATTTCCTTGGCGTTTCCGGGTCGCAGCACTTTAAACGCTTGCATCTGAATCTCTCCCCGGTTGGCCATGCGTTCGAGCACATCGGTGCGTACACACCCCGCGTCCACATCGCCGTCGCGTACCGCGAACACGACGCTTTGCTGAATACCGCCGGCGAAACTCAGCAATTTAAAATCGCGGTACGGATCGATACCGTGGGCCAGCAGTTCCCGCCAGGCAATTCGCCAGCCACCGAATCCCATTTCATCAACGGCCATGAAGGTTTTTCCATCAAGGTCCTTAAACGAGGATATGTCGCTGCGATTGGCGCGGGTAAAAATGACTGATCCAAATTGAGTGTATGCGGTACCATTGCCTTCTCCCTTGTTTATCAATGTGGCAATCGCGGTTACGCCGTAGCGTTTATTTAGCTCCACGTAGTCCGCGGAATCAGTAAACACGAAATCGAATTCACCGCGTGAGACCGCCTGATTTAAGGTACTGTTTATTTCAAACGGCACAATGACGAATTGATATCCTGGCAGTTGGCGACTTAAATAATCCGCTGTTGGCTGCCATTGGCTAACACTGATTGCACTGCCGCGATTGGCTTTCAAGGCGATTCGAATCTCCTCGGCCTGCGCACATTGGACACAGATAAAACAACAACAGATCCCAACCAGAAAAAAATCAGCGAGTTTATACGCATAATTATGCATCAATTATAGACTTTGGCTTTTTATTGTTTCTTTTCAACAATTGAATTCGCATGCATATGCCGATTGTTGCGGTAATTATA
>JAJDNG010000034.1 GCA_022340845.1 Gammaproteobacteria bacterium | reverse complement strand
ACGATAGCCGGCGCTTCTATTTTGCAATCCGCCGAGGATCAGGCCTGCTTCGTTTTCATTGAAGCATAATCCAGTGGCGAAGTTGCAGCAGCGCACAAGCAGACTCAACATTATGACCTGGCGCGAAACTGTCGCCACTTGGATGGCTGAATCGCACCAGGGCATAGCGTATGACGACTTGTTTCCGAAAGAATAGAGTTTGCGCCGCGAGTGCGCGGAAGCGAGTAGTCTAACAGTGATTTGAACTAGACGTCGTCTTCGCCTTCTTCGTAATCCGGCGGTAGTTCATGGGCAACGCCTTTGTGGCATTTGATACAGGTTTTACCACTTTCTTTCATGGATTCGTGTTTGCGCGCGGCACGGCCTTGTTGTTCGTCGAAAGCCATGGAGTCCACTACGTGACAACGGCGGCATTCACGCGAGTCGGTAGCTTCCATTTTTTCCCAGACGCGCTCTGCCATGCTCAAACGGTGCTCGTCGTATTTTTCTTTGGTGTCAATGGTACCCACTAAATGGTGCCAGATGTCTTTGGCCGCGATGATCTTAGCCACCATTTTGGGACCGAAATCATGGGGCACGTGGCAATCGGGACAAGTCGCCCGCACACCGGTGCGGTTGCTGTTGTGGACTGTCTCTTTGTACTCATTGAAGTTTCTCTGCATTTCATGGCAGGAAGTACAAAAAGACTCGGTGTTGGTCCAGGCCAGCGCCATATTGAATCCACCCGTGAATACGATGCCTAGCGCGAACACCAACAGCAATATCCCAACGGATGTGCCGCCGATGATCCATTTCTTGTTAATCATGATGCAACTCCAGTGTCTACGGTTAAATCGGACTTACCATGCAGGGGCATCCTTGCCCCACCCGGCTGGCAAATCATGCCGTGCGTTGTTTTACTTTTCGAGGATGTTTAACTTTTCGCGAAGGCGTCGGTGGTTATGCCTTTATACCAGCCTCTGGCGAATTTGGATTCCTTGACGCGGGTCTTTTTGGAAGCGTCTACATCGCTAACTCCGCCGGATACACGCGTAATGCGGCCCGATTTAAGCCGGTAAACTCCCGCGGAGGAAATAGCGTATGCGGGTTCCAGCAAGCTGTAAATGCTTTCCGTGTAGGTGAAGTCGCTGGGCATTTTCTCACCGCGCAGCGCACTGACCACCGCCGCGGCGCAAATCTTGCCCTGGCTGCTGGCGGAGTGCCCGGTTTTAGGCATGTCCCCGGCAATGCAAGCATCCCCGATGACATGCACGTTCTTGTGCACTTTGGATTCGAAGGTCTCCGGATCCACTGCACACCAACCATCTTTACCCGCCAGCCCGGAAGACTGGGCGATGTCGCCGGCTTTTTGCGTTGGAATCAAATTGATGACATCGCCTTTATAAGAGGCACCGGAGCGACCCGTTAAGGTCATGGCTTTGGCATCGGCTTTGTGGATTTCGCCTTGCTCGGAGCCTTTCACCCATTCGATCATCTTGGGATACAACTCCTCCCAGGCCGCTTTGAACACTGGCAATTCTTCGTTACTGTCGCCTGAGTCGATCACTAATACTTTGGATTTGGGTTTATTTTTCGATAAATAATAAGCCACCAAACTGGCGCGCTCGTAAGGGGCGGGCGGCGCACGGAATGGCTTTTGTGGAACGGCGATAATGAAGGTGCCGCCGTCTTTCATGGCCTGCAGTTGTTTTTGCAACAATGTGGTTTGTTCGCCTGCTTTCCAGGCATGCGGCATCACCTTGGCAGTTGCCTCCGAGGCGCCTTCGATGGTATCCCAGCGAAAGCTGATACCCGGCGACACTACTAGGCGGTCATAGGTCAAAGAACTACCGCCTTTCAGGGTGACTTTTTTCCCGGCCGGGTCTATGGACTTCACTGTATCATGTACCATTTTGACACCGCGGTTTTTTTCCAAACCTTCATAGTTTTGGGTGATGTAGTCCATGTTATAGATGCCTGCTAACACGGTGTTGCTGAACGGACATGTAATGAATTCTTTTTTCGGCTCGATCAGGGTGACTTCCACACTGGGGTCGAAACGGCGAATGTAATTAGCGCAAGTGGCGCCGCCGAAACCGCCACCAATTACCACCACGCGTCCGCCGGTCTTGGCTTGTGCGTTTAGCGGCAACCATAAGGAACCGGCACCTGCCGCGATGCCGCCGGCGCCTATTACTTTTAGAAAATCTCGACGATTGAATTTACTCATTCGGCACCTCACTTGTTCAGCTTGACGAAATATTCCGCCAATTGATTGATTTCTTCTTTGCTATAGGCCTTGGCGTGGCGCCCCATGATGGTGGATTTTTCATCGCCGGAGGCGAAACCCAGCAGGCTCTCGGTGATATCGCTCTTTTTTAAATCCTGAAGTTCGGGGATCTTGCCGGAGCCGACGCCGTTTACTCCATGGCAGGTAAAACAGGTACTGGCGATGAGTTCGATTTTATTGATGCCTTCGGCGCACACTGGCGACGCGATGAACATCGTGGAAAGCATCACGGGAGATAAAATTGCGCTCAACATAAATCTATGGCGGCTTTTCATTATGGATGGAATTCTGTTAGTAGGAGATTCAAGTTCATATTTGGACATCACATACCTCCACGTAAGACTGGCGAATATACTGATATTGAGATTACCACAACGGATTTCGTACTTTGCGTGCGATGATAACTGTTACAGCGCGGTTTTTATCAGGCTCTTAAAACAGAGCAGAGGCGCACGCGCCTCTGCTCTAACTTGTTAGCCAAAATCGCTACAACTTACAGACCGATAGCAATCTGTAAAGTTGCACGGTTTTCTTTGTCAACACCATCGGGCGTAGTTGTGTCGGCTTTGTATTCCAACATGCCTTTGACGTTTTCCTTCAGGTAGTAGCTCACACCTAAAACCAGGTCGGAGTATTTGTCGTCGCCGTCGTTCTTGGTGTAACTTTCTAAGCGAGCCACGGGAACCCAGGTAGGCGAGCCTTTATCGGTTTTGAAGGTGTACATGCCTTGCACGGACAGAACGCTGTCGGTAGTGCTGCCATTGTCCACCCAGGTGTTGTTGCCGGTGTCGTAGCTGACTTGATCATCTTTGGCGGTAATGTAACCGGCTTGTACGCGAGCCTGGCCGAAGTCACCCATAAAATCCACTCCCATACGGGTGAAGGATGTGTCTGCGGTACCTATAGCTTCATCACCCACAGTGGTGGTACCGGACACGGCCAACACACCTACCATAATGGTGTCGGTGATGTCGTAACCCAGGCGACCGTTGATTACGGCGTTTTTCTCGCCCGTAGTACTTCCGGCCACGCCAGAAATACCGGCGATATAAAAGAACTTGTTAAAACGACCGTTGACTGCGACGTTATGGCGATGATCACCTACTGCACCGCCGCCAATATATTCGTTGTTATTGGTTTCGTCGAAAGAAGAACCGTCAGCGCCGCCGAAGTCAGCCGCTCCAGGACCATTGACCACGCCACCTTCGCCGTTCACCAATGCATAGTGGCTAACGGTAGGGCTGAAGTGATCGCTGATGGTGCCGTAGGGATCGGCGAAGAACAGAGGCGCCCAGCTCAACTCCACGTTGAGGGCGTCGTT
>JAJDNG010000032.1 GCA_022340845.1 Gammaproteobacteria bacterium | reverse complement strand
TGGAAATCACCGAATGCGAAGTCGTCGCCATGTACGATGAGCAGGATGCTCGAGTGTCGCGGGCGCAGGGATGCGCAGGAGCGACCGATGAACAGGGAAGTTCTAGTGTCGCAGGAGCGACTGAGTCTGGTGGAAAAAGTACCGTTAAATCAACATTCACCCTAGGCTATGGCGCCTGTTTTGGTCATAACGAAATCAAAGCGATCAGCATGGCGATTCTCGACCGCGCTTTACAAAAAGGCATGCAAGATGGTCCGCGCAATCCGTCGGAAGATCCGGAGTTTGTACTGCTGCACATAGACGGAATCGATTCCATGGGATTTTGCACCCACTACAAAATGCCGCATTACGTCACCTTTCAGTCCGACATGGATCGCCTGCGGGCCACTCAACAAAAACAGAAGATCAAGGAACCCGAATCATGAGCGCCGCCCACCCTTTTGGATTTCTCGACGAGCACGCCAAAAAAGAAGTCCGCCGCAGCGTACTGAAGGCGGTGGCCATCCCCGGTTATCAAGTGCCTTATTCCAGCCGCGAGATGCCCATGGGTCGTGGTTTTGGAACCGGAGGACTGCAATTGACGCTCTCTCTGCTTGGCAAAGGAGAAACTCTTAAGGTTATAGACCAGGGATCGGACGATTCGGTGAATGCCGTTAGCTTAAGAAATTTTATCGAAATGACTTGCGAAGGCATACACACTACTACCCGTACGGAAGCTGCCGATTTACTTCAGTCGCGCCACCGGATTCCGGAAAGACCCTTGCGCGAAGACCAACTCATCGTGCTGCAAGTGCCTTATCCCGATCCGCTAGTGATTGTCGAGCCGTCGGAAAACAAACGCAAACTCATGCATGGTGAGGCGGACTATTCTCGACTACTGGTGAAATTGTATGAAGATATTGTCAAATTTGATGAGATTACCATTTCGCACCGTTATCCAACTCGTATTAATGATCACTACGTCATCGATCCCTCCCCCATTCCGCGCTGGGACGTGCCCAAACTGAATCACTCCAAAGCACTCATCCTGTTGGGCGCTGGGCGAGAGAAAAAGATTTACGCCGTACCGCCTTACACCAAGGCCGAACCGCTGGCGTTCGAGGATGTACCGTTTAGGGTGGAAGACTTTACCAATGAGGCGGGCCATCGCCGTGCGTGTCAGCGTTGCGGTTGCAACAGCAGTTTTCTGGATGAGTTTATTGACTCGAGCACCGGCGAGAAAGTCTTTCAATGCTCGGATACCGATTGGTGTAATACCATTATGTGTGGCGGCGCATCGCTGAGCTCAGACTCAGATACAAATCCAGACGTGAAAAACAAGGAAGTCGCGAATGGATAAAGTTCTGGAAGTCGCCAAGCTGTCGAAAGTGTACGGTCAAGGTTGTCCGAGCTGCTACGAATTAACCGGACCACAGCATAACACCAACCTCTGTTTCCGGTGTGGCAGTATCGTTGCCGCCCACGATGTCTCATTCGATCTCTATAAAGGCGAGATTCTCGGCATTATGGGCGAATCCGGTTCGGGGAAATCAACAGCCGTGAAATGCCTGTATTTTGATGAACCACCCACTGCCGGCCAGGCCACCTTCTTCGATGACGATAAACGGTATGATTTATTTGCGCTCAATGCCGCACAGCAACGGCGACTAGCCAATCACCGCTTTGGCATGGTGTATCAAAATCCTCACCTTGGGCTTAATTTTGATATCAGCGCCGGGGGCAATATTGCAGAGCGCTTGTTGATGTCGGATATGGATAACTATGCCCGTATCCGCCACCAAGCCACCCGGTTGCTGTCCCGCACCGAGGTCTTGCCTGAACGCATGGATGAACTGCCAAAAACTTTTTCCGGGGGTATGCAACAGCGAGTGCAAATCGCCAAGGCGTTGTCCACCAATCCGCCGCTGTTATTCCTGGACGAAGTATCCACTGGCCTCGACCTTTCCGTGCAGGCCGCCATTCTTGATTTGATTCTGGAAATTCAACAGGAAATGGGTACCGCCATGATAGTGGTGACCCATGATCTGGGCGTAATCCGGTTACTCACGGGCCGCACACTGGTGATGAAATACGGCCGGGTAATCGAGTCCGGTTTAACCGATCAAATCCTGGAAGATCCACAACACGCGTATACGCAGCGTCTCGTGGCCTCGGCGTTATAGCAGGTTCTATTTATGAACAACGCGAACAAAACCTTTTTACCGATAGTATGGAAAATATAATGTCTGAAGCACCGGTACTGCGAGTGGAGAATTTTTCCAAACAATTTACGCTACACGAGCAAGGCAAACGGATTCCCTCATCGCATAATGTCAGCTTAAGCGTTTATAGCGGGCAACTGACTGCATTGATTGGCCCTACGGGCGCCGGTAAGACCACCGTACTCAAAGGAATCTATCGAACCTATTTACCCGGCAGCGGACGTATATTGTATCGAACCCAAGCCGGTCATGAGATCGACCTCGCCCAGGCTGATGAACATCGCATGCTCGCATTGAGGCGGATGGAAATTGGTTATGTCACCCAGTTTCTGCATGCTTTACCACGACAAGCCACAGAAGACGTAGTCGCCCAACCCTTGCTGCATAAAGGTATATCCAAAACCGACGCACAATATCAAGCGCGTGAGATGTTAGCAGCCATGAATCTGCCGCAGCGATTGTGGGGCATATCGCCCTCCACCTTCTCCGGTGGGGAAAAACAACGTGTCAATCTTGCCAGGGGCCTGGTATCGCGCCCCCGGCTGCTACTGCTCGATGAACCGACGGCCAGCCTTGATCAATACACAATGGAACGAGTGATTCGTTTAATTGAAAAACTGAAAACCGAAGGGGTGGCCATGTTAGCCATTTTTCACCAAAAAGAATTGGTTGATCGAGTTGCTAACAACGTTGTCACTCTGGAACCACCGCCTGCTGAAGAATACGCGCTTGAGGAGACTGCCTGATGAGGAATCATATTACAACTTATTTAACCAATGCACGCATTGTGCTTGCTGACAGTATAATCGAAGACGGTTCATTGTTGGTCGAGGAAGGCAAGATTACCGCCATCAATCCTGAAGCCGTTAACAATACAAACACTATCAACCTGCGCGGCAAAACTCTCATTCCCGGTATGATCGACTTACATTGTGACGCCCTGGAAAAAGAGGTGGAACCCCGGCCTAATGTCCATTTCCCCCTGGACTTTGCTTGTGCCCAGGCGGACAAGCGAAACGCCGCTGCGGGCATCACCACCGTTTACCATGCCCTGTCCTTCGCCCATGAGGAGTTAGGGGTGCGCAATAATGAGTTCGCCGCCGCCGTAGCGCGCGCTGTTGATGACTGGCGCCCGCATGCACTGGTCGACAATCGGGTGCATTGCCGCTATGAAATTACCGACGCCACTGGTTTACCCATTCTTAAACAGTTACTGGCCGATAAATCCATGCACTTGATTTCGATGATGGATCACACCCCGGGTCAGGGGCAGTTCAAAGACATGGCGGCTTATCGAGATTACCTTTCCCGGACTTATAAAAAAACGGCGGATGAGTTGGATATTATTATCGAGCGAAAACTGGAAGCCGCATCGGGCGCCTTCGAACGCATGACAGAGCTTGCCGAGGCGGCTCATGCGGCCGGTATTTCAGTGGCCAGTCATGACGATGATTCCGCCGAGCGGGTTGAGACTATGGTGGGCATAGGCGCAGATATCTCCGAGTTTCCCGTGTCCATGGAAGCCGCGCAGGCCGCTAAAGCTGCCAGTATGTCGACTATCTTCGGCGCCCCCAATATATTGCGCGGCAAAAGCCAGTCCGGTTCGATGAAAGCGATAGAAGCCATTCACGAAGGACTCGCCGATTGCTTGTGCGCAGATTACGCACCGGCATCACTCATTGTAGCCGTGTTCCGCATCGTGGAGCTGACTCATTTGGATCTCCCTGCTGCAGTTAGACTGGTTACACGCAATCCCGCGAAGGCGGCTCGTCTTGAAGATCGAGGAGAAATTGCAGTAGGCAACCGTGCTGATTTGATTGCGATAGGGACTCCTGGCGCACTGCCTCAAGTCACCGATGTCTGGAGCAAAGGTATACCGATCTATCGTGTAGCATACGACCATGGCTAAGCAGAACTATGGCTAAGTATAATAATGGCTAAGTATAATAATGGATAAGGACAACCATGGCTAAACTCTTTTATATCATTGGCGCGTCCGGTGCGGGCAAGGACAGCTTGATCGACTACGTGCGGCAAAAGATCCCTGCAGATGCGCCCGTCGTGTTCGCCCAGCGAACGATCACTCGTGCGGCGGACGCCGGTGGTGAAAATCACCTGGCAATAAGCACCCAGGAATTCCTTAAGCGGCAAAGCCTGGGGGAATTCGCCATGAGTTGGTACAGCCACGACACTTACTACGCCATTCCCAACAAAATAGATGACTGGCTTACCGATGGCATCCATGTCGTGGTCAACGGCTCGCGAGAATATCTCCAGCAAGCCACCCAAAAATACCAGAACCTCGTGCCAATACTTATCTGTGTTGATCCGGAAATTCTCGCCGCACGATTATTCGCTCGCGGCAGGGAATCCGTCTTGCAAGTGTCGCGGCGTATCGCGCAGGCGATTAGATTCGAGGGTAATATTCATCATCCGCAACTGCAATTGATCAATAATAACGACGCATTGGAAAGCGCCGGGGATCGCTTGGTGCAAATCATTTTGAATACTGCTCAGGAAAGATGCGCCTGACACTCCTGGGTACGGGTAATGCGGCCGGCATGCCTTTGTACGGTTGTCATTGTGAATGTTGCGCAAGAGCTAGGGAAAACCCGGTGTATCGACGCCGCCCGGCAAGCGCCTTGGTTGAAACTGACAATAAACGCTATCTCATTGATGCCGGCTTGATGGATATCACCGAGCGGTTTCCGGCAGGAACGTTGGACGGTATCTTTTTAACGCACTTCCACCCAGATCATGTACAAGGCCTGTTTCATTTACGCTGGGGAATAGGTGATAAGATCCCCGTGTACTGTCCGCTGGACAGCAATGGATGTGCTGACCTATACAAACATTCCGGTATTCTCGATTTTCAAGTACAACGAAAATTCAAAGTCATTGAATTAGGCAATGTCACCGTAACGCCGCTGCCGTTGATTCACCCCAAACCCACTTTAGGCTATTTGTTCGAAAATCAGTCGCAAAAAATGGCCTATTTAGTGGATACCAAAGAGTTACCTCCGCGCGTCGAAGCCATACTCGGTGAGAAACCTCTGGACGCGGTTGTGATTGATACCAGTTTCCCACCCCACATACAAAGCAAAAATCACAATAATCTCAATGACACTTTGTCACTGCACTATCGCATTGGCGCGGGTAAAACCATCATGACACACATTAGTCATGACCTGGACTTGTGGTTGCACACCAACGCCGCAGCATTGCCCACCAACCTGATACCCGGTTGCGACGGTTACACCATTACCCTGTAATATTTGATGAACGGTGCGTTTGTTGCCATAGCTTTGTCCGTATTGATGCATGTATCTTGGAATTTATTGGCAAGACATGTGGATACTCGCTGCAATTACTTGTGGTGGGGGCTGTTAGCGCATTTGGTATTACTGGGTCCTTGGTCTCTTTGGCACCTCATCGCTGATAGCCGCTGGAATACGGAATTGGTTATCGCAATGCTGATAAGCGCGGCCGCAAACGCGCTTTATTTTTCGGCCTTGCGTAAAGCTTATCACTTCGCGCCCGTCGCACTGGTATATCCTGTGGCGCGCAGCTCTCCGGTCTTAATTGCGATTTGGACCTTGTTATTGTTCAACCAAGGTATATCCATGGGCGCCGCAGTGGGTATCGGCATCAACGCCATTGGCTTATGGATATTGGCGGCGAGTTCGCGACACGGGGACACACGACATGCAATACCCTGGGCAATAGTCGCGGCATTGGCAACCAGTGTTTATTCGCTGAGCGATAAAACCGCAGTCGTTTACTTACCGACCTTTGGCTCCCAGCTTGGATTTATTACGGTGGGCTATTTGGCCTCGTTTCTTGCTCTCACTATATCGCAATACCGGGAACTGAAATCCATGACACCGCATCACCGGCCTAAACTGGTTTATATCCTCATAGGCGGATGCTTTATCGGTACGGCTTATGCGTTAGTTGTACGGGCTATGCTGCAGCTACCGGCCGCCTATGTGGTTGCCTACACCAACGCAGGTATTGTATTAGCTACCGTGCTGTCTATTTGGGTGTTTAAAGAAACCGATAACCGGCTAAGCCGCTTGTTCGCGTCCTGCGTAATTACAATCGGGCTGATTGTACTAGGAATTTTTAGATAACAACCACATCAATAGGATCTCTACATCCCAGCGATTTCGCACTGATACTCGCTTTTTTGCACCCTGGTTGATGTGCTTGCTATCTTATAAATTCGATTCCGCAAATTCCGCGAGCACCGAACGCGGTACGCCGTTCAGTTGCACACTACCGCCGTGGGCAAAACTCTTAAAGCGTTCGGTCATATAGGTCAGGCCGGAGCTGATGGGGTTAAGATACGGTGTGTCGATTTGCGCCAGATTGCCCAGGCAAATAACTTTACTGCCTTCACCGGCGCGGGTGAGGATGGCTTTCATCTGATAAGGCGTTAGGTTCTGGCATTCATCGATAATAATCAGGCTCTTTTGGAAACTGCGGCCGCGAATATAATTCATGGCTTTTAACTGGATATTGGCTTTGTTCTTTACGTAGGCGATACTGTCTTGGGGACGTTCATCGTTGCCGTGCAAGGCTTCGATATTATCGCTGATGGCGCCAAGCCACGGGTCCATTTTCTCTTCTTCGGTGCCCGGCAGAAAACCATGCTCTTCCGCCAACGGTGGCGTGCTGCGAGTAACGATGATTTTATTATACAGCTTGTTCTCTACCGTCATTTCCAAGGCGGCCGCCAATGCCAATATGGTTTTTCCCGAACCGGCCGCACCGGTGAGCGTCACCAAGTGAACTTCCGGGTCCAGCAGCAGGTTGAGCGCCAACGCTTGATGCAGGTTGCGGGGTTTCAATCCCCATGCCTGACATTCCATTAAACCATGGCGGTTTAAATCCACCATGGAGATAGTATCGCCATCGACCTGCTTGAAACGGCCGACAAACCCCGCTTCATCTACAATAAATTCGTTGGTGTACACATCGAAATCCAGCGCCTGCCGTGCGATGACGTGGTAAGTCTTGTTGTCCAGCCGAGTGCTGTTCACGTTATCGACCACATCCCAAAGCGAACCCGGGATATGAATATAACCCTTGGTCAACTGCTTGATATCCGACACCAGTTGATCGTTGTGATAGTCTTCCGATTCCAAACCGCAACTTCGCGCTTTTAATCGCATGTTGATGTCTTTGGTCACTAAGATGACATTGGTGTCTTTGCATTCTTCCTGCAACTCTATCAGCCGATTGATAATTTTGTTGTCGTTTAAATCATTAGGCAACCGGGAATTGTTGTCATTTTTTGTTTGCGAGGTCATCAGTACGGACAAGCTGCCACTGGGCGGCATATCATGGCTACGGTGAATGGCTACCCCTGTGGATATGGCTTCCGGTGACGCATCCCCGATGACTTCATCGATCTTACGTATGGCTGAACGACAATCGGCGGCGAAGGCGTGTTTGCTGGATTTTAACTGGTCGAGTTCTTCGAGTACGGTGATGGGAATAATGACTTGGTGTTCTTCGAAATTTAGAATGGAAGTGGGATCATGGATTAATACATTGGTATCTAGAACATACGCTTTTTGCTGCTTACCGCTCGCTCTACTCATATGCACCGCCTTGGTTTAATTCGTTAGCGTCAATTACGGCAAATAAAGATGTCACTAATATGACAAAATAGGTTATTTTTTCAAAATACACAAATATTATTTTTGTAGACCATATGAATTGTGCAAAATTCCCGCCACTTGTTGGCGTGGTACTCATATCCTGTAGCGATATTTCCCATCGCATTATTCTATACTGTAGGTATTTCCGTGAACTTTCTTCTAATTCTCGATTCATTTGAGTCTACGATTTGGCAATGAACCGGCAGCAACGACATGAAACAATTCCCCGCGGCGTGTGGGCGCTGGGATTCGTCAGCTTGTTCATGGACATCTCATCGGAAATGATTCACGGCCTATTGCCGGTGTTCTTGGTCAGCGTTCTAGGCGCCAGTGCACTAACGGTGGGCATCATCGAAGGTATTGGCGAATCGTTAGCACTAATAGTGCGCTTATTTTCCGGCGTGTTGAGTGATTATCTGAAAAGCCGAAAGCCACTGGTGCTTGCTGGCTATTTATTGGGAACGCTGTCCAAGCCGTTGTTCGCCCTGGCGAGTAGCGCCGCAATAGTGCTAACGGCACGTTCATTGGACCGCATTGGCAAAGGCATACGCGGCGCGCCCAGGGATGCGCTCATTGCCGATCTTGCACCGCACAGCATACGCGGAGCAGCCTATGGGTTACGTCAGTCTTTGGATTCCATTGGCGCGGTAGTGGGGCCTTTGCTTGCTGTCATGATTATGTGGCTGAGTAACGATAATTTTCGCGCAGTATTCTGGCTGGCGGCGGTTCCGGGATTTATCTCAGTGGCCATTATTCTTTGGTTTGTCAAAGAACCTCAACAGGTTCATTCCATCGCTAAGACGCCGTTTCAAATAAAGGACATCAGGAAGCTCAGCCCAGCTTTTTGGCTGGTGTTGACCGTAGGCATGGTGTTTACCTTGTCTCGCTTTAGTGAAGCATTTTTGCTGTTGCGCGCAGAGGAACTCGGTGTGCAAGCGCATTTTGTGCCTGCAATACTAATCATCATGAGCCTCACTTTCGCATTGGGCGCTTACCCCGTGGGGGTATTGTCCGACCACTGGGGACGATCAGGTTTACTGTTGCTGGGTTTGGGTGTATTGGTAATTACGCACCTTGTCCTGGCATTCAGTACCTCGGTGTTCCATGCGACCATTGGCGCGGCGCTTTGGGGTTTGCATTTGGCACTGACCCAGGGATTGTTTGCCGCTTTTGTAGCGGACTCTTGCACGGAAAACCTCAGGGGTAGCGCGTTTGGCATTTTCAGTTTTGCCACCGGCATCGCCATATTGTTAGCCAGCGTCATCGCCGGCTTATTGTGGGATATATCCGGCTCCAAAATGACGTTTCTGACCGGTGCCGGCTTTGCGCTGGCGGCGCTACTGGGCAGCGCATTGCTGCTGAAGCGTTTTCGCCAGCCGGCCGGTTGATGAACAATCCTTGCAGTATAACTACGTAATAATAACAGACTTCACTATTGATGTATTTTACCCCTCACCTCCGGCAACCGCCGTTAGTGCCTTGTACAGCGCTTTTGGCGTTGACATTATATTCATAAAACTGTTACTGCCCATCATACTGAGGTCCGGGAAGTTGATGGCGATACGAAAGCGGGCGTGCAGTGCTTCAACTTCTTTGCCATTGACTAAAAGCTCATAGGGCAAATGTGCAGTGGATCGCAGGTCTTTAAAATCGATTTCACTCATGATGTATTTGTCATCCTGATCTTTATCGTCTTCCGTGCCGCCTTTAAATCCCACCCCAAATAATACTTGTTGCGTGCCGGGTATATCAATCCGATAGATCTTGGAGACACCACTGATATTCGCCGCCAGATTTTTCTCCACTGTCTCCAGCGCCTTTTCGTGGCTTTCATGCGTGGCCAGCTCATAGGGGTCATCGAATCGCTCCATGCCAAACATGTAGCGGTATTTGCCCAGTTGTTTTTCTTTGACGCCTTTATCGGGCCCGAAGAACTCAACAAATCCCAATGCCTGCTTGAGTTTATCGTTCACGTCTTTCAAGTCAGACTCGATTCGATACATTTTGGCCATGTAATAAGGATAGGTATAAGAGACTTGTATTTTATCGTTAATGTCGGTCAGCGCGACCCGCTGTGCGGCGATATATCCCCCACGGCTATGGCTGGCGGCCGCTTTTTTCAATTCCGCATTGGTCACGACGATGATATGCGCTCCGTCATACGGGGTGTATTCGCCGGCAATGGAAAAACCGGCTGACTCCAATTTGCTTTTAGTCGCCGTGATGGTTTCTCCCAGGTCCCCAGGCTCGTTAGACGCTAAAACAAAGGGTTTAAATCGCTCATCCTCGGCGGCGGCCACACTCACCCAACAACACAAAATAACCGCTAACAAACGATTGCAGAATGTAATACCGTTCATTTTGACTCCTTCACAAGTAAAGTTTTAATACGCTCATAGATTCAGTTATCATAAATAGACGAGGAGTTTCCATACATAAAACATATATCCTGTAATAAATATTTGGTTACGATTGAGTGTAGCAGAAAAATGTAAGACATACGGGTGTCTCGCTATCTCAGTAGTATCTCAAATGTAATGACACAACAACTGACAGAGGGCGTAACCCTTGGCATCACCACAACATATCGCACGCCTAAGAGGAAATTCAACATGCACGTAAAAGAAGCATTGATAATTCGCAAGTCCACCCGGGCGTTTTTGGATAAATCTGTATCTCGGGAAGCCATAGTAAAAATTCTCGAAGCCGCCAGGCACGCCCCTTCGGGGGTGAATTCCCAGCCCTGGCAAGTGGCCGTAGTCAGTGGCATTGAAAAACAGAAATTGCAGCAACAACTCGAAAACGCTTTTCGCAGCGGGATACAGAAGGAAATGGACTATCAATACTATCCCACAAAGTGGAAAGAACCCTACAAAAGCCGCCGCAAAGCCACCGGCTTACAGTTGTATTCCACACTCGGGATAGGCCGAGAAGACAAGCAAAAACAACTGGATCAATGGGCGGCCAATTACCGGGCTTTTGACGCGCCTGTGGCGCTGTTTTTCTTCATGGACGCGGGCATGCAGACCGGGTCATTCATGGACTATGGCATGTTTTTACAATCCCTCATGCTGGCGGCTGTAGAAGAAGGTTTGGCTGTATGCCCACAGGCAGCATTGGCAGAGTATCCTGCTATCGTAAAACAGTTTTTAGGCTACCCTGCGGACAGTATTCTTATTTGCGGCATGGCGTTAGGCTACGAGGACACCAAAGCCAAAGTCAACAGCTATCGCACGCCTCGGGAAGCCGTCGATACGTTCACACGGTTTTTTCAATAAATCGGGTTTGCCACCCGGCTACGGCGCCACAATTACTTTAGATTGTCCTGTCGCCATCACTGTCCCTGAAGGTGAATTGGCGTTGGTACCGTTATGGCCGGTCATCGAGGTTAGGTGAATACAAGGCTGTTTCTCTATCTTAACTTTGGCACTGCCTTTTTTCGGGTCCACTTCATCCATATTCTTTCCGGATATTAAACCGCCTAAAGTTCCGGCCTCATCCCCCATGGACGTGGGTATTTTCGATTTCAAGGTCACGACTTCTTTACCGAAGAATTTCACTTTAGTTGAAGCGTTTGTCGCTTGATTGAGCATACCGTTGTTCGGATAAGGTATGGGCACCTGCCCCACAGGCGGCGGCATAGGAGTTTTGCATACATCCGGCATGGCCATACAACTGCCGCCGGCAGTGGTTGCCCCTGGAAATATCGCTACCATATTCGATTCCTCATGTTGATGGTTGTTCGTTGTTCGTTGTTCGTTGTTCGTTGTTCGTTGTTCGTTGTTCGTTAATTGTAGTGTCATCCTGAGCGTCTTTTTGCGAAGGATGTAAAAAATGCCGCTTATTCACCCTATCAGATTCTTCACCTGCATTCAGAATGACAACGTAATCAACCCAAATAGATCTTCTCCCCTTTGATCTTAAAGTCGTCTTCCGACTTCATAAAAGCTTTATTCGCTTTAAATTGATACGTCTCATCCACCAAGGTGCGCATTCTGCCCGTTTTCAGCTGAGTCAGTTCCACCACTGTTCGATACACGTTTTTCGCGTGTTCCACTACAGTATCGGAGATGGTTTCCAGTCGATCAAATACAAGCCTGGCGTAGCCTATTTTAGCGGTTAACTTCTTACTGTTCATATCGATGGCATGGCCTTTGATCTGCACCGTGTTAGCGGAGTTAAGGCGAATATCGCCATCTTGTGTGCACAACTCCAAATTTCCTTTACTCACATTAATTTTGGCTTCTTCTTTGGCGGGATCGTATTCAAACAACAATTCGCTACGCGGCGAATACACCTGAATCTTGTCTGTCGCCGAGAAAGCTGAATGTGACAAGGTGGCATACGCACCGCCAGTGGCTTTAAGCACCTGTTCGGCTGAGGTGGCATGGCAGGAAATCACCCCTATCACGAACATTTCGTCTACATTACTGCCGGCAACCAGGACTTCATCGTCGACTCCCAGGGGAGTTGAATGTTGCACCGCGATCCGCGCCTGTACCTCGCGCACACTCCCCATGAGGTGTATTTTGACTTTAACGATTCTGTTATGGCCATCATATTCAATAACTTTAGTCGATCCAAAGTACGGGATTCCATTTAACGCGGGCATAAATTCAATTGCGGCATTCATTTTTCATCTCCTTTTTTTTAAAACCTACGCCTTGATTACTGTGGAAGCCGGCGGCGCCCATTGTTCAGCGGCAGCCAGGTCTTCATCAGTATAGTGGGCGTCAATTAAATTGGCATGTTTAAAGTCGGTTCCTTTATCATTTACACAATGCAGTACGCATTGCTGCATGTTGGCATTGGAAAATTTGGCCTTAGTCAAATTTGCATGCGAGAAATCCGTA
>JAJDNG010000107.1 GCA_022340845.1 Gammaproteobacteria bacterium | reverse complement strand
GTGCTGGGCTTGTAGAGTGCCTCGTTAAAGATACCTTGTTCAAGAGGCCTAGATTTAGTGTGCCCCGCCCAGCACGCCCACAATTTGCGCCGTACCAGTAAGATCTGGGTCGGAAGTAGCAGAAGTAACTCACAATAGAATGACAAAAACCAAGACCAGCCGGCGGCAAGCGTGGCGCAAACAAAAAATCGATTCCGATCGAAGCAACCGGGAAAACAAACAGCATCAGCAGGTTGAAAACCGGCTCAACGCCAGTGAGCTGGGACCGGAACAATCCGGGCGGATTGTATCGCACTTCGGCGCGAATTTTTCCGTGCAGGATGAGTTGGGCAAATTACATCTTTGTCTGACCCGGCGCAATTTACCCAAATTAGTCTGCGGGGACTATGTAAGCTGGCAATCCACCGGAGAACAGGATGGCATCATCACGGCATTACAACCCCGCCATACGCTACTGGCCCGCCCCGGATACCAAAAACAACTCAAAGCCATCGCCGCCAACATCGATCAAATCCTGGTAGTCGTCGCGCCACAACCATCCCTCGACGAAGATTTGATCAACCGTTATTTGGTGGCCGCCACCTTGACCGGGATTACCCCAGTCATTGTGTTGAATAAAGTGGATTTGCTCAGTGACAATGAACTGTCCGCAACCCAACAACGATTGCAGGTTTACGAACGCTTGGATTACGCCGTAATTCACGCCAGCACGCAAAGAAAGCAAGACTTAAAAGCACTGTTCGCAGCCCTGGAACGCAAAACCAGTATTTTCGTTGGCCAATCCGGTGTAGGCAAATCATCACTTATCAAAGCCATCATGCCTGACACATCCGTGCGAATCGGTGCACTGTCACATGCCACAGGATTAGGAAAACACACCACCACCGTCAGCACACTGTATCCGCTAGAGGACCACGGTGCTATTATCGATTCTCCTGGCATCCGAGAATTCGGCTTAGGCCACTGCGAACCGGCACAAATTGCCCAGGGTTTTGTGGAATTTCAAGCGTTGATTCCCAGTTGCAAATTTAATGATTGCAGCCACCACGGCGAACCCGGGTGCGCCGTGCGGCAGGCTCTGGAGAGCGGCGGCGTGCAAAAATCTCGTTACGACAGCTTTATACGCTTAGTGGATTCAAGCCAGCGGCGCTAAATTTTTTTTACTATTGGCGATATACCTGCCAGAAAAAATCCGTACAATACGCTCCAATTTTTCATCAGTGTGAGTAATTTCACTTCCCCTACTCCACTCAAGGACTATACTGGTAGAATTGACTAAGGTTTATGGAGCTTCGCCGCCTAATGAAACGTTTATTTTTCAGTGTGTTATCGTGTTTATTTGTCTCAACAACAGCGCTCGCCGGTGCTAACGACGTCCGCATGGAAAATATGACAACTCAACAGCTATTTGGCGATTTGATCAAAGACTTGGGCGCAGCCATGAGTTATCGGGCCGTAACCCCGGCCGAACCGCTGGGGCTGCTCCTGGGTATCGATCTGGGTCTGGAAGTTACCGGCAGTAAAATGAAAAACGAAATGGATGGCTGGAAACAGGCGACATCCGATAATGGCCATAACACTATTTACAACGGCAAAATTCATGTACACAAAGGATTGCCTCTAGGCATCGACATCGGTGCCTATGTGGGTACCGTTGCGGACAGCAATATTAAAAGCATGGGCGGTGAAATCAAATACGCCATTTTAAAAGGCTCCACCGTATCGCCGGCTCTGGCGGTGCGGGGTTCTTACACCTCCATGACAGGAGTGGACGATTTGGACTTAAGCACGGCAGGTCTCGAGCTGTCTATATCCAAGGGCTTTTTGATGCTGACGCCGTACGCCGGTTTGGGCGCCATCCGTTACGAAGGGGAAGGCGTGGGCATCAACAACACCAAATTTGATTCGGAAAGCGATACGCTGGCCAAATATTTTCTCGGCGTGAATTTTAATATGGGATTGGTGAATTTCGCGGCCGAAGCGGACAAAACCGGGGAGAATTCCTCTTACAGCGCAAAATTCGGCTTGCGTTGGTAATCTTTAACCATCCCAAACGGGAAGCTGGCAGGGGTTTTCAGACGTATTCATCGACGCCAAGAACCTGCTCAAAATGCGTCCGCTCATCAAGAAACTGAGTTTGCAGGTATTCGGCAATCGCGGTCCGGGCTTTATGTGAGGTATTGTCCGGGATAGCGCTTGATGTATCCCCGCCACGGTAGCCAACGTGGGGAGAAGCGTTCCACACTGCTTCCGCAGAAGCGTCGCTGCCTGTGTAAAAACGCACACGTTCATCGGAAATCCCACTGATTTTGCTCAAATCGTTCGCCGTCCGTTGCATCAAAGCTCCCTTTTGATGGGTTGCGACTGTTGGAATTTCCTGCAATTGGCGAGCGGTATCTGCCGCCGCTACCGGTAGAGGATTGGATTGCGCGACGCGGGATTGATCACCCTCGGCCGGCTGGCCAGGTGATTGGCGGTTGTGGGTTTTTGGCAGTTGGTTGTGGTGATAATTCGGACTGTTGATTCCCGCAATTCGCATCGAAATCCATTCCTAGAATTATTTGATGGTACTGATGTAGTACACAGCGACTTTACATTATAGCGAGCATTTGGCGTTATGCCAGTGCCGCCCTCCCCCAAAATTTGGCAGGTTCAAGTGTGCCCGATTTCCCCAGGTTTGTCTACTTAATAACCAAACACGCTCCTGGGGAATCAGTGATCCGCGGGATCACGCCCTGCAATGAGGCGTGTTACAAATGGGCTTTGTCCAGGTTACGGGTTTTATCCAAGCCGATGGCTTGATTCATATTTTTTGCCCCATGCAGTTTGGCGCCTTCCAAATTCGCACCACCAATATTGGCACGGGCAAAATCCACCTCCCGCATGTCGGCATCCCGCAAATCCACGGAAACCAATGAAGAGTATTGAAACTTGGAACGATAAAAATTGGTGTTGCGCATTCGCGCATTATTGAAACTGCTTTTGGAAAAATCACTCTGTTTCATAACAGCGTCATTCAGTATGGCCCAGTCAAACTTAGCGTGAACCGCGCTGGCTTCGAATATACTGGCATGAGTCATGTCCGCTTCGGAAAAATTGGCTTCGTCCATGTTGGCGCCACGCAGTTTTACCCCTTGCATTTTTGCTTGCATAAAGCGGGTACCGAACATATTGGCGCCGCGCAAATCGGCCTGTTCCAGTTCGGTCTTAGTAAACGTAGCCGCGTGTAAATCCGCTTCCCGCAGGTCCACATAACGCATATCGGCTTTGGTTAAGTTTGCCTCGGATAAATCAGCCTGGCTGAATACCACGCCTTTCAAGTCAGTGTCTTCGAAATTGGTACGGCGCAAAATCGCCCCGCTCAAATCGGATTTATGCAGCTTGACGTCACGCATGTCCACATCGGACAGATTACTGTCGCCCAGATAGACTCGTTGCATGCTGGCGGATCGTAGAATCGCGTGGGCGAAGTTAATGGTACGCATGGTAGAGCGGTCGAGCACAGCGCCGCTCAAATTGGCATTGGACAAATCCGCCCCGTCAAGCACCGCGCCAGTTAAATCGGCCCCCTCCAGGTTAGCACCTTTGAGGTTGGCATTGCTTAAATTAGCACCCGCTAAGCGGGTATTTTGCAGTTTGGCGCCTTCCAGATTGGTATGTCTCAGATTGGAGTGTTCCAGATTGGTATTTCTCAGGT
The DNA here is from genome assembly GCA_022340845.1 of Gammaproteobacteria bacterium. Classification (GTDB taxonomy): domain Bacteria; phylum Pseudomonadota; class Gammaproteobacteria; order SZUA-152; family SZUA-152; genus JAJDNG01. The sequence goes on along the minus strand of JAJDNG010000107.1, from coordinate 10,618 downwards.
AAGACTGTGATAGATTTGCCGCTTTAAAATTGAGAAAACTCAAATCCAGATCGGACAAATTCTTCGTACTGAGGTCCGGTGTAGTCCCTTTTTGCGCCACCGCCAATGCCTTGAGCACATCCAGTTTGGATACCGGCTTGCCAAAACGGCTGTCTTCCACCAAGGTGCCGCAGGCAGATAAAACAGTTAACCACACACTGAATAATACGAATTTTTTCATGCGAATTAGAACTAACACTAAAAGTATTGTTTTATAGACCGCGTTCACCAAATTTGGTTGCCCTTTTTAGTCACTGGCAGCCATTAACTCCTGCGGCAGGCTACCCGTGGACTCTTAATGTAAAATTAAGGATGTCTCACGAAGATGATTTTTTTGCCGCTTTTTTTGCCGCCTTCTTAGCAACATTGTTCCGCAAATACGTTGGCATTGCCTGATCCGCTTGCACTGCACCACCTTGAATAAATTGAGTCTCGGCGATGCGGGCAATGTGTTTTGCCTGAGGGTATCGGTGAGCGTCATAATCGCACACGACGCCTACTTGTTTGTGCAGTTCATCGGCATATACGCCCCAGCCGCTGCCCACCCCATACCAGGGTGAACGGCTATCACCCGGGGCCGCAATGACCGCGTGTGGCGGACATACGGTTTCATCGCCAACCAGTTCCACGACACCTGTACTGGCCTTGTGATATGCGGCCCAATAAACCTCATCCATGCGAGCATCAATGGCGGCATAGACGTTGGCATATTCCACGCCTTGCGCCAAAGCCGCTAATGATGAAACCGGTACCACCGGCAAATCTGCCGCAAAGGCGATGCCTTGTGCCACGCCCGAGGCAATTCTCACCCCCACAAACGCCCCGGGGCCACGCCCAAATGCCAAAGCATCCAGCTGCGAGACGTCTATCCCAGCCTCATTCAGCAGTTGCTCAATCATTGGCAGTATAAGCGCACCATGCTCACGGGGCGCAACCTCATACCGCTGGCTGACGTGCGAATCGATGAGTAGCGCAGCGGAACACGCCTCAGTAGAAGTATCAAGCGCTAATATTTTCATGAACGGGGTCAAAAAATTCGTTGACGCGGCTTAGTTCGCGAGTGATTTCCATGTCTGGCAGGCTTTTCAAGAAAATTCTGCCATAGGATTTACTGTACAGTCTGGGATCGCAAATCGCCAGCAGGCCTTGATCGTTAACATCTCTGATTAGTCGTCCGACACCTTGCTTTAAGGTGATTACGGCGCGCGGCAGCTGGATTTGCATAAAAGGATTGTCGCCTTGTTTTTGCGCCTGCTCAATCCTGGCCTGCAACACCGGCTCATCCGGTGCGGAAAAAGGCAATTTGTCTATGATCACACAGGAAAGCGCCTCGCCTTTAACATCGACGCCTTCCCAAAAACTGCTGGTGCCCAGCAATACCGCGTTACCCAGTGAACGGAAGCGATCCAGAATCTCGGTGCGCGGCATTTCGCCTTGCACCAACAGCGGATATTGAATATGCCCGCGCAGCGCATTGGCGATAATGTTCAACGCCTTGTAACTGGTTACTAAGATAAACGTTCTGCCGCGGGTCGCTGAAATAAGCGGTTTTACCACATCCACCACTGCATGGGTATAGGTCGGTGCGTTGGGATCGGGCATATTGGCTGGCACGTACAACATCGCCTGATGTTTGAAATCGAACGGGCTGCCCCAGGAATGCGTTTTTGCTTCGCCGATCCCCAGCGCAGTGGTGAAATGATCAAAACGGCCGCCCACCGTCAAGGTAGCGGAGGTAAAAATCCAGGCGGCGCTCTGCCCCGTCATATAGTTTTCAAACTGAGGCGCGATATCGGTGGGCGTTTTATGCAACATAAATCCCTTGGCAAAGGTTTCGTACCAGAGGATGTGATTACCCGTGATGCGTGCGTCGTTATCCTGTTTTTCCTGCCAAAAACCACGGATTCGCTCTTTGAGAAGCTGCATACGTTGAAAACATTTTTCGATGCCCGCGCCGCGCTCTGCGGCGGATTTCAGTATGGCGGCAAAATCGGTAGCAACATTGGTCAGGGTCAACAAGGCGGTTTGCACGTCCGCATTGCCGGCAACGGACTCCCAATTCGAGCGGCGTTCATTGATTCCCAAAGCGAGGCGGAATTGCCGAGCAGATTGCTCCAAATCATCGGCCAAATCCAACGCATCGCGCAAATCGGCGGCATCCTGCAACAGCTCCATTTTACTGTCGCGGGCCAAATCCAGGATTTGCCGGCTGCTCAGCGTATCGCCAAAAAAGCGTGTCGCCACTTCCAGCATTTGATGCGCTTCATCGAAGATAAACGCATTGGCTTGCGGCAATACCTCGCCAAAACCGTCGTCTTTCAGCGCCATATCGGCGAAAAACAAATGATGATTGATCACCACCACGTCGCTTTGTTGCGCCTCGCGACGTGCCCGGTTTACAAAACAATCGCTGAGAAACGGGCAATCCGAACCGAGACAATTGTCCGCGGTGGAAGTAACGTACGGCCACAAGGCGGCCTCCTCAGGGATGGCGGTGATTTCAGACACATCGCCACTTTTGGTGACATTCATCCACTGGCGAATGAGCCCCATATCGTGATGTTGCTGAGGCGTGAGGCGCCCTTCAAGTTGGTTTTGCTCGAAACGGTAATGGCAAAAGTAGTTGTTGCGCCCTTTTAATAGGCTCACCGGCACATTCAACCCGAGTACGGATAACACCTTGGGAAGATCGCGGGTGAAAATCTGATCCTGCAGATTTTTGGTGCCGGTGGAAATGATGACTTTTTGCCCACTCAAAACAGCGGGCACCAAATAAGCGTAGGTTTTGCCGGTGCCTGTGCCGGCTTCAGCCACTAACGTGGAATGACCATGCAAAGCATCCGCCACAGCTTGCGCCATTTCCTGCTGTTGCTCACGGGGTAAAAAATCGGTTACTTGCTCGGCGAACGGGCCGTGCTGACCCAACAAATCGTAGATATTCGGCATTCAATCCAGGGCTTTATCCAGTCCAAAGGAGGGATTATAGGCGCTCGCTGAACAGGAATAAATGTGGTTTTTATAAGTAGTGAAGGAAATGCCGCCCAATATCGTCAGGATGGCAATGGCGCCGGGATTATTGCCTCGATATTTTTACAATAAGTGGATGCTTAGCCGACTTGTTGCGATTGGGCCGACCACACCAACGTGCCGATGTATTTGAATTTGGCGACGGACAAAGCGCCGCGATTGCGCCGCTTGGCACTGGTGTTGGCGACGGCTTCCAGGATCTGCTCCCGCTGTGCTTCGTAGATTTCCAGCGGCTCATACTGTTCATCCATCAACACCAGCATGACTGAATCCCATTCCTGCTCCATTTTGATTTGGCCGATTCGCTGATTGGATTTGGCGTCCTCGGAAATGGTGCGGCCTTTGATCTGGATGCGCCTGCCTTGCCGAGAGCCGTTGCCTATCGCATCGTAACCGGCCTGGTTAGTTTCGACGGGGGTTAAATTCATCAGCCGAATCACATCATGCACAGCAATTTCCGAGCTTATACCCAGTGGTTTGCCGGTGGCAACGCGAAATTGCGCCGCCAGCTTGCGGGCTTCCAGCATAAGTTTATCAACATCGTAGACTGACAAGTTTTTTATCCTTACAGGGAGTTCGGCTGTGGATGTGTCACCTTCCCTGCAACAAATCCACTTGCTCCATAATCGTCCGGTTTTTGACTTGCAAACCTTCGTCACCCTGGGCCAAAGCACTGGATTTGGCAGCCAAACTTTTAGCCAAATCCAATTGGCCTTGTTGCAGCCGTAAAAGCGCCAAGCGATACCATAATTGGGCATTATTTGGCTCTATGCGCAACGCGCGTTCCAGAACAGCAGCGGCTTTTTCGGGATTTCCGGACTTCTCTTGCTCTTTTGCTTGAGATAATAAAGCTAAAACCGTGCCACTGGTGGCTTTTGAGGAGACTTGCGGCGCGGATCGAGATGCGCGATCTTCAGGATCTTTATCCGGAATTTGGTAAAAAGGATCAATATCTACCCCTTCATCGTGCACTTCAATGCCATCATCTTTCACTGTCGGTGATGACGTTGGCGATACCGTGGCGCAGCCATGTATCACCAACAGTGCCGGTAAAACCGCCCAAAAAGCTCTTAACCTGTTGAGTGAATTAAATATTGTCAAAATAGGTTGCAATGGATTTACGCTTCTCATCGATTAAACAGTCTGTCCAACCAGCCAGCACGGCCGCGCTCGGTAACACTGCCGCCGCACCCCGACTGTTCGAGCGGCGCGGTGCCTTTTATAAAAGGTAATTGTAACCCAGAGTCACACCTTGAGCCGGCTAAAAGCTGTGTTTCTGTGTCAATGGTCACCAATTCCACGTCCGACGGCGGCGTATCGATCGCCGATGTCGTATTGATCGACTGGAAAATCTCCCCCCACACTTTGAGCGCACCCGAGGAACCGGTCAACGCCGCTGGCCGGTTATCATCCATGCCTACCCAAACAATGCCCAGTTTGTCACCCGTATAGCCGGCAAACCAACTGTCACGCAAATCGTTGCTGGTCCCGGTTTTGCCGGACACCGTCAAATCGGGGCGTACAAATTGGTACACCCCCCGGCCCGTTCCGCGGCGCGCGGTTTCCCGTAGCGCGGCATTGAGCAAATACACCGGTTCACTGTCCACCACTTTTTTTACCGACAATGGATAACGTTGCAAGGGCTCGCCCTGGGCCGTGAGCACATCCCGAATCGCCCGCAGCGGGGTGCGAAATCCGCCGGCCGCCAAGGTGTGATACATCTGCGCCACCTCGATGGGAGCCAGTGCGAGAGAACCCAATAACAGCGATGGATACGGTTTAATGTCTTTCTCCACGCCCAATCGATTCAAGGTATCTATAATCGCAGGCAACCCCACTTCCAATCCCAGACGGGTGGTGGACAAATTATACGAATGAGACAAGGCCATATACAGCGGCACCATGCCATGATTCTCTTTATCGAAATTCTGCGGCTGCCATTCATCGCCGTTTTCCAGTTCCAGGGTGAGCGGACCGTCATCCAGCGGACTGACTAAGGTGTATTTGTCGGATTGTTGCAATGCCGTTAAATATACCGCGGGCTTGATCAACGAACCGATGGGCCTGACAGCGTCCAAAGCCCGATTAAAACCCGCAAATTGAGGATTGCGCCCTCCCACCACCGAAAGCACCTCACCGCCATCCACGCTGACCACCACCGAGGCGCCTTGCAACTCCGAATCCGGCAAGTCTTTTGATTTACCCAAGCGGTTAAGCCACTTGGATAAAGCCCTTTCGCTTTCATACTGAACGATGGGGTCCAGTGTGGTGAATATTTGCAAGCCTTCGGAGTTGAGGTCTTCCTCTTTATAATCACGGCGCAACTGGCGGCGCACCAGATCCATAAACGCGGGATAAGACGTGATATTACTTTTTTCCAGAGCCACCACATTCAGAGGCTCCGCTTTGGCGGCCTCGCCTTCCGCCGGGTTGAGTTCACCCTGCTCCACCAGCAAATCCAACACCAGATTACGACGCTCCAGCGCCCGCTCCGGCGAACGCCGCGGTGAATAATACGATGGGCCTTTGACGATACCCACTAATAATGCGATTTCGTCGGTGCGCAATGATTGCAGCGGTTTTTCGAAATAAAAATAGCTGGCCAACCCAAACCCATGAATGGAGCGTTTACCGTCCTGGCCTAAAAAGATTTCGTTAATATAGGCTTCCATGATTTCGCTTTTATCGTAATGCCACTCCAACAACAACGCCATGATAGCCTCGTTGGCTTTGCGCCATATGGAACGCTCATTGCTCAAAAAGAAATTTTTCACCAATTGTTGAGTCAGCGTGCTGCCGCCTTGCACAGTGGACCCGGCGCGAATATTGGCCACAAAGGCACGCGCAATACCTCGCAAGGACACGCCGCGGTGACGGTAAAAATCCCGGTCCTCAACGGCAATCAATGCCTTAGCCAACAACGGCGGCACTTCTTCCAGTTTGACCAATACCCGATCTTCGGTATGGGTAGGATAGATGCGCCCGATAATGGCCGGATCAAACCGGACGATGGGCAACGGCGTGCGACTTTCGGCGTCGTATAAGTCTTCCAACGTATTACCGATGAATCTCACTTGCATGGCAATGGACGGCTCGCTGCCATCCCAAAAAGTGAACGGCCGGCTGATGACCCGGAAATTGTTCCCATTTCGAAAATAACTGCCCGGCCGCTCGGGATTCATGGAACGATGGTAGGCCAGCACGTTGAGTTCGTTTTCAAACTGGTCCGCGTTCAATCTAGCCTGCGGATATAACTCCAGCGGGCGCGCAAACACCTTGGCGGGAATCGCCCAGCGCTTACCTTCGAATTGGCTCCTGATTTGGAAGTCTAAATAAACCACGTACACGGCACTGATCGCCAACACAACGCCTGCTGCAACCAGAATCTTTTTTAGATTCCGCCATTTGAGCATTTTCCCCAGCCAACGGCTGGAACGTCGGCGCGAGGAGCGCCGCTTATGAGATTTTCGTTTCGACATCCTGATTTTTTAAAATGGTGTAAAAAGGCCTTGCGATCAATCGTTTCAAGCGAGATTTCGGTAATTTTGTATCCAACTCAACCTGTCATGAGGGAGAATATGGGGGCTAGGGTGAAACATTTCATTTTTCCGCGGGCACTATTTTATAAATTTCTCCGTCATAGTGTATGACATAAATCTCACCTTGGTTATCTTCGGCAAAAGAAGCTATATTCAAATCACTCTTCATCAACAGCTCTTTTTGAAAATTGCGCGAACCATTGTTAGCCTCCCCAGTCGGCGACAAGCCCCAAATCCGGCCGCTGCAGAAATCGCCAAACACATAAGTGCCTTGCAATGATTGGATGTTCGTACCCCGATATACATACCCGCCGGTCACCGAACAACCTTGATCGTGAGAATATTCCGCCACCGGGTCGATTAACCGAGCTTTCAAGTCCCCTGTATCACAATCGTCTACGGCGTAACAATGGGTGCCTTCTTTCAAATTCCAACCGTAATTACCGGCTTGCGTGACCAGATTGATTTCTTCCCAGTCATTCTGACCGACATCCCCAACCCAAAGTTCGCCGGTTTTTCGGTCGAAACTCCAGCGCCAGGGATTTCGCATGCCCCAGGCATACACCTCGCCGCGTCCCTGGTCTGACCCGGCAAAAGGGTTGTCCTTGGGAATGACATAAGGCTGTCCGTTGCTATCGTCAATGTCGACATTGATTCTCAACATGGCACCCAATAACGTTTTGGTATTCTGCCCGTTACCCTCGGGGTCGCCCCCTGACCCACCATCGCCCAGGCCGATGTACAAATACCCATCCGGTCCGAAAGCAATTTGCCCGCCATTGTGATTCCCATAAGGCTGCTCCACTTGCAATAATACTTGCTCACTGTCAGCGGTAATGTGCCCCTCTGCTGTGGCTTTAAACCGTGAGATGGTGGAAGTTAACTTTCGCCCGGTCGCAGTATAGGAGAGAAATACTTCGTTGTTTTTGTCAAATTGGGGATGAAATGCCAAGCCCAGCAAGCCGGCTTCATTGGGAATGGCATTGACGTGTGCAGTGATATCAAGGAGCAATTGTTTGCTGTGTTTACCCCCATCGTTCATAAGCCGGAACACACGGCCCTGCTTTTCCACTACCCACCACTGATTACTGGTGTTAGGTACCGACAACAAAGCCACGGGTTGAACAAACTTTATATCCTGAAACACGCGCTGCAAAGTAATGCGAGCATCGGTTTTTTGATCGGTAGCCGTGGATTTTTCGAAACACCCACTCAGCATCACCATACTTAACACCATTAATCTCAATACGTTTTTAGAAAAATGCCCCATAGCCGCATCCTCGTCAATTCCATTGGCAACAAACCTAATAATAAACTAAAAATCACCTCAATACCGGTGGATTTTCATGATAAAATTGCTGTCCTTTTAACCAGGCATTCTTTTGACAAGACATTTTGTTTACCAGACATTCTTTTTAAGACAGAGTGCAATCAGCGACACTAAATACAGAAAACCCATGATAGAAAAAGAATTTGAAGCCTTGCGCCAAATGGAATCCTTCACTGAGGATATGTTCAACCGCATTATCGCGTTCCAGGAAAAGCAACATCCCGCGTGGAACACCTCGCTGAGCTTTGAAGAACGCATAAAAGGATTGCCTTTACATTATTTGGTTTTCAGCAACGCGGACCGGGACCCGGCTAAATTCGGCCCCACGGTCGCCAACTATTATGCGATGCGGCAGGAAATGCAACGACTGGCGCATTTCATTCAACATGCCGGTAAACATGCGCAAGTGTGCGAATTGTATTGTGGTAACGGCTTTACCGGCAGTTTGTTAGCCCGGGAATTACCCCAAGAGAATATCCCTGTTAAAGGTTTGCGCACTTTTAATCACAAGCCCAATCAAATCGAGTCCTTTTTCGATAACAATAATTATCAATTTAGTGACGCCCGTCTGGAAGACTGTGACTGCGACGTAGTGTTCACTTCCTGGATACCCGCGGGCACCAACCCCACGCCGGCGATCATTGCTAAACAACCCAAACTCATTATCTACGTCTACACCGAACACAAAAACCCAGAAACCGGTGAACGCCAAAGCGGTACCGATGACATGTTCGAGGGATTAAATCACCATTATCACCTGCTCGATCAATGGAGTATTACCCGGCCGGAAAATTTATTTCATGAAATCTGGCCCGATCTGACACCCAATATCGAAGAAACCCGTCATACGCGAATTTATGCTCATCAACAATTGGCCGAAATTCCGCAACCGGATGCATTGCCCGAAGCCGCCCCTTACGACTGGGAACTCGAACTGGCCATGGCTCAACTGGCATTAAAAGCCAAACAGGAAATTCAGGCCCGCGGTTTCCCGGTGTGATGACCGACACAGAAGTAGCCCACACCTTGAACGTCGCCGTTTGGGCTGCCGACGCCGCACTGTACAACATCGCACAAGCCATTGCCGACAAACTGCATCTACCACTGCTATCAACCTCACAATCTTTTCCACAACAACCCGCCTGCGCGTATCCGTTGGTGCTTGCTATTGTTCCCAATGCGGACTGTGACTATCAATTGGAAATGCATGATGTCACCCAAAAAAACAGCAGACTTTTCATCGACTACGCCAGTGGTGAAATAGCCTATCGTGCCCAACACGGTGGCGGCCGCAAACAAGCACTGGCCAAAGCGGTAGGATTAAAATCCGGCTACTCACCAAATGTCATAGACTCCACGGCCGGACTGGGGCGGGACGCTTTTGTACTGGCAAACCTGGGATGTTGCGTAACCATGATAGAGCGCTCCCCCGTTATGGCCTGTTTACTGGAGGATGCCTTGCGCCGCGCGGCATACGCAGAAGAACTCAACCCATGGATAAACCAACGCCTGCAACTGGTGGGGGGCGATGCCCGGCAACAAATACCGGCACTTAGCGAAATCGCGCCTGCCGACGCCATCTATATCGATCCCATGTACCCGCCCCGAACCAAATCCGCATTAGTTAAAAAAGAAATGCGCTTTATTCAAGCGCTAGTCGGTGAAGACCTAGATTCGCCAACGCTTTTGGGCATCGCACTGCAACACGCTCAGAAACGCGTCATCGTCAAACGGCCTAGCTACGCTGCAACAATTGAAGGTCCAAAGCCCTCGCACACCATAGATTCAAAAAATACTCGTTACGACGTATATATGGTAACGCCGCCGAACTATTAAAAAGATTTTTTACGGTGGTGCTTGGAAGGCATTCAACTGTCAAATTTCCACAGGCCGGCGCTCATCAGTAATCCAATGACTCCACGAATCAGGATATAGCCGAGCCGTACCAAGTCCTGCATACACAAGAGCCAAAATATTTAACGCCGCCGTTACCCCGGAACCACAATACACGATGGCATTGCTTACCTGCGAGTCACCCAACCACTCAGCATACATATCCCGCAGTTCCTCCGCTGGACGCAAACACCCCCGTTGATCCACATGATTCATAAACGGTACGCACAGCGCTCCGGGAATATGACCGGCCACCGGGTCCAACGTTTCGTTTTCGCCACGGAAACGATCCGCAGAGCGGGCATCCAATAAGGCGACATTGGCATCGCTGATACTGGCAAGAACATCATCCACGCCCGCAAGCATCTCTTCGTGTACCCTGGCTCTAAACTGTCGTGACGATGTAGCTGTTGCTTCCCGCGCAGTCGGTTTCCCTTCTTCCAGCCATTTCTTCCAACCCCCATCCATTAACGCCACGGCGTTATGACCCAACCATCGCAACATCCACCACAAACGCGCGGCGATCATGCCCGGCCCCTGATCATATACCACCACCTGAACGGATTCGTCCACGCCCCAGCGAGAAAACAAATTGCAAAGTGCATTAACATCGGGTAAAGGATGCCGTCCCGTCTCGCCGGGCACTACCGACGATGATAAATCCTTATCCAAATGTGCATACAAAGCACCCGGGATATGTGACTGAGCGTATTCTGTCACGCCTTGCTGGGGTTTCTCCAAATAATAACGGCAATCAACAATCAACCACCTGGAATCGTTTAGGTGTTGA
>JAJDNG010000030.1 GCA_022340845.1 Gammaproteobacteria bacterium | reverse complement strand
ATTATACAGCATCCGGTTGCCTGCACGAATGATGATTGCGGACCATCGAATTCACGCATTGCCTTACAAGTGCCAGTAAAACACACATTGCAAATCATTGCGTTAGACAATAAGGAACGACTAACTCAACCCAGGAGACCCACGATGAGCATGAGCATCAACTCCCCGGCATTTAACAATAACCAAGCCATTCCGGACCAATTCACCTGTGCCGGTTCTGATATATCCCCGGCATTACACTGGACCAATATACCCCCAGCGGCGAAAAGCCTGGTACTGATCGTGGACGACCCCGACGCCCCCGACCCGGCCGCTCCCAAAATGACCTGGGTCCATTGGGTGTTATACAACCTCCCCCCGGAGTGCGAAGGACTGGGCGAAGCCATCCTGCCCGGTGCCCTGCCCGAAGGCACCATGCAAGGTTTGAATGACTGGAAGCGCACGGGATATGGCGGTCCTTGCCCGCCCATAGGCCGGCATCGCTATTTTTTTAAATTGTACGCCTTGGACACCGTACTAACGGACCTAAAAAAAGCGACTAAAGCACAAGTAGAAACAGCCATGCAGGGTCATGTGGTTGAATCGGCGCAGTTGGTGGGGACGTTTGAAAAATAGTTTCAATCTACTACCGCGCCAGATTCGCATTGGCGCTGAAACTTATTTTAAATTCTTATCCAGCCATAGCAAGGTTTTGTCCCACGCATACCGGGCTTGTGGTTCCTGGCGGAAATTAAATATGTGCACGGCGTCGGGCACAACCAACAACTCCACCGCTTTATTGAACTCGAGTAACTTTTGCGCCAAACGTTGCGATTCCTCCAGACGCGCTGAAGTGTCGGCGTCACCGTGCACCAGTAACACCGGCGCTTGTATTTTTTCCACATGATTAATGGGCGAAGCATCATGCAGGATTTGCACAAACTCTTGTTCCGTAGCAGCGCCAGATTCGCGATAAAAATGCCAACGAATGATATCGAAAATCCAGCGCTCGATAAAATTGCGCCGCTCTTTGGCGAACCAGTAATTGAAGTCCGATACGGGATAATAGGACACCACCGCCTGTACTTTTTCCGGCGCATGGGCGGCAATCAACAAACTTAACATGCCCCCTTGGGAAAATCCCATCAACGCCACACGTTGTCGATCCACGAAAGGGTGTTGCAACACGTATTCCAATGCGTATAACACATCTTTTTCTTCGCGCCAGGCAAACGTGTTACGCTTGTATTTGCCCTCTAATAAGCGCTTATAATCAGCTGCCACGGCGAGATAACCGTGTGAGGCCAAGTCCCAGATGACACCTTGTAATTCCCGGGTGGTTTTACCGCCATGGGGATGAACCAACACACTGCGAAAGGGACCATCACCCGGGGGTTTGGCCCAGGCCAGATGAATTTTCAACTGACCGCGCAGGATGTCCTCTTCCCAGGTGGTGACTGACGGCGGAACGGTGTCCGGGTAAATCAAATAGTGATTGGGTAACTGGCACGCTGTCGAGAGCAGGCCAAGCACGAGCGCGATGAAGGCAGGCACAGGCAATTTCATGAGGCGGCACATAGCGGTTGGTTACAGTGATAGTCGTGTCGATTCGACAAAAATCTTCGCGATAATCTTATTGCATTTGGTCACAAGATCGTTGATATTCGTCAGCAAAACCGCAAACAGGAGTCGAGTATGAGGTCCTTATTCAGGCAATTGAACCCTATGAGACCGGAAAGCCTATGGTGCTTGGTTTTGATATTCACCGGCCACGCGTTGGCTGAGGAAATCCCTTTCGTACAGACCAGAACCCTGTCCGCCAGCCTGGCCAATCAAGCGGTACTGGCGGCTTACAGTGAATGCAGTAAACGAGGATTTCATGTCGCAGCAGCGCTCATGTCCCGGGATGGCCGTTTGCAGGCGTTTATCCGCTCGCCTTTGGCCGCACCGCACACGGTGGATGTCAGCCAACGAAAAGCCTATACCGCCGCCACCTATCAAGCCAGTACGCTAAGCATGATGCAACGTGAGGAATTAAAATTCAGTCCGGGCGTGTTATTACTGGGCGGGGGTTTGCCTATTCGCATAGGCGGGCATTTTTACGGCGCCATTGCCATATCCGGTGCGCCGGCGGAGAAAACAGCCGGCGATATCGACCAACAATGCGCGCAAACCGGGATTGACGCCATCCGCGATGCGTTAGAGTTTGCCGAATAAGGCGCTGCCATAGAAATGCAAGGCCACATGGAATATTCCAAAATTCCTTGTGGCACTTAACCGATGTCGCGCCGCCCAGCGCCAGAATCAACATGATTCAACAAAATATCATCAAGAAACATTCACCAAACTCAGCATTCGACATCAAATCATAAATCCGCACGAAACACAGTTCTTTTCACACTCACTTTTCACACTAATCCTTTTCCTGCGCTTCGGTGTCAACGGTTCGAAGTCAAAGAACTGCGTTGACTAAATTTCGTTGTCAATAAGCGGCTAATTTAATTCGTTAACCTTAAACTATTGCTGAGTCAAAATGAATATAAATTTATCCACCAAGAATTTACTACGACCATTGAATGGTCGCTCGATACCGACACCGGTGCTTCTCTGCATCGCCGCGCTTTTAGGGAGTGTTTCCATCATGCTGGCATCTAATACTTTCTTAGTCGCACATCATGGCGCCCAAGCCAACGCTTCCCACATCGTTATCATCATACCCGCGCGCGCTCAAAAACAAGTGGCTTTATCGCTGCCCGATTAAGCCGCCACCAGATCCCGGCAAGCTCACATTTAAACAGCGCTGTTTTCAAGGGCTTAGACCAAGTCCCCTCTTAAAGTATTACCGCCTGCTGCCGTTAACGTAAACATCTTATGGCTTCAACCATCGCTCTGTAGCGCAATATACTTAATTATCATTCACTTATGAAAAAAAGCATATCGAAAAATCTGTTCGTCGGTTTCCTGGGATTTGGAATTTTAATGGGCTTGGTATTCCCGGTTTATGCGCAGTTTTTCGTCGAATGGAAACCCGCAATGTTTTCCTGGTTTGTCGCTGGCTGCCTGGTTGCCGGATGCCTTGTTGGCCTGGCCAATTTTGGTATTACCCACTTGATATTGCTTAAGAAATTGCATCGCATGTCGCATGTGGCACAAGCCATAGGCGAGGGTGATCTGACCCAACGGTGTGAGTTAAAAAGCGCCGATATTCTGGGCGATATGGCAACCGGTTTTAATACCATGACGCAAAAACTGCAGAATGTATTGAGTGATATCCAGGGATCATCCAAACAATTGACCAGCGTCGCCCGGGAATTAACCTTATTCACCAACGACACCAAGGGCGACGTGAGCAACCAATTGCAGCAGATTACCAGCTTGGCGACGGCCATCGAGGAAATGTCAACCAGCATTAACGATATCAGTCAGCACACGGAGTCAGCGGCACAATCGGCGGAATCCGCCGATAATATTTCCCAACAAGGCAATCATCTGGCCAATGACGCGCAATCTGTTATTCAGACATTGGTGGAAAAACTGGAAGAAACCACCAGTAATGTCGAACAAGTGCAGGAACGTTCACAACGTATCGGGCAATTCATCGAAGTCATACACGGTATTGCGGAACAAACCAACTTGCTGGCACTCAACGCCGCCATTGAATCCGCCAGGGCCGGCGAACAAGGACGAGGATTTTCGGTTGTGGCAGACGAAGTCCGTTCTCTAGCCGGTCGTACTCAGGAATCCACCCAGCAAATTCAGAACATTATCCAGGAATTACAATCCGGGTCTGACAAAGCCGTACAAACCATGCATGGCGCCAAAGAATACGCGCAAGAAGGCTATTCCGAAGTCGCACAGACGGCCACTTCACTCAGTGAAATCGCCAATGCTATCGCACATATTTCCAAAATGAATTTTCAAATTGCCTCTGCCATTAATCAACAAAAACATACCGCTCAAGACATCAGTAAAAGTTTTTCAATGTTACGATCTCTGGCGGAAAACACCAACCTGCTCATTCATAAAACCGCTGATACCAGTGAAGATCTGGAAAAACTGGCCAACCATTTGACTCATTCCACAGAGAATTTAAAAAGCGCCTGACACCGGCACTACTGCCCCTCCCAATCGGGCGCTTGTTGCGCCTGCCACCGCTGTGCACCGTAGTTGACAAAATGCTGTGAATGCAATAAAAAACAGTATAGTCTTACGGCCATTTTACTCTATTCGATTTCTTGCTGTTGCTACAATTACTATGGGACTACGGTCTGTTCATGTCTGGACGGCGGGATAGACAATTTTCCAAAGTTATACAAGGGCACATTACGTGTTCAACAATGGATTTTTTGCCGACAATAAAATGTTCTGATAATAAAGCCATCATGGCCTATCATGTATTAACGACCAGGTGATTTGACCGTAAAACCGTCGTTGCCCCCGAATATTAATTATGAACGCAGCTTTGGCTAATGGCGCGGCACAGCATTCTGACGAACCCTATGTTGACAGACCTTATTTTCACAAAACCTATGTAGTGATGAGCGAAAGCACTGTTATCATATCCTCCCTAACGGGCTTGGCCATCGTGTTGTTGCTGATGCTGGTATGGTTTTATACCGAAAACCGCCGGCGCAGGTTTGCCGAACGGGCGTTGCGTACCAGTCGCGAACGGTTTGAGGCCCAGTTTCGTGGAGTCCCGGTGCCAACCTTTACCTGGCAGTGGCAGAGCGATGATTTCAGACTGGTGGACTACAATAACGCCGCGCATGTATTCACCGATGGCGGCATTGCCGAATTGAAAGGTAAAACCGCCACCGACCTTTATCAGCAGCAGCGCCCGGATATTCTGGCGGATCTGCGCCAATGCTTCGAGAAAAAAACCAACCTCCATAGGCACTACTGGTACTCTGTATTGTCTACGGGAGTCAAACGTTATGTTGATGTGACGTATGCCTATATACCAGACGATCTGGTATTGATTCATACCAACGATATTACTGAACAAAAACTCGCTAAAGACAACTTGCAACACTCGCACTACGAACTTGAACAGCGTGTATCACAACGAACGCAAGAGTTGCAAAAAGCCAACGCGGAACTGACTCAAGAGATCGCCCGCCGCAATCAAGCCGAGCAAGCCATGCGCCGTGAACATGAAAAAGTGCAGTCTTGCATTGACAATGTAAATGCTATTATTGTCGCCTTGGATAACCGGGGCAACATTACCCTGATCAATCAACCCGCATGCCGCTTGCTGGAAAGATCACAGCAGGACCTCATCGGCAAAAATTGGTTTGACGTGTGTTTAATACCCACTGAAAAAGAGGAGATATTTCGAGTTTTTCAACAGATAGTGCTGGGAAAGCTTGACGGGGCGGATCATTTTGAAAATAAGATTCTCACCAAATCCGGCCGGCAAAGATTAATCGCCTGGAGCAATAATATTTTTTACGGCCCTCATGGAGACATCGAAAGTATACTGAGCGTTGGCGAAGACATCACCGAGCGGCGCCGGGCGGAAGAGCATGTTCGCACGCGGCAATCGGAAATGGCGCGCTTCGCGCGCCTGACCAGTATGGGGGAATTAGCCACGGGGTTGGCACACGAGTTAAACCAACCGTTGACCGCCATCAATGTTTACGCGGGCAGTTTAGTACAGCAATATCGAGACGGCAATGAAGACAAGGAAAAATTGTATTCCACCCTGGAACGCATTGCTCATCAGGCGCAACGCGCGGCCAACATTGTGCACAATCTCCGACAGTTTATATCCAAAGGCACCACTCAACACACGCCGACTGACCTAAACCGCCTGATCCTGCAGACCACCGAAATAGCCATAATGGATGCCAAACAAGCCAACATTAAAATAGACTATAATTTATCTGAAAATCTACCCATGGTTACCATAGACCCGATTCAAATCGAACAAGTCCTGGTAAATCTGCTCTGCAACTCATTAGATGCGATAATGAACAATCCTGTAAACGACCGCCACCTGAGCATTCAAACCACAAGGCCGGACGGGCACGACATCCAAATCACAATCAGTGATAATGGGCCCGGTATCGACGGCGGTGATTTCGAAAAGCTGTTTCAGCCCTTGTATACCAGCAAACCCGATAGTATGGGGATGGGGTTAGCCATCAGCCGTTCTCTCATCGAGGCCCATGAAGGGCGCTTGTCAGCTGCCAATAATCCGGCGGGTGGCGCCACTTTCACTTTTACTTTACCCACCGAGCAAAACCAAAATGATTGACGCCCTCACCGTATTTGTCGTGGATGATGACGAAGCCGTACGTGATTCCCTGACCTTTTTGGTCGAATCCAATGGCTACACCGCGAAAACCTATGCCACGGCGAAAGAGTTTATTGACAGCTATCATGCTGATGAAATGCCGGGTTGTTTGTTGTTGGATGTACGCATGCCTGATATGAACGGCTTTGAACTGCAAAGGGAATTGCATAACCGCAACATCACGATTCCCATTATTTTCATCAGCGCCCATGGCACGGTGCCCACCGCAGTTCGCGCACTTAAACTCGGCGCCGTCGATTTTATCATGAAACCATTTAACCACGTGGCGTTACTGGAGAAAATCGAACACGCCCTGCAGATTGATAAAATAGGCCGCGAAGCGCAATGCCGCAAAGCATTGATTGCCGACCGTATAGCCACCCTGACTTCCAGAGAGCAGGACGTTATGCGTTTAATCGTCGACGGCAAGTCTGCCAAGGAAATAGCCACTTTGTTGGGAATCAGCAACAAAACCGTGGATGTTCACCGCTCACATATCAAGGAAAAACTAGGAATTAAATCAGTAGCAGAATTGGTAAAAATGGCCGTAAGCCTGGAACCTGATTATCATTAATTGCGCTTATTAAGTATTTCACGAATAAATATTATTTAAACCCCACAAACATTGTGCACACATCGCTGCTTCGCACTTGCCCGCCTGTTTCGACGATTCTTGTGACTACATGCACTTTTTTGAAAAAAGGAATTGGCAAGAAGGATTTTTACGTCTAAATTTAATAGACGGTAAAGCTAAATCACTTCCCAGCATTTTTCTTATCGTTTTTATACTATCTTAAATTTACTTATATCTACATTATTACCGTTTCAGGCGTCGAGGCTAAGGATTGCGACGGAATCATTTTCATCTTTGGATACTCGAACCTAAACGGACAGTAAACATCGAATCCAGAATACATTCACTGATATCAGCAAGCGGAATCCATCACGCGAGGACAAGGAGACAATGATTACCACTTCCAGTGCATCCACCATTGAACACCGTTTTCAACAGCGCATGCCTTTAAACATGGACGTTGTCATCTTTAGAAACCACATTCCCATAGCCGTGGGCAAAATCCGGGACATCTCCAATGGCGGAATGGGTATCGATTCAGAAATCGTCAATCTTAAAAAATTCTCCCTGATCGAAATTGAAGTTGGCGTCAACCAATCATCAAATCCGGCCTATCATCGTCTCAGTGGGGTGGTTGTGCATCACCATAACAATGGTTTTGGCATATTGTTTAGCGACTTAAGCGCTACCGATATGGTCGTGTTGCAACAATTAATGCTGGAGCGCTACCCGGGGTATTCTCAATAACCGGCCATAGGGTTTAGGAGGGATTAGCGGTTCGTATAGCAGCGCATCAGCGAGCTATTTGCCACGCCGTTTTCCGGATTATCGCAAACCACTTAACCGAACACATGGCGATGGTTGCCTTTGCGCTTCGGGTGGGTTCTTTACCATTGCCATGCCGCAGCGGCTGGAAAGCTACTCCCAGCGAAATGCCAACGCGCCGATCAGCATAAATACCCCGGCCATGGTGAGCAATACCAGCATTTGAGGATACACATCCAACAATCCCGCGCCGTCGTTCATGATCGCCCGGGCTGCCGAAATCATGTGTGTCAGGGGAAAAATTAGCGATAGTTTTTGCGCCAGAGGGTTGACGCCCTCCAGGGAAAACCACACCCCGGAAAGCAACATCATGGGCCAGGAGACCATATTCAAAATACCATCGGACAGCTCTTCGCTTTTTATGCGCGCCGCCACCACCAGCCCCAAGCTGATCAGCGTTAAGGCGCCGGTGGCAAATACCACAAACAACGCCAAATAAGAGCCCCGCATGAAGAAATCAACGAACACATCACAAATGACAAACACAATGACGGTCATGACGATGGTCAGCAACCAGCGCGACACTATTTGTGCGGCAAGAAATTCGAACACCAGCAGCGGCGTCGCCTGTAACCGTCGCAACACGCGGTTTTTGCGGTAGCGTACAATGACGTAACCCACACCGTACAAGCAACTGAACATCATGTTAACTGCCAAAATACCCGGTAAAACCCAATCCACATAACGCACTTCTTTGCCGGACACGATTTGTTTTTCCGGTACGTCCACGACATTCAGCATCTTGGCAAAGGAGGCGATGTTCTCCGACTGAATACTGTCAGCGAGCAGCAGTTTTTCCAGAAAATAGCCGTTGGCCGATGTGGAATTAATCCAATATTTCATCGGCGGATTCAGGTCGATGACCATATCCAACTGGTGGTGCTTGACTTTTTCAACCGCGGATTGCAGATCATCCAGCGGAATAAAATGGATATACCGGGTTTGGAAAAAACTTTTCTCATGCATGGCAATTTCGGTTGTGCCGGGATAAACGCCCACTTTGTATACATCCTGATCCTCGCCGGTGAATAAAAACGCAAACCCGAATACAAATGCCACCGGCATGACAAAATTCCAGGTCAATGCGGTACGATCCCGTAAGAACTCCAGGTTTCTGGCGGTCAACACGGCCCAAAATCGTTTCATGATTTTATGTCATCCTCGGTGAGCTCAATAAACAAGTCATCCAAGGTGCGGGCACGAATTTCCAGGCGAGACAACGGCACATTATTATCCAATAGTAATTGAATGGATTTTTGAACATTACTGGTTCGAATATTGATACTGTCGTGATACACATACGCTTCTTCTGCGTAGGTTTCCAGGGGCAGTGAAAAATCCTCTGCCGGAAGGCTAATCACGGTATCGTCAAAATGGGCTTTTAATAGCTGCGCCGGTGAACCCTGGGCAATGATTCGACCTTTTTCCATAATCGCGATCTCATCGCACAAATGATAGGCCTCCTCCATGTAGTGGGTAGTGAGCAGTATGGTTTTGTCCTGTTGCTTTATGGATTCAATCAACGACCAAAACACCCGCCGGGCGTGCGGGTCCAGGCCGGTGGTGGGCTCATCCAAAAAAATGACTTGCGGATCGTTTACCAGGGCAATGGCAAACAACAATCGTTGCCGTTGACCACCGGACAGTTTGCGGGTATCCCTGGACAAGATGTCCTGCAACCGGCACATTTCGATCAACTGATCAAGGGGAAGCGTGCGTTGATACAAACCGTGAAACATGGTCAGAGTTTCTTTCACGGTAAGAAACTCCTGCAAAGCAGTGGTTTGAAACTGGATGCCGGCTTGTTCTTTGAAGCTGGCGCCTATGGGCTCGCCTTTATACAGCACCGTGCCGTTGGTGGGTTTTTGAATGCCTTCCATGATTTCAATGGTCGTGGTTTTACCCGCGCCATTGGGGCCTAAGAGCCCGAAACACGTACCGTGGCGTATGCTAAAGTCCACGCCGTTGACCGCTTGCACCCCGGGGAAGTGCTTAACAAGGTTTTTAACTTCCAGAATCGCTGCCATAGGTTACTGTTTAAAATGCGGCGTTAGTTGTCGAGGCATTCGTTATCAAGGCATTAGTTATCGAGGCATTGGTCATCGCGGCGTATTCATACCGCCAATTCACTGCGGCAATTCACTGCGGCAATTCACTGCGGCATTAGTATAGCAAGCTCATCCGCCACCGGTTCATGAAAATTGCCTGCCGGGCAATAAAAAACCCTCCACAGGGGAGGGTTCGATTGCCTGCGGGAATCCGCCGGTTAATAAGGATTTGACGGTGGAACCGCCGGCAGACCGGAGGCGGCCCAACCGACAATGCCGCCACGTAAATTGTACACATTGGAATAGCCTTGTCGCTGTAAAAAAGCGCACGCTTGTGCTGAACGGGCGCCACTGTGGCAGACAAACACCAGTTTTTCATGCGGTGCCATTTCACCGGTTCGCAACGGCACTGTCGCCAACGGCATGGCTTCAGCCCCCGGTATAGTGCCTGCGCTGATTTCCCGCATTTCTCGTACGTCAATGACACGGAACGGGCTGTCGCCCACCTGCAACCAATCCGCCAGTTCATTGGCGTTAATTTCTTTAATAGATCGAAACATGCTTCTGCTCCTATTGCCCCAAACACTCAATGGTAGTAGATCTGCCCAAAAGCCGCGTAGTATATTCCATCACGCTGATAACTCAAGGGAAATAAGGCTGAAAAAAGCGCAATTCAAGCGCCAATGGCGTGGCGATGATGGGCGAATCCACTACATAGTAGAAACGAACACGGCCTAGATTTTATAATTGTTGTACAGTTTTTTCGATAAATACGCCAACAACAATATGGCAAAAGGACCCAATATCAAACCCATGGTCCCCCAAAAAACCGGCCGGGCGGTACCGTATCTTTTCGCCATGACGTGGCAAATGATACCGCTGATAATGAAAACAGACAGAAATATTACGGTGAAAGTCATGATCTGGGTCCGTGGTTCGTGGTTCGTGGTTCGTGGTTCGTGGTTCGTGGTTCGTGGTTCGTGGTTCGTGGTTCGTGGTTCGTAAATAGTGTAAAGAATTCTTGGTCGGTGCGCTATCATGGGTGGTATTTTTGATAATGCAGTTGCACCAGCCCGCTTGCATAGTGTTGAGCGGAAAGCAGTTTTAAGGGTTGCTCGGTTAATGGCGACTGAAACAGCGCAATGCCATCGCCCAAGACCACGGGAATAATGGAAATGATATACTCATCTATCAATCCCGCCTCGTGAAACGATTTGACCAGCGCAGCACCCCCTACCAGCCACACTTTATGATAATGCTTGATAGCCGGCAACGTTGCCCCGACGTCGGGCGGAGCAATTTTCACATCCGCTAATGTATCGGACCAATCGCGGCTTGAGAAAACATAAGCCGTTTTTCCCGTATACGGCCAGTCGCCAAACTGCTGCACCTGTGCATAGGTGTTACTTCCCATTAGCAGTGCATCGACAGAATCGTAAAACGCCTGATAACCGTAATCGGTATCAAAACCATCGACCACAGACAGCCAATCAACGCTACCGTCAGGACGGGCGATGTAACCGTCTATACTGCTGGCAATATACAAGACTATTGTTGGCATTGCGGTTGGCACGAAGTTTGGTTTTACTAAAAGTGTTGTATTTAGTGATTTGATTGGCCACGTGGACAGTGTTGCTACTAACGGAGCGGTGTTCGACATTACTCGTGGCTTCTACCTCGAGTTCGCGAATATAATCACACAGCGTCGGGAAAAACTCTCTGAATCCTTTTTCAAGCGCCTCGTAATGCCTAGTCACTTCATCAACCGCGCCGGCGAGCTGGTTTTCAAACCGTATCCGGCGGGAAATTCCGTTTAAGGCGTTACCGACCCCTGGCAACCGTGCATATGAATTCAATAAATCATAGTGGATTATCCAAGCCACTTTTTGCTGCATTGCTGCTGGCATTTCATTGCGTAACTCGGTGAAACTCCAATAGCAATAATCCGTGAAGTCAGCCAGGCTTTCCTGGCTGTAGTCCCGCCAGTGTTTAATCAAGAAGTGATCGAACACCACATCAATGATAATTGGGGCAAACCGACGCCGCTGAGCACTAAACATGGCTTTTAAAGGTTTAAGGCAAGTGTGGGAATCGGTATACCGGTCCACGGCCAGATGGTTGTGTACCCCACAGGCAATGCGCTGCGGCAAGTCCTTGACTTTAACACCGCGAAGAAAATCCCCCATTAAATTGCCCACCAGGGAATGAGGATTGCGTTGCGCCAGATACAAATGAGCCAGATAATTCAAAAGATTTCTTTACTTTCTAATACTTAAACCAAAGTGGTTGCCCTGCTGATTGGGTCACGCGGTAGCGATGCGACAGTATGGGTGATTTTTTCACAATAAAGCAAAATCCAGTCATTTATAATAATCCTTTTACGGGAAGAATGCCCACCATAATCACTATGCTTAACATTAAACATTTGCAAAAAATATTCCCCCATCCTGGCAAAGTTGTTTGGATTGGCTTACGCCCTGGACGGGATGCGCCATTGATTGAACCGGAGCAAGCCCTGGCCGTCGTGGGTAAGGGATTGCAAGGCGACCGCTTTAAAGGCAATAGTACGAGCAAACGCCAAGTCACCTTAATTCAGGCGGAGCACCTGGCGGTGGTGGCTGCGTTACTGGGGCGCAACGCTATCCATCCTTCCCTGTTGCGGCGCAACATTGTAGTTAGTGGTATTAACTTACTGGCCTTGAAAGACAAAACCTTTTCCGTCGGTGAGGCGCAGTTAGAAATGACCGGCTTATGCCATCCGTGCTCAAAAATGGAAACCGTATTGGGCCCGGGTGGCTATAACGCTCTGCGGGGGCACGGTGGCATAACCGCTAAAGTGGTACAAACCGGCTTGCTTGCAATAGGTGACAAGGTGTTTTTATGACACGGTTATGACGTGTTAGTTATGACACGTTACCAAAGTGCGGATCTTTACTGTCTTTAGGCAAGGGAATTCCGGCAATTTTACAGCCTTGAGTCACAGGGCCTTTGGGAAACAGCGTATATAAATATTTCAACCCGCCTTTTTTCTCATAACGCTGGTCGAAAATCGCGGAAATGTCCCTGGCGTGCTCGATGCTGCCAAATTCATCAAAATGTTTGCGCAGAAAACTCACCACATCCCAATGTTCATCGGTTAATTCAATGTTCTCTTGCCTGGCCAATTGGGTGGCTACCTTGCGGTCCCATTGTTCCACGTCCGGTTCTTCTTCCCGTACACCAAACACAAACTCCATTTTTTCTTTGTCCGTCATTTCATCTGTCATTTGATATCCCTCCCCCATTGTCAGTCATCGTACGCGGTCAGTCATCGTACACGGCATAAAAAACTACTTTATAAGTAAAGACCGAAACAGGGTCAATAGCAATAGGTTGAATACCCGTACGAGGTGACGGTAACGGCTATTGTGCAAGCGAATCAGTTGACGACTTTAAAGCTTATTTTCCCCTGAAAAGGAAAATGGAGTATGCCGCGCTGACGGCGAACTTCGCGTAAATAGAGCTTGCCGGCCCGATAGCCTTCGCGAAAGGACAATCGCAAATGCTCCGTACGGGTGATTTGACGGCCCTTCAAGGCGTGTAAAAAACCACCCCGGAAACGCTGCTTGATGAGGTGCGGTGGGATTTTGATGCCCACATCTTTGGGATCAGGATAATGATGTGTCATATTGGATCCTCGCTGTATATCTCTTAACCGATACTGGGTTACTTTGTTGTTAAGAGTGCTGAATTATCAGCCGAGTTCGAATGTGTTTATTGACCGATTAGTCCATTAATCGATTTATCGATGGATAAAAAAGAAGCAAACTTAAGGCCAAAAGTTTGGCAAATCGAATGATCGCCGTTGATTGCCTGGAAAATCGGACGTTTATGCGGTCGGACGCATTATGGCGACAAACTGACTGAACGCAGAACGGCCATGGGTCCCGCTTGGCGCAACACCTCCAACTGCAAGGCATTACGCACAAAAAGGGAACCCGCATATCCCAGCGCATTGATGGAAATGGAATCGAAACATTCTCGCGACCTCAGCACCAGCCACATCCATTGAGGGGTAAACAAGAGGTTGTACGGCGATGACGGACGATTGTCGCCTTCGATTTCTACGGGCTTGATGCCCACCGCCTGCATCAAAGCGGCATAACATTCCCGTAAATAAACCGCCGCTGCCCGCCCTCGCAACTTTTCCGCCTGCAATGCGATGATGCCATGCCGAAAGGGCAATCCACATTGCTGGATGTTTCCTTCGGTCTTTGGATCACCAATGCCGCAGGTGTTTTGCAGCATGCGCAGCATGGGAAAATCCAACTCGCCTTCAGCCAACGGCAGCGGGATAAGTTGCATGTGTTTGTGGGATTGACTGGCACCGGCCGTCAGGCCGCCATTGTAAAATCCCAGTGAATTGAATTCCTGCATACAGCGAAACCAGGCGGCAAAATCGGCTTCAGTGAGCAAACTATCCTGATGCTCAAAGTCTCGGGTTACGATTAATACATGGTGTTCGATTACATTGAATTTGTTCAACAAGCAAACATGCCCTGGTGACACATCGCTGACGAACAAATCTGGATCATAGGGTAAAAATGGATTCGAGTTGGAATGTGTCTGGTCGTGCTTGCGGACCAGACTGGACACCTGGCGAACCAGGAAATCCACGCCGTTGTCAGGCAGGCTGATTTGCCGAGTTTCGATAGGCAGTAAGGCATTGCACTTCAGTGCGGCTTGAGTCCTTTGTTGGATGGTTTTCCACAAAGTGCCAGTGGCGAAGGTGGATTCCATCAATCGATGCGCTGGTTTATTTCGGAAATCCGAGTCAGCCGATTTTCGCCAGGAAACGTTGCCTGGCCTGAGCGAGTTGCTCCCGCGTATGCCGCAGCGTCTGCTCCTCTGCCACCGATGCCAGTTGGTCCAGGCACTGCTCACAATGCGCATAAAATTCCTCAAAAGCACTGTTTACTTCCGAGCGAGTTAAGCCGCGCTTGTTGACCACCGGTTTGGTTTCCTTGCTGATTTCGCTCAGCGTAACCGCCATCGAGCGACGCAAAAATTTCTGCTCCCCGGTGGTCTCATTTCGCCCTATCATGGGGCTGGTTTTGAGGTAGGTCTGCCCTTCAAAAGTAAACAAGGCGCCGACTTTCAGTTCACCGAATTTCATCATTTTCCTCTCGCCGTTTTCTTGTCGGATTTAGGTGATGCGGCCATATACCCTCACAGATTTTATCCCTGAGTTCACGGGATGGGCATTGCCCATCCTACGGTTGGTTTTTGATATAAACCTTTATTTTGTGCTTAATGAACGTCAATCCGCAAGCTATTTACCACAAACGGTTTTCCAGGCTGGATGTTGTTCAATGGTGTGCAGGGCTTGCTGCAGCAAGGTTTTACCCGGCTCGATACGATGCCATACGGAAGCCCCGGAGGGATGCGGCAGGGGAATAACGTCCGTTTCAAAACCCAGGATCTCACGCGAGTGTTGTTGGCCGATGATGTCATTGAGTTTCTTAACCGTTAAAAATTGGGATATCGCCAGTTTGCCCACGGGCAACAGCAACTTGGGCTGCAGCAGTTTTAATTCGGCGTGCAACCATGTGGCGCAATGCTCAATTTCTGTCTGATGAGGAACGCGGTCCCCACCTTTGGGATTTTTGCCGGGAAAACAGCGGCACACCGCCGCCATGTACACTTTGTCGCGAAATTGCGTTTCGTTCAAGCCAATCTGTGCAAACCATTTGAACAAGGTTTTGCCGGCGGTCCAGGCAAACGGTCGGCCTACTTCGATTTCTTTGCTGCCCGGCGCCTGGCCAATGAGCATGACCGGTGAGATTACCGGCTGGCCCACCACAACCGGGCCGAACATGTCCGGGCATTTTCGGCATTGGCGCAATTTGGACTGGTGGCGGCGTATGGCCGCCCGCGTGGAATTCATTCAGATGATAATTGGTTTAGGAATGTCGTGACGGAAAAATATGCGAACCATTTTTTATTGCATCATTTCCTTTAACCGCTTCTTGTCGCCCTTGGTGGGCCTGTGATCCAGGTTATAAATAATGCTTGCCAGATCCCGCTCATCAGAGGAGGCGTTTTCATTTTCCATGATTTTTTTTAGCTTGATTTTGTCATCCACCAGTGCACGATGATTGAGGCGTAACATGGCGCCGGCCAAATCCTTCTCTCGTCCGGTACTCGCTGGATCGGAAATAATTTGTTCCAAGGTCTGTTTGCTCTGCGGACTGGGAAAGTGTTTTAATCGATGCATGATAACCGCCATTTTCTGAATCGCGGTTTGTTGACTTGTCGCGCTATCCGCTACGCTCGTGTTGTTGTCAGCGTATAGCGGATTGACCCATGCCATCAGCAAGCTGATACCAGCCATGATTGCAAGCCTTCGATTCACTGGCGCCCCTCCTTTTATGGTTTTGATAAGTTTAGTGCACAAACGCCTCGAGCGATGCAGAATTTACTATTTGTTTACACGGAGTGCGCAGTCTTGTTTATGCTTACACTCCCGCGCAGTATTGGTAAAGCCTGGCGGCAGCCAGGCGCAACTCTGCCAACGCCTGCTTGCGCCCACGTAAACCGGTTTCTCTCACGATCTCGTTCCAGGACTTTTTTTGCAATACTTTGGCAACCAGCAAGGTCAATTCCATCGACGTCAAGCCGGCGGCGCAGGCTGTATTCGCTAATCCCAGACGCGTCAATGTCCACAGCGGGACGGCGTTGACTTCATAGTCCCTGGCGGAACTGACAAACGACTTTACATCCTGCCAGTCCCTTTCACTCAGGGCAAACGGCGCGTCACTGACGGCGCTTGATTGCTGATTGAGCAATTGTTGGACGAGTGCCGGTTCCAAGTCCCGGTAGGACTCCGCCAGCATGACGGGAAAATGCTCGGTAAATTTGAGTTGCGCGCCTTGCAGAACGGCCTCACCCCGGTCACTTAATGGTTTCAACACCAATGCTGCGTGCATGCCGCTGGCCGCGTTGCGGCTCATGCCTAAATGCACCGGCTCAAAACCACTTCCCCACCAAAATTGCAGCAACGCCGGTGTGGCACCGAAACTGGCCCCCCATAGATCAAACTCCTCTGGCAGCAGCGTTTTTTCGATATGCCGCAACAAAAACCGCCCCAGACCTTTTTGCTGCGCCAACGGATGTACCGCAATGCGCATCACGCGCAGATATTTCAATTGCGGCGCCTGCGACAACCCTACATAGGCTGCCAGCGATTGCGCCAGCAAGTGCCCGCGCACTCTTCTTTCGTTAGCATAGACTTTGGCGGCGAGGTCCGGGTCAAACCCGCCTTCTTCTTCCAGTAACGCCGCGGCGACAATATGCTGTCCATGGCGCACCACATAAATATGCACATCACGGGCATCCAACAGATACCGTAAATCCGCCGGCTGGGTTTGATAATGCGCCAGTACCAGTAATGCGAACAACTGCCTCAAGTCATCGGTATGATTTAGCAATCCGTCTCTATCGAGTTTTTCGCAATGGCAACTGGCGAGGTCTGCCTGACTAGCAACTTCATCAGCGGCTGGACTGGCATCCAGCACTAGAGCATCGAACACAAACGACTCCAGAGGGTCCTTTTGCGCCCAGCGAATGGGAGCTTCCAACGATACCGCCTGCCATCCCGGCGTGGTTTGATTTAAGGTGGCGTGAAAGCGCAACGCGAACCCCCTGCCCGTACCTTCATAACCGTGCACAGTGGTGGAAAAAACAATCCTGGCGTAGCGTTTTAAATACTGTTCCAACAGCGCAGCGGGAACGGCGGCGGCTTCGTCCACCAGTAGTAAATTGCATGCGTAGCGCTGTTGCAGTAACTCATCCGGCGCCACAAATCGCAACGTCGAATCGCCGCAGGTTAATTTGCCTTTGACAGCCCGGGCATCGGGTAACAATGACTGCGCGCATTGAAATACCGGGAAGACGGCCGCCCGCCGCGGCGCCGTCACGATGATGGTTTTGACGCCTTGGCGCATCAGGCGTGCCGCGGCAATACCCAGCGCGGCGGACTTGCCCCGCCCGCGGTCGGAGGTGATGACCAACGGCCGATGCCGGTGCCCGGACACTACGTGCAAAATGGCTTGTACGGCCTGTTGTTGTTCTTTACTGCGGTAAGGAAATGTCGCATCCTGATTCACAGGCGGGGATTGATCGCTCTGTAGTATGTGCTGCGGTAAACAAGGCAGCGGCTGTGATTGTTCAATAAGTACAACCCTGTCATCCTGATTCAGACGCCGCGCCATATACTCCAGAAACCGTCCACCGATATCCTTGCGTTGATACGGCCAAACGGCCAGACGCGCCTTTTGCGGGTCATCGAAACGTTGCCAGTCTGCCAGTGGCGGGCACAACATAAGTAACAAACCGCCGCCTTTAATTGTGCCGCATATAGCGGTAAACACATCGGGATCAAAGCCGTTATACACATCGAAAACCACCGCCTGGAATTCCATGCCTAAGTGGTGTTGGGCTGAAGCGGCTGTATAAGTCGAGCCAATGTGGCTTTCGTGCCGACTTATCCAGAGCACTTCTTCGAAAGACAATTCTTTGAGAGTGTGATCCGCTTGTGCATAACACCAGTCCCGCTCACCGGCAAACACCAGGGGATAGCGGTGAAACGCCTTCGCCGCCGCAGCCGATAAGTCATGCAATAACCGATTTAAGGAGTTCACCCATCAATCATACACGGCTTTGGTGGTGTGGATAACTTTCGTGGGCTGTGATTTGCTCAATGAGTAACGCTTGAGATATAAAATTCACCACGAAGAGCACGAAGCACACGAAGAAAAAGCCATTTTTATTTTCACTCTTCGTGTGCTTCGTGCTCTTCGTGGTAAAAACATTGTACAAACGCGTGAGACGCTTGAAGAAACAATCCCTGTTTCACAGTCGTCCATGGAAAAACCTTGAATATGCAAGCAGAGAATCCATCAAGGTCTCTGATTAATGAGATGCCGTCAATCGGAAAAAGGTTTAGTCCCGGTGGATGAAAAATTTATTGGACCATTTTGCGTTGTTGACGGATTTTCAGTTACTGCGTCAGCTTTTTCGGATCAACACATACACCGCCCCCGTGCCACCATCCATGGGCCGCGCCGAACAATACGCCAACACATCGTTGTGGTGCCGCAACCAGACATCGAGCTTGCCCTTTAATACGGGTTTTTTCTCCAGGGAGCCCAGTCCTTTGCCATGAATGATGCGCACGCAGCGTTTCCCGCTGGCCTTGCAACGAGCCAGGAATGTCGCGGTTTGTTTGCGGGCTTGCTCGCTGGTCAGGCGGTGTAAGTCCAGTTCGGCTTCGATGCGAAATTTGCCGCGGCGCAGTTTGCGCAGTGTATTTGGGTGCAACCCATCGCGCACATACAACAGCTCTTCGCCGGTTTCCAGGTCCGCCGAATACAAATCACTGCTCATCATATCGTGCAAAACCTGACGCTGGTCACGCTCCAGCTGTAACGGCCGGGGAATCGGCTTCTTGCGTTTGGGCAGAATTTTGTCATGGCTTAACGGTTTTACGTCCGCCATCGCCTCGCGGAACAGCGCACTCTCCTCTTCCGATATTCGACGTTTTTTTGACATGTCTGACGACTCTTCTCCGCGCATACGCATTGTGGTTATCGGTAAACCATCATACCAGCTCAACCGCAAACCGAAAAAATCCTGTTTTTCAAACAATTATCGGGGCTTAACTGGATACCTGGCATTGCATTCCAGCGTCGCTAATCCCTTAGCGGGGCGCAGGGTTGCCAGAAAATCCAAATCCGGTCATTATTCCACATTGGATTTAGTGTCAATAAATACACGGCGTGCCAACGCCGTTGAAGAGGTAGCAATTTATGAAAACTGGGGAAAAACGCGCCTTTATGGCGATACTGGCAGCGTTTGTCGGGGTGATTATTTTTACCATCTATTATGAAATTCTGTATCAAAAACGGGAAGCCGAAAAACAAACCGCCGCGGCCACTGCCGGAGACCAGGCTTCATTGGCGCAAAATCCCGGCATCTGGGTCATACCCAAAGGCCTGAATCCGGACGCTTTGCCCAGTCCCGACTCCCGGGGCGCAACCATGTTGACTTTATATTGCGTGCAATGCCACGACTTACCCACACCGGTTATGCACACTGCCGAAGAATGGGAGGTTGTGGTGAACCGCATGGAAAAAGAGATGCAACGCCGGCGCGGCGGGGTATTGATTCGGGTCATGATGCCGCCGGAGAAGGATTGGCAAATACTACGTAGCTATTTGACGGATAACGCGCAACAACCCCTGGACGAAAGCCAATACCCCGACCTGGCTACCGCGGCCGGACAGGCGTTTCAAACCACGTGTTCGCAGTGCCACGCCGCCCCCGACCCTGCCCAGCACAGTCCTAACGAATGGCCACGGGTCGTGTTACGCATGCGGAATAATATCAGCGCGGCCGGGTTGGAAATGCCGGATGAAAAAACAGTGGACTTGATTACCGGCTTTCTCAAAGCGCACAGCAAACAAACGCAAAGCACGACTTTGTGAGCAAACGAAAAATTGCCTTACAACAGGAAAAAACGCCAATGGATGAGCAACAACGCAAACAACACATTAAAAACACCTTCAATACCGTGTCGCAAGGCTATGACAACCAGGCGCTGAGGTTTTTTGTCAATAGCGCACAACAGCTGCCGGCTATCTTCAATTTAACAGGCAACGAACACATCTTGGATGTAGCCACGGGCACAGGCATTGCCGCGTTGGAATTGGCCCGCGCCGTCCCGCAAGGCAAGGTAACCGGCATCGATTTTTCCGAGGGCATGTTGACCCAGGCCAAATCCAAAGCCGCGGCGCAGCAACTGCCTAATACCGAGTTCCTGGCCATGGACATGCAGGCAATGGCGTTTGCCGACGCGCAATTTGATGCGGCCAATTGTTCGTTTGCTATCTTTTTTGTGGAAGACATGCCGGGATTGCTGAGTCATATGGTGGAAAAAGTAAAACCGGGCGGGCAAGTAGTGTGCAGTTCCTTTACGGAAGGGGCGTTTCAACCGGTACAGGAAATATTCCTTGACCATCTGGAGGAGTACGGCATCGAACGGCCGCCGATATCCTGGAAACGCATTGCCAGTGAAGAAAAAAGCACCGAATTGTTCCAGCAGTCCGGACTCACCAACGTCCACACCCGGCGCTACAATGCCGGCTATCATCTGGAAAACGCGCAGCAATGGTGGGACATCGTGTGGTTTGCCGGTTATCGCGGCTTAATCAACCAACTCGAACCCGAGCAGGTGGAGCCGTTTAAACAACAGCATCTGGCGGAAATCCAAAAACTGGCGACTCACGAAGGCATCTGGCTGGATGTGGAAGTGCTCTACACCGGCGGTACAAGAAACTAATTATCGAAGCGCCGGCATCCCTTGCAGTAGTTATGAGCAAGTATGACTTGACGGCAGTCGTACTTGCTTACGACGCCAAACTCAATGGCGCGCAGCCGCTGCCGGCGTAATAAAACGCTTTAGCCCTGCCCCGCCGATAATCTCGCAAAAAATCCGCCATACAATCCTCGCCATAGCCGGCAAACAAACAATCGGCGTATTTGCCCGCTTCGATGGCATCTTTCACCAACAGCGGTCCCGATAACACTACGTAACAGCCCAGATCTTGATAAAGTTTAGCCAGCACCAGGCAACGGTCCCGGTTGTAACTGTTGATGAACAATACCACCAGATCCGCTTGGCCATCGTGGTGAGTTGCGGCGATGCGCTCATCACGCACAGTCACCTGAGCTTGTTTGCCCGCCAATCCGGCCATGCGCGCCAATCCCGCCGGTGGTAGGACACGGCATTGCGCAAACTGATTCATTGGGTTTTCTCGGTCATCGTCTTTGGGTATTACAAATGTCACTTTCATTATTTAGTCTCCTGCCGGGTTTGTAATATCTCGTGTACTGGCAGGATTAAATATAGAGCGACGGCCTTCGAATCCGCTGTCACAGATGGGACGATAAGCGGATAAATAATGGCGAATTGTGGCGGGTGTCGTATTGGCGGCAACCGCGGTTAGCTCGTAGTATATAGTGCGCAACAATATAGCACGCAACAACCGCCAGAGGTGATCAACGGGGCAACCGGCGAAGGTCCAGACAATATTCGCTGATGGCCGAATCGGGCGGCGTTTTCGCCTCGTCATCGCTTGCGCGGGAAATAATTTTACTGCTAAAACGCTCCTCACGCCGGCGCTCAGCGTCGCCCAGGTCGGCGGGCAATCCTGGATAGGCCAAACCCCGGGGATGCCATTCGTGATAAGTAATCTGCAACGCTTCATCCAAGCTGCGATGCATGAGGACTAAGCTGATGCTGTGACGGGCTTCGATGCCGGGATGCAGGCCAACGCTGGGAAGAAAATTACGGTAACGCAAACCGGTTAATTTAACCGGTCCTTGCCGGTCTTGTTCCAGGCGTAACGGAATGCGATAGCCATCCACCCATAACTCCCAGCCTCCAAGCTGGGTAGGATGATGGCTTTCCACACCCAGTGTGACTTGCAAGCGGGTGGTGCTGGCATCCACCAGCCGCGAACCGCCGCCTTCTTGCGAAGCCACATCACCGACCAACGGCCAAAACTCCAACGCTTGTTGCAATTCGATGTAACAACCGTGAAATACCGCTTTGCCGATAAACCGCACCGGTTCCTGCAGTAATATGGTTTGGATATTCGAATGCAACGCCAGCTCGGCTTGTTGTAAATCCTGAAACACGGCCTGCAAATCCGCTTGCAAATAGAAAGGCAAAGCGTATTTATCGTGCAACTTGGCGCCATGGTTGATCAGCCTGGGCGCCTTATCCTGCTGGCTCAGCATAGCCACAAGACTACGTAGCAGTACAGCGATGGCGGCGGCGCATTGCGCACTGCGCGCCATGCGAAACGCCCGGAATTCCACCAACCCCAAACAACCGCGTCCGGGCAAATAAGGGTTCCACAGTTTTTCAATATTCAGCTCGCTGCGATGTGGATTACCGGACGGATCGACTAAAAACGGACTCAAGCTGCGCCAGATAAACTCGGGTTGCGGATCGTCGAGATTTTCCAATTGCTCCAAGGCGACCGACAACTCGCGAAACGACTCGCGCACGCCCTCATCCACCCGTGGCGACTGACTTGAACTGCCAATGTACGGCGGCGCAAACCAATACGACAGCGCCGGATGGGCGGTCAAATAACGCACCAGGCGCGGCAACAACTGTGGATAACGGAAAAACGGGCTACCCAATGCAGACGGGCCGCCAAGGGTAAACTGCCCGCCGCCACCGGAGTCGGAAACCACGCCGTTGTAATGCAGGCGGTAGGGATCCAAACCCACGTGTTGCGCAGCGCTGTAGAAAATCTCGCATTGGCGATAAAAATCCGTGGCATTATCCGCCGGCGCCAGATTGATTTCGATCACCGCCGGATCCGGTGTAATGGTTGTCCATGACACAGACTCATCCACCGGCGGCGGGAAGCCCTGTAAATAGACCGTCCCGATATCAGCCCGGTTGGCTGCTTGTGAAATGCATTGCAGCAGTTGCACAAAACTTTTGACATCCGGCACCGCCGGCAACTCAATCACCACATCGGCAGCAGAATACCCTGTGTTCTCGGCGGTCTGCGTTTTGGCAGGCACATCCATGCATAACAGCCAATCACCTTCCTCCGCCAGATCATCAGTTAATCCGTTAAGAGGAATTTTTGCCGCATGTACGGACGCCCGGGCCAGTTGCGGCCGGTGCTTGACATCCGCAACCGGAGCAACACCGTCACTGCGAATCAACAGCCGGAATTTTAAGTCCGCCTCGCAAGTAAACGCGACACACCGCCATGCCGGCTGATCGGGTGAGTCTGGTGATTCTGGTGATTCTGGTGATTCTGGTGATTCTGGTGATTCTGGTGATTCTGGTGAGTCTGGTGAAAAAGAGTGTAAAAGGGTATGCAGCGTTTGCCAAAATTCCCGTATGGCAGCCGGCTGGTTGTTGTTTGGCGATGCCAAAAGGCAGGGGTCCGGCGGTCCTTCCCAGGTGAATGGCCCCCGCCTTGCCTGGTAATAACCGATACTCCAGCGGGGCAAGTCCTCGGCGGCGTATTGCCTGCCCAAAGTATGCAAAACCACACCGCCGGGCTGGCGCTTGTGCACGGCTTGTAACAACGCCACCGCACAGTCTAATTTTTCCGGACCCAGGGCCTCGGATAGCCACTGCGGTGATTCGGCAAAGCGCCGTGTAAACGTGGGTTCCATGCCGACCCAGACCGCCACACCCAAAGCACGAATCTTGTTATCGTGATCTTTGAGGATTCCTTCAATGCCGGTTTGGTTCATGAGCTATATGGACTACAATCATTATGAGCGTGAATGGGCAATCCGAGACGGGTGATATTATACGCGCTTTTTGGCGCCAGGTTCGGAATTGGGACTATTGACATTTAAACTATCAACAAATTACGGCTAACGAGAATGTTATGCGACGCTTAAAGATCACTCACAACACCCGTTATGAATACGCCGAGCCGGTGGAATTCAAAACCCATAAACTGCACATCCGGCCGCGGGAGGGCCATGATATTCACATCGAATCCTCGCGCTTGAACATCTTGCCGAATTACACGATTCGCTGGGAACGGGACATTTACGGCAATTCCATCGCCATGGTGGACTTTCTAAACAAAAGCCAGGTCCTGGAGATTGTCAGTGATGTGGTCGTGCAACATTATCAAGAACAACCCATGACATTCGATTTGGATAAAACAGCTCAGCGCTTTCCATTTCGTTATAATCCGTTGCAGCAAATCGACCTGATTCCCTACCAAATGGCGGTGTTCCCGCGGGACTATCCTGTCTTGCAACAGTGGTTACACGATGTTTGCAAACCGGACCAAATCATCAACACCGCCGAACTACTGGATACCTTAAACAAGTCCATCGCCAGCCGCTTTACCTACCAGATACGCGAACAAGCCGGGGTGCAGTCCCCCCGTCAGACCATTGAATACGGCACCGGGTCCTGCCGTGACTTTGCCGCTTTGTTTATCGAGGCCTGCCGGGTGTTCGGTTTTGCCAGCCGTTTTGTCAGTGGCTATTTGCTGCCACCCACGGAAAACTCAGCACAATATATGAACACCCACGCCTGGGCGGAAGTCTATTTACCGGGATCGGGGTGGCGCGGATTTGATTCCACCAACGGAACATTAACGGCCGGTGAGCATATCGCCGTGGCACAACATCGCCATCCTGAAGCAGTGCCACCAGTGTCCGGTTCGTTTGTGGGCAAACCCAAACCTTTACCCTTGATGACGGTGAATGTTGCTATTGAAATATTATGATTGGTCACTCGGGAAAAAATACGCGGCTCTTCCTTGCCAGTGGTCGTTTTCAATCGTGCCTGTCTTGCCATATTCCCTGAATTGAACGCGCCTTTCCCCGCAGAAGCTTATGCTGCGGTGGTAAATTATTTTTGCTTAAATCCGAATAATTTGGCCTAATAGATGGTCTAATTTCGTTGACCTGAATTCCGACAATAACATCCAATAATCCAAGTATTCTTATGCAACTATCCCGATACCAAGCACCCCGATATCAAGTACCCCGATACCCAGCACTTGGTGCCCACGGCAACCATGATGGTTCACACGGCATCTGCGGGCAACCGCAAGCCACCTTCAGCTCCGGGGTAACCGCTGTGTGGCTACTGTGCCTTGCCATTGCAGGACTGACCACACACACTGTCTTGGCGGCAGATAAAGGCGCCGGCATGGCAGGCGGGCCACCGCCCATGCCGGTGGAAGTTGCCCTAGTGACGCAAGGCACGGTGAATACTGACATTTCCGCCGTGGGTACTTTGCAGGCCAATGAATCGGTCATCATCCGCCCGCAAATCAGCGGCCGCATTGAAACCATTCATTTCGATGAAGGGCAAACGGTTAAAAAAGGCGAGCGGTTGTTCTCGCTGGATGCATCGGAATACCGCGCCCAACTGGCGGAAGCCGAAGCCACGGTAAAACTGGCCAAGCTCAAATTTGACCGCTCCAAGGATTTATTGAAAAAGAATTTGAGCAGCCAGCAACAATATGATGAAGACGCCGCCAAACTGGACGAAGCCAATGCCCAATTGGCGCTGTACAAAGACCGTTTGGCCAAAACCGTGATCCGAGCGCCATTCAGCGGCATACTCGGTTTGCGCAAAGTCAGTCCCGGCGATGTAGTGCAATCGGGACAGGAACTGGTCAACCTGGAAGACATTCACTTATTGAAGCTGGATTTTCGCGCTCCGGAAATTTACCTCTCGGATTTAAAAACCGGATTGGAAGTTACCGTAGTCACCCGGGCGTTTCCCAACGACATTTTCACCGGCAAAGTCTTTGCCATTGCCCCCAGAGTGGATGAAGCCAGCCGCAGCATTTTGTTAAGGGCACACGTGGCCAACGACGAAAGTAAGTTGCGACCCGGCATATTTGCCAAGGTGGAGTTGCGTTTAGCCAGTAGAGAAAACGCGTTATTGATTCCCGAAGAAGCCTTGTGGCCAGTGGGCAAAGACATGTTCGTGTTTCGTGTCGTCGATGGCAAGGCCATGATGAGTAAAATCACCGTCGGCAAGCGCCTGCAAGGTCAAGTGGAAGTCACCGAGGGATTAAGTAAAGACGATACGGTCGTCACCGCCGGGCAAATGAAACTGCGCAACCAGGCCCCTGTCATGCCCGTCAACCAGCCCGCCGCTGCAGCTGAGCCGACGAGTGCATCGCAATGATACTGCCTGATCTTTCCATTCGCCGGCCAGTGCTGGCGACGGTCATGAGTTTGATGCTGGTATTGATCGGCATCATTTCTTACGACCGGCTTTCCGTGCGCGAATACCCTAAAATCGACACCCCGGTGGTTTCCGTACGCACGGTGTTTGCCGGCGCCAGCGCGGAAATCATCGAAAGCCAGATCACCAAACCCATTGAAGAGAGTCTGGCCGGCATAGAAGGCATTCGCACCATAAAGTCCGTGAGCCGCGAAGAAGTCAGTCAGGTGACCGTGGAATTTTTGTTGGAACGTGACCAGGACGCCGCCGCCAATGATGTGCGCGACCGCGTGGCCCGGGTACGCGGCCGGTTGCCGGATGAATCAGACGATCCGGTGGTGGCCAAAGTGGATGCCGATGCCCAGGCCGTCATTTGGATCGCATTTTCCAGCGACCAACACAATTCGTTGGAAATCACCGATTATGCCGACCGCTACGTAGTAGACCGCCTGCAAACTTTGCCCGGCGTCGCCAGCGTGATTATTGGCGGCGAGCGCCGTTATGCCATGCGCATCTGGCTGGACCGCGACCGTCTGGCCGCGCGGCGGTTGACCCCCCAAGATGTGGAAGATGCCTTAAGAGCGCAAAACCTGGAAGTACCCTCCGGGCGCATCGAAAGCAATATGCGCGAATTCACCGTGTTGATGCAAACCGACTTACGCACCCCGGACCAATTCAATCAATTGATTATCCGCAAGGTGGACGGTTATCCGGTGCGGCTGATCGATGTGGGCTATGCCTCCATTGGCGCCGCCGATGAACGTAATGCCGTGCGGGTCAACGGCAATCCCGCCGTAGGATTGGGAGTAGTAAAACAATCCACCGCCAATACCTTGCAAGTGGGACAGGCCGTCAAAGCGGAAGTACCCAAAATCAATGAATCCCTACCCGAAGGCATGAAATTGCAAGTGGCATTCGACTCCTCGCTGTTCATCGAGCGCTCAATAGATTCGGTATACACTGCCATCATCGAAGCACTAATACTGGTGGTATTAGTGATATTCCTGTTTTTACGCTCGGTGCGGGCTACGCTGATTCCTTTCGTTACCATACCGGTATCACTCATCGGCGCGTTTGTGTTTCTGTATGCGTTGGATTTTTCCATAAACATTCTCACGTTGCTGGGGCTGGTACTGGCCATCGGTCTGGTGGTGGACGACGCCATCGTCATGCTGGAAAACATTCATCGGCGCATTGAAGAAGGCATGCGCCCCTACCAAGCCGCCTTGGAAGGCAGTAAGGAAATCGCCTTTGCCATAATTGCCATGAGCTTAACCCTGGCCGCGGTGTTTGCGCCATTGGCTTTTACCACCGGCAATACCGGCCGGCTGTTTTCCGAATTTGCCTTGACCGTGGTCGGAGCGGTATTGATCTCGGGTTTTGTTGCCTTGACCCTGACGCCCATGATGTGCTCCAAGTTGTTGCATCATCAGACGAAACACAACTGGTTTTATAATATTACCGAACAAGGCTTTATAAAATTTAACGCCGCGTATCAGTCGCTACTGAGTCACGCACTAAATGCACGCTGGCTGGTGATTGTATTAGGACTGGGAGTTGCCGGCTTCGGCGGCTGGATATTCACCAATCTTAAGTCCGAACTGGCGCCAGTGGAAGACCGCGGCATACTCATCGGCGTCACCATTGCCCCCGAAGGCGCCACTATGGCGTACACCGATAAATACGCCCGCGCCATCGAGGGCTTGTATTCGCAAATCCCGGAAGTAAAAACGTATTTTATGGTGGTAGCCCCTGGCTTGGAGCGGCCAAATCCAGTCAACTTTGCACTGTCGTTCGTCAGCTTAAAACCCTGGGAAGAACGCGATCGCAAACAACAGCAAATCGCCCAGGAACTGGCTCCGAAAATGTTCGGCCTGCCTGGCGTATTGTCCTTCCCCATCAATCCGCCCTCTTTAGGGCAAAGCTTTCGCAATCCGCCGGTGCAGTTTGTGTTAATGGGCACCTCTTATGCGCAGCTGAACGAAGCCGTAGGCAAATTTATGGAGAAGGCGCGCTCTTATCCGGGCCTGGCCAACCTGGACAGCGACCTTAAATTGAATAAACCGCAATTGTCCGTCGCCCTGAACCGGGACAAAGTCTCGGACGTGGGCGCCAGTGTCGCCAGCATAGGCCATACTGTAGAGACCCTGTTAGGTGGCCGGCAAGTCACTCGCTTCAAACAAGAAGGCGAACAATACGACGTTATCGTCAAAGTGGAGGATAAAGACCGCACCACGCCCAGCGACTTAACTTCCATTTACGTGCGCGGCACCGACGGTCAACTGGTGCAATTGGCCAACCTGGTGGAATTGAGTGAAACTGTCGCCCCCAAAGAGCTCAATCACTTCAACCGTTTTCGCGCCACCATCATCTCCGCCAACGTGGCGCCGGGCTACAGCTTAGGCGAAGTGCTGGACTTTATGGAAACCACCGCCAAAGAAGTCTTGCCAGACGACATGCAAACCTCCCTGGACGGGCAGTCGCGGGAGTTTCGTGAATCCGGTGCAGCGTTATATTTCATCTTCCTGCTGTCGCTGGCGTTTATCTACCTGGTGCTGTCCGCGCAATTCGAAAGTTTTATCGATCCGTTTGTCATTATGCTCACTGTGCCACTGGCCATCACCGGCGCGGTGTTAACTTTATATCTGACCGGAGGCACCATCAACGTATACAGCCAGGTGGGGCTGGTCATGTTAGTAGGATTGATCACCAAGCACGGCATATTAATCGTTGCCTTCGCCAACGACTTGCAGTTGCAGGGCAAATCAATCCGGGAAGCCGTCATCTACGCCGCCGGCTTGCGGTTGCGACCCATACTCATGACCACCGCGGCCATGGTATTGGGCGCTCTGCCCCTGGCCCTGGCCGTGGGCGCCGGTGCCGAAAGCCGCCAACCCATAGGCTGGGTCATTGTCGGCGGGCTTACGGTCGGAACCTTACTGACT
>JAJDNG010000014.1 GCA_022340845.1 Gammaproteobacteria bacterium | reverse complement strand
GCGTGTTGGGATGGTGCACGGTCGCATGAGCGCCACCGAAAAGGATCAGGTGATGCGACAATTTAAAAGCGCGGAACTCGATTTATTAGTGGCTACCACAGTGATCGAGGTCGGGGTGGACGTACCCAATGCCACGTTAATGATCATAGAAAATGCTGAACGCCTGGGTTTGTCGCAACTACACCAGTTGCGCGGCCGGGTGGGCCGGGGTTCTCAACACAGTGTGTGTGTGCTTATGTATCAAGCACCGTTATCACAAACCGCTCGGCAACGCCTGGATATCATGCGCCAAACCAACGATGGTTTTTTGATCGCTCGTAAAGACCTTGAGTTACGCGGCCCTGGCGAGGTATTAGGTACACGCCAAACCGGTATTGCCCAATACCGTATTGCCAATTTGCAGCGTGATCAGTATTTACTCGATTACGTGGCCAAGACGGCCAACGTGATGTTGAATGACTATCCGCAGTGTATAACGCCATTGATAAAACGCTGGCTGGGTTACAGTACGCAATATGGTGATGTGTAGCGGATGACGAATGGTAAGCGATCCATTTGATCAATGAATTCCGCTTCAAGATTAATTCTTACCATTGCACTTGACTATTGTCTCAACAATGACTAAACATAATGGATAGTCCTTTCATCGTACTCCTCCCTCATACGGTGACGGACGTTAGCGGTCTTTCCCCAAGACCGCTTTTTTAATGCCCAAAAAATACGTAAGGAATTGTATTACACATTTGTTTGTGCGCCTGCTTACTTAGATGCAATAGTAAAAAATCCTGCTGGAGCCGACCTGACGGTTCATCGCTTTACCGCGGCGTACAAGCACGCTATGGTATCCGCACACCTTTGGGTTTTAATGTGTTTCGGTTTTTTTAATAAGTAATTTGCCAATGAACAATGACGAATTTATCCGGCGCGACCTTGCGGTTTTGTGGCACCCGTGTACCCAGATGAAAGACCATGAACAACTGCCTTTGATACCCATACGTCGCGGTGACGGGGTATGGTTGGAAGATTTCAACGGTCAACGTTACCTCGATGCCATCAGCTCCTGGTGGGTCAATCTATTCGGCCACGCCAATCCCAGAATTAGTATGCCTATTAAGGAGCAACTGGATCGCTTGGAACATGTATTGCTGGCCGGTTTCAGTCATGAACCGGTTGTGCAGTTATCCGAGCGCCTGGTGGCACTGACACCCGCCGCCCTGACGCGATGTTTTTACGCCGACAACGGTTCTTCGGCCGTGGAAGTGGCGCTCAAAATGAGTTTCCACTACTGGCAAAACCAGGGCGCAAACCACAAAACCAAGTTTGTCAACTTGAGCAACAGCTATCATGGTGAAACCCTGGGTGCGTTGTCGGTGGGGGACGTGGAATTATATAAAAAGACTTACCAGCCCTTACTCCTGGAACCCATTACCGTGGCATCGCCGGATTGTTATTATCGCCAGGACGGCCAGAGCACGGAGGAGTACAGCAAGCAGCAGTTTGCACAGATGGAACAGGTTTTGGCACAGCGCCATCAGGAGATCTGTGCCGTGATTGTCGAACCCCTGGTGCAGTGTGCCGGCTACATGCGAATGTATGATCCGGTGTACTTAGCGCTGTTGCGCGATGCCTGTGACCGTTACGGCGTGCATATGATTGCCGATGAAATTGCCGTTG
This sequence comes from Gammaproteobacteria bacterium, assembly GCA_022340845.1. Lineage (GTDB taxonomy): Bacteria > Pseudomonadota > Gammaproteobacteria > SZUA-152 > SZUA-152 > JAJDNG01. The sequence goes on along the minus strand of JAJDNG010000014.1, from coordinate 17,516 downwards.
GATTCGGGCGCACCGGCACCTTGTTTGCCTGTGAGCAGGCCGGTGTTGCGCCTGATTTTATGTGTTTGTCAAAAGGCCTTACGGGCGGTTATCTGCCCTTGTCCGTAGTATTAACCAGCGAACCGGTTTACCAGGCGTTTTACGACGATTACCAAAAATTGACAGCGTTTTTGCATTCCCACAGTTATACCGGCAATCCTTTGGGGTGTACCGCGGCGCTGGCCACATTGGATATATTCGAGCAAGACAAGGTGATCGAGGCCAATAAGATACTGTCCGAGGCCATGTATCGCGAAGTGCAAGAGTTACAAGACCATCCGCATGTGGCCGAAGTACGCCAGTGCGGCATGATCCTGGCCATTGAAATGGCGGCGGACAAAGTCGCCAAAACCCCATATCCCTGGCAGGAGCGGCGCGGTTTGGCAGTCTATCGCCACGGCTTGGAGGAAGGGGTGTTATTACGGCCGCTGGGCAATGTGGTATATTTCATGCCGCCTTACGTGATTACTCAGGAGCAAATCCGGCACATGACAAAAGTGGCCATAGAGGGCATTCATCTGGCCACTAAATAGTGGCTAGTGGTTGGTTGTTGGTGGTTAGTACAAACCGTTGGTCGGATTTGCCCAAAGGGATCATGTGGGGGTGTTATTCAATAAAAATCTGGGGCTCCGTAATCCAACGCGACCCTCAGCCCAACATCGTTGTCGGGTAAAAAAAGCGCACAAACAATCGGCATTGAATTCGAAGGAAGTTGATAGTCGCATCAAACCCGGTCTAAGGTTTCACGAACCACGAACCACGAACCACGAACCACGAACCACGAACCACGAACCACGAACCACCTTTACCCCATCACCTGCGCCTGTTCCTGGATCACGGTAACCCCCAATGATGCCAGTTCCCCTTCTATGGAGTGGAGGTCCGGGATGGCGGCGGGATGACCTTCCACCACCACCTGGCGCAACACGAATTTCTGTGCTTGTTCGGCGTTGGGCGCATCCAAAATAGTGCTGTGATCCAGCCCCATTAAACGTGGGATGCCCTGGGAAATCACCCCGTAAAACGGCAACGGATCAGAGCCGGTCAAGGTGTTTAACACCACGACGCGGCTGCGGCGGTGCGTTTGCGGTGCTTGTTCCATGGCGGCGGTTTCCAGGCTGATGAGCGGAATTTGCAGTCCGCGCCAGGGTAACATACCGGTTAACCACGGTGGCATGTTGTCCAGCGGCTGTGGTTTGTGATATGAAATCACTTCGGCGATGGCGGTATTGGGCAATACCAGACGCATGTTGTGCAGCGGGATTAATTGGCTGCGTACCTTGAGCTCTTGTTCATTCATAGCGGTGAATCCTCACTGGCCGGCTGCGGCGTTGGTCCGCGCGTCAGGCCTTGACTTCAGATTGGTAAAATTCATACAAACGTTCGGCCAATTGTTCCGGATTGGCGCTGAAGCTGACGGTACCCGTTTTACGGGCCTGATCGGGCATGCTGCTGACCACGCAACTGGCGACATCTTGCGCCCACACCACCCCGCCGTGTTCGGCAATGGCTTCACAGCCGCGGGCACCGTCATCACCCATGCCACTGAAAACGATGGTGCCGGCTCGGGCGCCGAATTGCCGGGCCACTTCGCTCATGACCAGGTCAATGCTGGGAGAATAAACGGCCGCGGGTGGCGAAGGCTTGAGGGCGATAAAACCGTCTTCCGTTAAGGAAAGCTGTTTGTCGGCGGGTGTCAAAATCACTTCATGGTGGCGCAATTTGTAACCGTTGCGCCCGGGTACCACATTGAACGGCGTTACCCGGTTCAGTTGTTCGGCCAGAAGATTGATGTGACTGGCGCCGATGTGTTGTGCCAGGATAAAGGTCACCGGCAAATCCGGAGAAATGGACGCCAGAAACTGGCGTACAGCCTGGGGCCCTCCCAATGAGGCTCCCAATACCCACACATTAAGTTCCGTCGGTGACGCTTCTTTGCTGGCGGCAGGCGGCACTTTGGTTTCGCTTTCCAATTCCAGGCTGAGCTCTTCCAGGTCAGCGAAATGATCCACGTCGGTTTCCTGATCCCACTGGGGTTTCACCGGTGGTTCAGTGGGTTTGGTATTGGCTTTTCGATGTACCGCAATGGTTTGCTTGTCCACCATGGGGTGCGGGCGTTGCGCGCTGGATTTAGTGATGGGCGTGCCATTGCGATTGGCCAGCTGAGTGAGTTTTTGTGCCAGTTTCTTGCCCCACGCTTCGCTGGTGGAGGCGATGCTGACACCTTCCGGCCCGCTGTCGTTGAATAATATGGGCAACGAATTTTGTTCGCTGATGGAGTCGATGATTTCCATTTCGGCGTCGTCGGATTCGCACACGTCGATCAGCAATACTTCGGCGTCGCTGTCTTTCAAGCGGTCTAGAAATTGGTGGCCATCGGCTTCCACCAGCACCACTTCCAGTCCGCTTTTTTCCAGTAGAGACTGTAGCTGCTGGCTCTGTTCGTTAGTAGAGGCTAAGATGGCGACTTTAATGGATTGCAGGGTTGATTCCAGCATTTATCGATTATTTAATAAGCTTTGGATATTGTCCAATAATTCCTGTTCTTGGAACGGTTTACCCAAATACATATTCACCCCGATATTCATGGCGCGGTCGCGGTGTTTTTCCCCAGTCCGCGAGGTGATCATTATGATGGGTATGTGTTTCAAGCGTTCATCGTTGCGTATGGCCGTAGCCAGTTCGAATCCGTCCATGCGTGGCATTTCAATATCCAGCAACATGATGTCGGGGATTTGTTCTAATAGTATAGTCAACGCATCGACACCATCTTTGGCCGTAAGCGTATCGAATTTGTGCCGCTCTAACAATCTTTGTGTGACCTTACGTACCGTAATCGAGTCGTCCACGATCATAACCAAAGGCGCCTTGGCAACTTCATGCTGCACTTCGGGCGGTTGCGCGCCGGGTTCTTCGCTGAGCGCCAATTGCTGCAAGGCCATGTTGCTTCGAATCAGGGTACTCAAATCCAAAATCAATGCCACTTGACCGTCGGGCAGAATCGTGGCGCCGGACACGTTGTTGAGCGTGCTTAACTGCGGGCCCAAGGATTTAATCACGATCTCCTGGCGGCCGACCAATTCATCCACTTGCAAGGCAACACGGTGTTCGCCGCTGCGTCCCAGCAACAGGGGAAAGGTGGCTTTGGGGTCCAGTGGCGGCGATTTAACGCCGTGCAAAATATAGCCCAGATTCAAGGTATCGTATTGGTAACCGGCGTAATCGTATTGTTCCAATTCGCCAGCGACCAGCTGATTGAGGATGTCACCGCGTACCCGGACCACGTGTTCGACGTTGGACATTTGTATGGCATAGATGGCTTCCTGGACGTTGACCATTAACGCCTGATTGACTACCACCGTCAATGGCAAGCGGATCACAAATGTCGAACCCTGGCCTTGATGGGTCTCGATATGCAAGGAACCGTTGAGCTGTTTGATTTCGGTATTGACCACATCCATGCCCACGCCCCGGCCGGAAATCTGGGTAACCGCGGTAGCGGTACTGAACCCGGACTGGAGAATGAATTCGGTCAGCTCATTGTCGCTGATTTTGGTGTCTTGAGTGATCAAGCCCCGCTCGATGGCTTTTTGGCGCAGCGCGGGAATGTTAATGCCGGCGCCATCGTCGGTGATGCGCAACACCACTTCCGAACCTTCGTGGGAGAAGCGAACTTCGATATGGCCTTCGGGGCTCTTGCCGCTCTGGCGTCTTTCATCCGGGCTTTCCAGGCCATGGTCCACGGCGTTGCGTAAAATATGCTCCAAGGCGGGCACGATGCGGTTAAGCTGGGTGCGGTCCATCTCCCCTTCGGCGCCAACGACATTGAGTCCGGCCTCTTTGCCAGTTTCTTCGCAGGTCTGGCGGACGATACGGCGCAGGCGCGGCAATACATTGGAAAACGGCGTCATGCGGGTGCGCATCAACCCTTCCTGCAAGTCATTATTGACCCGGGATTGTTGCAGCAACAGCACATCCGCATCGCTGGAAATGCTCTCCAGCAAACCCTCGATACTGGTTAAGTCACCCAAACTTTCCACCATACCGCGGGACAATTGTTGCATGTAGGAGAAGCGGTCCAGCTCCAAGGGGTCAAACTGATCGTTTTCAGTGGAGACTTCCGTGTGGCGGTACATGATCTGCGCTTCGGTTTCGATTTCGAACTTGCGCAACTGTTCGCGTAACCGCTGCACGGTTTGTTTCAATTCCGTTAAGTTAAAACTCCAGGCGTTTAATTGCTGTTCGATACGGGCGTTGTAGATATTGGCTTCGCTGGCATAGTTGACCAGGTTGTCGACCAAATCGGCACGGACCCGGACTTGCTCGTCCATGATTCGCGGGGCCGTTTGGCCCAGGCGTTCGGCGATGTCATTGGGAATGGCGTATTCACCCTCGGGTAGCTCCACCAATTCGCCGGTAAGCTCTTCGGGTACCGATTCAGGAGTACGTTCCGCGGTCGCCGGGGCGGCAGCAGGTGGCTCTGCAGCATGTTCTTCGCGGTACTCCGCGGCTTCATCAACACCGTGCTTGGCCGGTTTGCCCGCCAACAGATTGTCCAATTGCGCCAACAAATGGTCAGCGGGATGGATGGCGGCCTGTTGTTTGACCTGCTCGATGGCGCTGGACAACCAGTCGTGACAGAGTTGCACGACCCTCGGAAATTCCATTGTGGGCTGTAAGTTACCTTCAGTCACTGCTTCCAGCAACGATTCGATGCTGTGGCTCATATCGCCGATGGCTTTGATGCCGGCCATGCGCGCGCCGCCTTTGAGGGTGTGCAAGGCGCGTTGTAATTCGCTGATCAGGGCGCGGTTGTCGACGTCGTCGGCCCATTCGTGCAGGGTTTTCTCGGAATTGACCTGAATCTCATCGGCTTCTTCCAGGAATATGTCCACTAACTCCTCGTCATATTCCTCGGCTGGGCCACCACTGGAGAATTCTGCGGTTTTGGCCTGCGAATCCGTGGCTCGCGACGCGGAAGGGGATGACTGCTTGAATTCAGGCACGCTGAATTCGACCGGTTCGAGAGGCTCGCTCTCTGGCGCTTCGGTCGCGGGCGATTCAAATTGGAGGATCTCCGCGCCGGGGATTTCTTCAGCCGTGACTTCCTCATCGCTGACATCTTCCAGGGTAATTTCTTCACCGCTGATTTCTTCAACCGGCTCTACAGGTTGTGTCGGCGCCGTTTCTGGTGTCGCCGGTGTCGAATCCAGGGTTTCACTGACTTGTGTTTCAGTGATTTGGCCGGAAGCCGCTTGTGCCAGTTCGGCCATTAATTGGTTGGCCGGTGCCAACGGCAGGCTGTTTTTTACGGCGGCGATGGTTTCACTGAGCCAGTCCTGACAGCGCTGTACCAGTTGCGGGTGTGAATCGTTGGGTGTCAACTGGTGTTCGCTGATACGCTCCAACATGGTTTCCACAGCGTGGCTTAAATCGGCGATGACGGTAATGCCCGCCATGCGGGCGCCGCCTTTTAATGTGTGCAGGTTGCGCTGTAATTCGGACACATAGCCTAGATTGGCCGGTTCTCTGCGCCAATGATCCAAGGTGTTTTCGATATCTTCGTGAAGCTCATCGGCTTCTTCGAGGAAAATTCCCACCAGTTCATCGTCGAGTTCGGCGGTGACGATTTTTTCGGTGGGCCGTTCGGAAAATGTGAATTCCTGCGTCTGCTCGGATTTACCGGGCAGCGCGCCCAACTCAACGGTTTTCAGTTCACTGAACGGCACTTCCGGTGGCACTTCTGGCTTGAAGGCTTCATCAGCGGTTTCGTCCCCGGGTGCCACCGCAGGCAATTCGGCAGCGAATTGCTGCAATCGTTCCAGTAATTCTGAGGCCGGGGCCACAGCTTGTCCCATATACAGATGGTCCAGCGCCTGGGCCAGTTGGTCATAACATTTTTGAGTTAAATCCAGCAGTTCATCGTTCGGGGTGCGCCGGCCTTCGGAGACTTGTTCCAGGATGGTCTCCAACCCATGGCTGAGATCGGCCACCGGTTTGATATTGGCCATGCGGGCGCCGCCTTTTAAGGTGTGTAAGGAGCGTTGCACCTCATCGACAATGCTTAAATCATCCATGGCGTTATGCCAGCGGTTTAAGCTGGTATCGATTTGGCCCAGTATCTCGGCGGCCTCTTCCATAAAGATGCTGACCAGTTCCGCATCGGCTTTTTCATCGTGCAAGCTGAACGAGCCACTTTCCCGGACGGTTTGCGCCGCTTTGGCGATTTTGTGTAATTCGGCGGCTTGCTCCAGTAATTGGCTCAGATTGTCCGGTTGATAGTTATTATCGTCAGCGTGGGCGGACATGTCATCGATGGCGTGTACGCCCTGGCGCAGCAGTTCCAGAGCCGCATCGCTGACGTGTTGCTCAGAATCGTGCAAGGTGCGGAAATAGCGATCCAGTGATTCGCTTAAGGCCGCAATGTGGGTGGCTTCCGCCATCCGGGCACTGCCATGCAACGTATGTAAGGCGCGCATCAAGGGTTCGGTAACAAATCGGTGCTCCGATTCACCGAACTCCTCGATAAACTGCTTCGCGTTGGCCAAATGAGCGGCGGTTTCTTTTTTGAATATTTCGTCCAGAGTGGATTCGGGCGCGGGGACTTGCACCAGTTCGATCATTTCAGTGGGTGCGTCTTCGATGGACAGCTCAAGCTCGGGTTCTTCCTCTTCCGGCTCCTCGATTTCCGCCAGCGTGATTGCCTCTTCAACGGGTTGGACCACCGGCTCTTGAGCTGGGGCGGGCTCCGCGGCTGCCTGATTCAAGGGGTTGATCACCGCTGGTATGGTTTCACCATTGGCGATTGCATCCGCATACTCCGCGATGGGCCGCGGATCGGCTGCGGTCGGCGCTTCGCCTTTTAGCTGTTTAATCAGCCCTTCCAGGCCCACATGAGCTTGTTCCATGACAGCAAACAATTGTGGTGAGGTGCTGATTTTGCCGTCTATTACGCGATTGAGCATGCTTTCTATAGCCCAGGCGAATTCGCCGACAACCGTCGCGCCGGCCAGACGGCCACTGCCTTTAATGGTGTGGTAGGAACGGCGTAAAATCGTCAAAGCGTCGTTGTCGTTGGTGTTGGCTTCCCATAGGGCCAGGTTTTCCTTCATCACCACCAGCACTTCGTCGGCTTCTTCGATGAATATTTCCAGGATTTCTTCATCGACGTCGTCCACTAACTGATCTTTTACGGAAGCGATTACATTGCCGGCTTCGGCCGCGACCGCTGGCGCAGCAGCTTCAGCCGGTTGCGCTTGCATATCTTGCGGTGCGGGCACCTCGGCTGCGGTGCTTTCCGTAGGTAAATTAGATGCAGTAGATGCTTCGTATTTTTCTGTCGTTTCGTACTTCTCTGCCGTTTCGTATCTGTGCGTGGTTTCGTATGGTTCCCCACTGGCGGCGCTTTCTGCTGGAGCTTCGGTTGCCTTGGTTTCCGGGACGGCTTCCGGGGCAGTTTCCGGCACAACATTAGTAGGGACGGCCAATTGAGCCGCCGCGGATGCGACTTCTTCTGCATCCTCGGTTTCGGTGATGGAATAGCCTAAGTTGGTAAGGCTTTGCTCGGCCACGCGTAACAAGGAATCGGGGTGCAGCCTGGCGTCGCGAATGGCTTCTAAATAATATTCAATGCTGGTAATGACATCGGCAATGGCGTCTAACGCCGCCTGGTTGGGTTGATTCTGTTTTTGCACGATTTCGTTGGCGATGTAACTGGTCGCCGAATGCAGTAATGTGGCGGCCCGGTCGAACGATAGCATAGACAATACGCCGCGCACCTGGCCAAGATGATCCGGGGTATGGGAAATGAGGTTAAATTGCGTGGGATCGACGGCGTAGGTATTAAAGCTTTCCTTCACTTTGGCCAGTACTTCGGCCGATTCCGCAATCACCAGTTTATTCAATTGCTTCTGTTCGGCCGCGGGAAGTACGGTTTCGGATTCGCCCGCCTCATCGGCGGCAAAGCGGGAGGCTTCTATGCCTTCCAGGGAAGATTCGATGTACAACAGGGAACTGGCAATTTCCATTAAGGCGATATCGCTGGGGGATTCGCCACTGGCCAGCATGTTTTCAATATTATGCACCTGGTCCTGGATGATTTTACGCAAGTCGCCCAGTCCCAGCATGGCCAGGGTGTCGGCGATACGGCGCAACTGTTCTTCCAGCGGTTTGAGTTGTGTGGCGGAGCGGTCGGCGCTGCGCACAAATATATCGAGCTGGTCTTTGACGTGTAACAAGTCCTCTTTGATGACCGCTGAGACGGTCTTCATCAGCTCTTGGGTGGAGCCACGCAAGGTGTCGTAGGCTTCATCGATATTGGCGCTGTGGGGTAACAAATCATCCAGTTTGAAGGCTTGTTTGATCTGGCTAACCCGCTTGCCTTTGGATTTGGTGGTGGCGATGTAATACAGAACGTTTTTCAACAATTCCGTGGGGGAGTCCGTGAACGCCTGCTCGCCATTTTCAATGACTTGTTTGATGTACTTATCCAGTTGGCCTATGACTTGTTTGACCGCATTGGACATTTCCAAGCCGCCATCCAGCAGTGCTTCGACGAGACCGGTGGCCACCCACCACAGGCGTTTACCGTTCTCGTTGCCCCCAAGGTTCATGAGCTCCCGGCATACGGCACCGATTTTCTTTAAATTGCCTTTGGTGTTGTTGTCACGATAGATGCCCACCAGGCTGGCCTGGTACACAGTACGCAGTTTCTTGGCATATTGCTTGATGTCGGGCGTGGATTTGGCTTCTTTGACCGGTTCGGTGGGTGGCTCCACCGATAAATTGGGGGCAAAAAACGCATTGTCGCTTAACAAATGATCGCCGCGCACGGAGCGCAAGTCGTTCAATAGGGGTAACAAGATCACCGGCTGGTCCGACTCACCCCGTTCGATGTGTTCCAAATACGATGGCAGTTGCAGGATGGCCCGCATTAATACATCGTAAGCGTCGTCTTTTTGCGCGATTTTATCCGTTAACAAGGCATTGCACAGCGATTCCATCTCTTCGGCCAGCAAGGCGCCGCCGTAGATTTCCACCATTTGCAGTGTGCCGTAAATTTGATGTAAATAGGTGGCGCAAAACCGGATTTGGGTTTTGTCATCGGGATTTTCCACAAAAGTCTCTAGGGCCTGACGGGTCTGCTTGAGACTTTCGTCGATTTCGTCCTTTACCCATTTCAGAGTGGAATAGTCTATTTCCTGTGCCATGCTCATTTAGCGTACTACCTCACCTTATTTACGCCGGTATGCCAATGTGTTGGCAAACGGAAACCGTTCCATATCGGGATGCGACCAATGAATCAGTTCTCCAACCGCCAGTATTAATACCCCTTTGGGCGCCAGGTATTCCACCAAGGTATCTACTATTTTCGTGCGTCGCGGTTGATCGTAATAAATCAATAAATTTTGGCAAACAATCACATCCATATAACCAATGGGCATTTTACCCAACTCCAACACGTTGGCTTGATGAAAACACACTCGCTGACGAAGTTCGCTGTTGATCTGGTACTTTCCGTCTTTATTGGCTGAAAAATATTTTTGCCGCCATTGGGGCGGCACGTATTTCATTTTTTGCGCGGAATAAATGCCGGACCGGCCTACCGCCAACGCGCTGCGGCTGATATCACTGGCCATGATGCCCATATAGTATTCGCACCCCAGCTGGCTCATATGCTCGTCGATGGCCATGGCGATACTGTAAGGCTCTTCACCGGTGGCGCATCCTACGCTCCAGACGTTGAATGTATGGGGCAGCTTTTTGCAATCCGCCTTGCGTTGCGGCAGGAGTTTCTGACAAATTAAATCCTGGCTGGCTTCGTGGCGTAAAAATCGCGTTTCGTGCACGGTCAAGTGATGCACCAACTGGTCCCATTCCACCTTTCCGTCATTACCGGTATTAATGTGATTGAAATAATCCTGGTAATCCGAAAATCCCATCTCCCGCATGCGCATGCACACATTGGTCGTCAGGAAAGAGCGGCGTTTTTCCGGCAAACGGATGCCCGTGCGTTTTTCCAATAACGCGGTCCATTGAGCATATTGTTGATTGTCCATTTCAGGAAACTGTGGCGAAATCAGTTTGGATTTTTTCGAAGTTTCCACTAGCTCTGCTCTCATTACGTCTTTTTCCTGTTGGCGGTTCCGTTCCCGTGGCCTTTGCTTAAAAAAACTGTCCCTTTTACCGCAATCTGTACCGCAATGGGTGTTGTTGAATTAGTGCCGCCGCGCAGCTGCATTCGCAGTGAAAGTCTGTTGAAGCAAGTTCAATACCCGGACCCTGGCCCGGATAACGCTCCGCTGCGGTACTGCATCATTCAATAATTACGGTCAATTATTCCGGCAATTTGAAGCCCGATACGGACTTGCGCAACTCGTTGGCCAATTCGGCGAGGTTTCCGATAGAAGCAGAGGTCTCATTGGTACCGGCCGACGTTTGGGTGGTCACCTCTTGAATCACGTTCATGCTGTCGGAAATACTGGCCGCGGCCGTCGCCTGTTGTTGCGCCGACTCGGTAATACTCTGGGTCAGGTCGGCCAAGTGAGCCGATACGTTTTCGATTTCTTCCAGGGATTCGCCCGCGCGCAATGCCAACTGGGCCCCTTTCACCACACCGGCGGTACTTTGTTCCATGGAAGCCACCGCTTCCTTGGTGTCCGACTGAATGGTTTTTACCAGGGCCTCGATCTGTTTGGTCGCATCGGTGGATTTTTCCGCCAACCGCTGCACCTCGTCCGCCACCACAGCAAAACCCCGTCCGGACTCACCGGCCATGGCCGCCTGGATGGCTGCGTTCAATGCCAGGATGTTGGTTTGGTCGGCGATGTCGTTAATCAGCTCAACCATATCACCGATCTCTTGAGAGGACTCACCCAAGCGTTTGATCCGCTTGGAAGTCTCTTGGATTTGCTCGCGGATTTCATCCATACCGTGGATGGTATCCTGCACCGCCTGGGCGCCTTTTTTCGCGATATCCACCGACTTATGCGCTACGTTGGAGGACTCTAAGGAGTTGGCGGATACGTGTTCGATGGAGATCGCCATTTCATTAATGGCGGCGGAAGCCGCGGTAATCTGTTCGGCCTGATGGTCGGACGCTTCGGCCAAGTGCATGGCCGTGGCCTGGGTTTCCTGGGCCGCCGACGATACCTGTACCGTGGTTTCGTTAATGGTGGATACCAAGCGGCGCAAGGCGTCGATGGCGTAGTTGATTGCATCCGCGATGGCCCCGGTGATGTCTTCGGTTACCGTGGCTTGTGCGGTTAAATCCCCGCTCGCCAAGTCACCGATCTCATCCAGCAAGCGCATGATAGCGTCCTGGTTGCGGCGATTGGTGTCGGCGGTTTCCGCCAGTCGCTGGCGAGTGGTGCGCACGATGCTGGCACTGAACAACACCAGTAATATAACCGCAATGCCCCCAACCACCGTACCTACGGTGCCGCTGATGATCCGGCTGTCTTCCAGGTCGGTCAAGGCGTTCATGAGGTTGGTGGTTAAATCCAGGAACATTTTACTGTCTTGCACCATGCTGTTGGAGGCTTTTTGCGCTTCGAACAAGGTGGGTGTCTGGTCGAGAATGCGGCCGACCAAGTCGTGAACGGTTTCGAACAATTCGCTAACTTCGGCCAGTTTGTCGCGGGCGTCGGGATCGCGCACCCGTTGAATATTCATTTTGCGGTTGCCTTTGAGCATGGCGTCCAGAACCCGGCCGAACAAGGCGGCGTCACGGCCGAAACGGTCTGCGGCAGACGCGGCGCCCTGGCCCCCTTGTAACACTTTGTTGGCGTTTACTGAGATTCGCGGTATTAACATCAACTGACGTGCAGCCACGTAGACCTGGCTGGCGTTGGCGCCGGATTCGATCATGATACTGACCACTTCATCGGATACCGCCAACAATGTGGGCATGGTTTCGTTCACCGCGCCGACGAACTCGGAGAGCATTCGAATAGTGCCTTCAGCATCGAGAATGGTGGTGGCGCTTTGCTCAAACTTGTTCCATTGCTTGGTCACTTTTTCCAATTCGGCTTGCACGGCTTCAGGCGCTCCAGGCAGGCCAGTTTCCGGATTCCCGTTGGAGAGCTGTTCCAGGATGGTCTTAAAGTCATTGCGGCCTTGTTTTAAGTTCTTGAACGCCTCTACATTGGCCGATGACGCCTCTACCGCGTCTTTTACAATACTCTGGGATAACACCCGCTGCTCACCCGCCAGACTGATGTATTCTTTATCGTGGCTGGAGTCGCTGGCGACTTTCGTCGTAATAAAAGCCAATGCCACCAGCGAAGCCAACAAGGCAGCGCCGATGACAACTTGAATTTTATCTACGGACAGTTTGGAATCGAATGCACTCATGATAATTGGCTCCTGCCTCTCAAAGGGTTTACAAAAAAAGGTTTTATAAAATTTGTGAACGAAAAATCGCCACGTTCGTTCGCCGCGAAGACTTTAGTAAGTTCTTCGTGCCCCGGCGATTGATTGTATATAGTGGTGTTATACATGGTTATACCGCTACTTGAAAGAATTGTGGGTGCACGGCCAATGCGTGCATATTAAAGACGAGTGTTTCCACTTGTTGCTGGCGAAACGCGCCCTGGATGTAGTTGCGCAATGAATCGTCGAATTTTTTCACTGCGGTGACTTTGTCTTCGTCACGGAAGTGTTTTAATCCCATCACCTCATCCACCACAATACCCACGGTCATGTCTTCGTATTTAACGACCAAGATGCGGGTTTTTTGTCCTACAGCAGAAACCTTTTTACCTAAATAGCCATTTAAATCCATCACCGGCAGCAGTGTCCCGCGGATGTTGGCAACCCCTTTGACCCACGATTTGGTGCCGGGCACCAGAGTCAGGGTGGGGTAATGCAGTATTTCATTGACCTGATCCAGTGGTGCCACCAGATTCAGATCGCCAATGCGAAATCCTATGCCGCTCCAGGTTTCGGTAATATCCACCTGTTGCGGCAATCCTTTGGCGCGGCCGATGCTTTGCTGTTCGATGTCGTGCAACAGCTCAATGGGATGTTTGTGTCCGAACTCTGACATTCTCCTGCCTAGTTTTTCTGCCCTGGTAGTGGTTCTGTATCGGCTGTTAATTCCGCTTATGCAGCGCCTAAAATACCATTTATTTTGTTCACCAACTCTTTTTCTTTCGCCGGTTTGGTGATGTAGTCTTTGGCCCCCTGGCGCAGGCCCCACATTTTATCGGTCTCCTGATCCTTGGTGCTGACAATAATAATAGGAATGGTATTGGTTGCCGGATCAGTGGCGATTTGGCGGGTGGCCTGAAAACCGTTCATGCCCGGCATGACCACATCCATTAATATTAAGTCCGGATGCTCCGCTTTAGCTTTGGCAATACCTTCTTCCCCGCTGCTGGCGGTAGACACGGCAAACGCGTTTTTTTCCAACATGGTTTTGAGCACGTGGATTTCAGTTGGTGAATCATCAACAATCAATATATTAGTCATTCATTAGTTCTCCCATGGGATATTTCACTATTGTTCGGCGCTCCGCGCCACTGCTCACCCACCCACTTTCTTTAGTTAGTCGTTGTATTCGATTAATGCGCCACATTGACATGTTCGGTGATCGCATTTAACAATTCATCTTTGGTAAACGGTTTGGTTAAATATTGATCAGACCCAACGATTCTTCCCCGTGCGCGGTCAAACAAGCCGTCTTTGCTGGTTAATAGAATCACCGGCGTGTTCTTATAAAGATGATTGTTTTTAATCAACGCACAAGTTTGATAGCCGTCCAAACGCGGCATCATGATATCAATAAAAATCACGTCAGGATTTTGATCGGTGATTTTTGAAAGCGCTTCAAAACCGTCGGTGGCGGTGATCACTTCGCAACCGGCTTTTTTCAATAACGTTTCGGCGGTGCGACGTATCGTTTTACTGTCGTCAATGACCATTACCTTTATACCTTGCAAAGAAGGTTCAGTTGCTTCACTAGCCACCGTGGCACCTCGTGTTGGTTAATAAATAAACAGATTTGTGCATTCTCAAACCAAAGAAAGGGTTTCGGAGATCCTTTTTTATGGAGAATCCAGCCGTTTTTAACTTACAGGTCTTTATAAATCAATAGAGTAATCAATTTAATTAACACCTGTATGCAATAAATAGTCCCGATTTTTGCTGGTTGTAGCCGGTACTGTTTTTCACGTTATCGGCATTAGTGTCTTAGACTTTAATATAGTGTGGTCCAACACTCTGTAATATCTAGTTATTCATGTTCACCAGTGTGGGTTTAAGCGTCGCTCATCCAACCCACTCGCCATGTCGCTACCGCCAACAGCCATGGTGGCAGCCCAGTCCCACCTTAGTAGATCGGACGCTCGACATTTTTTGATATGGCTTTCCCCTAACTAAGAACTAGTATTTCAGTCTGGTGGCGACAAATTTCATCGCTTGAATATTGTTTTTGACGTTGTTTTCATACGGCTTTCACATAGCCATTTTTAAAAGAACGTTCTAGGCTATTAATTCATTGGAATTCTAATGGCAATATTTAGACAGCTCAAGAGCTTAGCGGGATTCACTGGTAAGGAAACCGGGAATTTTGTTGATATGGTTAAAAAACGTTCAATATTAGTCGCAAACGGGTACTGATATAGAGTGCTAGAATATAGTAATATGATATTAAGAATAATAAATCATAAATAATGATTATAGCAATCGCTACGATATTACGCTTGCGTTAGTATCGGCATTTAAAGGCACTCGACTGAAACATTGATTGAAACCAGCAAATAAAATATGACAAACACAGTGAAACTCGGCGTGGTCATGGATCCTATTGGTTCCATCAACATTAAAAAAGACAGCACCTTTGCCATGTTACTGGAAGCTCAGGCGCGCGGCTGGCAGTTGCATTATATGGAAATGGCCGATTTGTATTTACAGGATTCCGACTGTCATGCTTTTATGCGCCCGTTGCAGCTCAAAGACGATCCGGCGGGTTGGTTTACCTTGGCCGCCGGGGAGTGCAAGCCGCTGTCAGAACTGGACGCTGTGTTGATGCGCAAAGATCCGCCGCTGGATATGGAATATATTCACGCCACTCAGCTGTTAGAGCGGGCCGAAGCGCGAGGCGTGTTGGTGGTCAATAAACCGGCCGCACTGCGTGACGCCAACGAAAAGCTGTTTACCGCCTGGTTCGGGCAGTGTACTTGTCCGACCGTGGTGACCCGCAACCTTCCTCAGTTGAAAGAATTTTTGAATCTGCATAACGATATTATTGTCAAACCGCTGGATGCCATGGGCGGTTCGTCCATTTTTCGAGTCAAACGTGGTGATCCCAACACCAATGTTATTTTTGAAACCATCACCCACAATGGGCGGTGTTATGCCATGGCGCAAACGTTTATTCCGGAAATCAGCCAAGGCGACAAACGCATATTGCTCATCAATGGCGAACCGGTACCGTATGCTTTGGCGCGGGTGCCGCCAGAAGGTGAAACACGAGGCAATCTCGCCGTGGGCGGACAAGGTATCGGGGTGGAATTAACGGAACGCGATTATTGGATATGCCAGCAGGTGGCCCCCATTCTGAAAGAGAAGGGCTTGATTTTTGTCGGTCTGGATGTGATTGGTGATTATTTAACCGAAGTGAATGTGACCAGTCCCACGTGTATTCGTGAGTTGGACGCTCAATACGGGATAAATATTAGCGCCAAGCTTATGGACTATATCGAAGCCGCGCGGCGTTAAATTCAACTCGCTCACAATGACTGACAATCGATAAGTACTACACGATAAGTACTAAAAATACTCTACAAAAAAGAAAGGCATTACCGGTTTGCTTAAGTCTATTATCATGCGTGTTTTGATTCTGGTGGTTTTATTGTTGTCGGCCTTCGGTTGTGGTCAAAAGTCCGACGCCTACCATGAACAGCTCATTGGTTTTGGTACCTTAATCGACGTTAAGCTGTGGGGTGTGGATGA
Organism: Gammaproteobacteria bacterium; assembly: GCA_022340845.1. GTDB lineage: Bacteria > Pseudomonadota > Gammaproteobacteria > SZUA-152 > SZUA-152 > JAJDNG01. Next base: position 1,520 of record JAJDNG010000014.1, on the reverse strand, counting down.
AAAAACCGGTCGTGAAGCAGTGCGGGCCATTGATGAAGATTTTAAATACATGCATTTTGCTTGGCACGCGTGGAACCCGGGACCGCTTTCGCGAATTAATGAATTATTACCCTCCGGTGAGCGATTCAGCGCGCCACCGTCCATAATCCCTTTGATCAACAAAGCCAAAGAATTTGCCACCAAGAGTCAAGGTAGATTCAACCCTGCGATCGGTCGCCTGATTAAACTGTGGGGGTTTGCCAGTGATGATCCACCACAAGGCCCGCCACCGACGCCGGATCAAATCAACGCCTTATTGGAAAAACATCCCAGCATGGATGATGTCGTGATTGACGGTATAGAAATGTATGGTACCAACGACGCCGTAAGGCTGGATTTTGGCGGATTTGCCAAAGGCTACGGCGTGGATGTGGTGATCGAACACTTGCGGGAACTGGGTATAGACAACGCTGTGGTGAACGCGGGCGGAGACTTGCGCGCGATCGGTCGACACGGCAACCGGCCCTGGCGCATCGGCATTCGTAATCCCCGCGGTCCGGGCATCCTGGCGTCAGTGGATGTAGAAGGCGACGAGAGTGTGTTTACGTCCGGCGATTATGAACGCTATTTCGAATACGAAGGCATACGCTATTATCATATATTGGATCCTCGAACCGGCTACCCGGCGCGAGGCGCCACATCGGTTACCGTGTTTCACGACAACGCGGCCGAGGCGGATGCGGCAGCCACCGCTATTTTTGTCGCCGGACCGGAAGAATGGTATGAAGTGGCCAAGTCCATGGGCGTCAAATCCGTTATGTTGGTGGACACTCGGGGCACCGTATATATGACCCCTGACTTGAAAGAGCGAATTTATTTCGATGTAAAACCGTTGCCGAAAATCGTCTACAGTGAACCTTTGTGAACCGCGTTCAACCCGTGAATCATTAATCCTGTGAACGGCTAATCCATAGTACTAAATCATAGAAATAAACCATAATATGTCGGTGGGTTATTTTTTATTTTTTTAAAACGAAGCCATGAACCGTACTATCCAGGCCTTAAAACAACGCCTCGTGCCCGGTGATGCGCTAGTGGTAGTGTCGGCATTGATTTTGCTCGGAGTTCTGTACAGCAATTATTGGCGGGAGGCGTATTTCGGTAACCAGGCGGCGATTTTGGTGGCGGGGAAACATTGGGCTAATGTGGATTTGTTTCAAAACCAATGGATAGACGTACCGGGAGTCTTGGGCATCAGCAAACTTCAGGTGGAAGATGGCAAAATCCGATTTGTACAGTCACCTTGCGAAGGTAAACAATGCATTTATCAAGGTTGGATCCGCCAAGGGGGCGAGCTGGCGGTGTGTTTACCCAATAAAGTCAGCGTGCAAATATTAAGTGCCGATCCCCGTTTCGACAGTATTAATTTCTGAATATCAGCACCGGGACGTCAAGATTTTACAATGAAAATTTACCCAATGGTTTTTCTCCAACCAGCCGGTGCGTGATGGACCGCCTATCGTGACCCAAATCTTAGTCAG
>JAJDNG010000013.1 GCA_022340845.1 Gammaproteobacteria bacterium | reverse complement strand
CGAAAAACTGCAATATTTATATGAAAATCCGCAACAACGGCAACGTATAGCGCTTGCCGGCAAAGAAAAAGCCGATTTTCAGTTTTCCACGTCGACTCACTATGAGCGGTTGATCAAGTATTATGGCGAGTTACTGGGCCGCTGACTGTGACTATACCCAAACGGCTATTAATCAGAGCCGGAAAAAAATTTTTCTCGAATTCTATCAACCGCATCTGCTATATCAATCGCAGACATATCGTTCTCCTTCTTCGCCTCAGGCGGTGAAAACGCCAGCCGATTGTCCGGACTGTTCAAGGTTTGCCATCGCAACGAAGTGGCTGAGCGACGCCGCGTGTAAAATCCGGCAGTAGGCACATCGAGCGCACCGGCAATATGTAACGGGCCTGTTGAGCTGCTTATGAATAAATCAGCGAATCGGATATGTTGCGCGAATACCGCCAGCCCTTCAGTCGAGTGGTATATGGCATGTGGCAAAACCTGTAAATCGGATGCTACCTTTTTTGCTATCGGTAACTCATTGGGGCCGGCTGTGATAACTGCCGAAAAATCCAAATTGGCATGGAGTTGCTTCACCAGCGTTGCATATTGTTCCACACGGAGATTATTGGCTGAACCACCGCTGCCGGGGTGAATGAATATCAGTGGGTGTTGCGGATCGAGTTGGTTGTTGCGGCAAAATACGTTACGCAGTTCTTCGACGACGGGTGTGGGAAATTGCAAATAAGGCGGTGCTGCCGGCTGAGTTTCAATATCAAAATCCCTGAGCAGCGTTTTAATTAAATCGTTGTTGTATTCGAATTCCGGTTTTTCAGAACGGGAGCGACGCTGGGTCAGGCGATGATTGTAAAACATTTGCGCGGCCTTGGTGGCGGGGGCCAAGCGGTACGGTATACGCGCCGCGAATAATGCGAATCCTATTCTAGTGGTGGAAAACAAGGTTACCACTGCATCGAACTTTTTGCTTGTGATTCGTTGTATGAGCACCAGTTGTTCTCGCCAAGGTGCTTTTGGACCAGGATCGATAATTACCTGATCAATGGCTTTGCAAGCTTGCGCCATTTCTTGAGTGTATTTTGGGACCAGTGCGGTTAATGACACCTCGGGCAATGAGTTTTTTAATATCTGAAAAGCCGGAAAAGCCAGCATAAAATCACCTAGCTTATCGTTGCGTATGACCAACACTTTTTTCAGGGGAGGTTTCATTTCGCGTGCTGGCCAAGATACTGATCGACACCGTGTTCGCAATACACCAAGCGTTGCAGTTTCGTTTTTTCCAACAGTGTCTGGTTGGTTTGCGATGCCACGAACTTGTGCTCATGATGCAGGTGATAAACCGGTGCCAGGAATTTTATATTATTGACCTTAATACCGTTTTCTCTCAAGCGCCACTCAATATCGCTGTCTTCTCCTATGCCAGGCGAAGTGTAAGCTTCGTTAAAACCGTTGACGGCGATGAGGTCGCTCTTATGGCATGAAAAGTTACACCCTAACAGTGATACATCCTTGTGTTTGCTGAAGCGGTGCAGTAGTGGCGAATACAGTCCGGCTTCATAGTTTTTACAATGATCGATCAGTGCAGGTATGGCGAATAGACCAAAGGTGAGCGGGTTTTCAAAGATCTTGATGTGTTCGGGTTTGTTTAGAATAAACTGGGAAAAGGTTGGGCCCAGTTCGGCGCGGCGGCCGGAACAGGCGAATCCTTGTGAGGCGCATTGGACGTGACTGGCAATGTGATGCTTGTGCGGCACACAATCGCCGTCGATAAATATCAGCAAATCACCCCGCGCTGCCGCAATGGCACGGTTAAGCGCTTTATTTTTGCGAAAACCATTATCTTCCTGACTAAGGTGCACAATAGGCTGGCGGCCATTGGCTGAAGTTACGAAGTTGCGCACGTCCGGGTCATTTCCGTCTTCGGAGACTATGATTTCAAAATTCGGATTGGATTGATGGAATAACGCGTAAAAAATCGCCCGCAGCGCATTGATGTTTTTGTACACTGAAACAATAATGGAAGCGTGATATTCTGACATATTTGCGATAAAGCGTGCTGAAAAGGAATCTGACCGTTTTGTTGAATGAGTGGTTATACTAAATGTGATCCCGCACTCGCTCAAGGAAATAGTGCGCCCGAGCGAGGTGCGTATGGTATTTCATAATATGATCGTGTGCCGCCGCTGCCAGCTGCTCCCGCTCCTGGTCGTGTTTTAAATAATAGTCCGCCTTGTCGAGCAAGTCGCTTAAATCATCACGGCAGAAAATCACATGTTCCTCATGTTTGAAGTTATCGGGAATCGTGATTTGCGGTAAGCCGCTGATCATAAGTGTTTGCACTCCAGGTATTTCCCAATACCTCAAGGTGTCCCAGCCTACGCCCCTGAAATTACAAGCGATTTTGCTGGCCGACAATTCACTGAGGTAGGTGTTGCCTTTGCGTTTGTAAGTGCGAAACGTCTGACCTTTAACTGTGCCGTTGGCTTTGCAGTCGAAGCGGTTTTGCAACAGTTCCAGCGCCTGAGTGCGCAGCGGGTGCGATTCCACGCACCAGCACGTCACATCGTATTTTAGCGGCGCTTTTTCGAATGCCTTGGGTGGTTTAAAAGCCATGGGAAAGGCAAAGGTGTTTTCAGGGTAGGATTCCGTGGACAGGTATTCCCGTTTGAAAATGACTTTAGGTGTGCGTTCGGACATGACTTGTTGATACAAGCCGTCAAAGTGCATGCGTTGGGCATCACCACCGATGGCTGGCCAGTCACCGCCGTCTACAAAAATGATGGGAATATGGGCGGGCAGATAGTCGGAGATCTGCAGAAATCGTTCAAAAGTATCCCGCTTGGTGGAGCCTATTATGACGGCATCAAACTGAAAGCTGCGCAGTTGGCGGCGCACTGCCAACAAATCGGTAAAATAATTCCAGCTATCTCGGCATACGCCCATATTGCGCGGGTAGGGGCGGCGGGCAAGGTAATAATTGATATTGACCGGATAAAATACCACGTTTTGCCGGCCTAATACTGCCGTCAATCCCGCGGCCAACTGGTCTTCTACGTAGTCGGCGCTGTATGAGTTTATCAATAATAGTCGCATGGTTTGAAGGCAGGCTGTTATCGCGATTACGAGCCAGTCAGTGTTGTGTATGTGCGTGCGTGAATTAAGTTATAATTAAATTCTTTACAGGATCTCTAGGAACGCTAAAAGTGGCGGATTATACCATGTTGAACGACATCAAGGCTCAATTAAGGACTTCTCTGGAAATCAAACAGCAATTGCTGAGCAATGACAGCTTTTTGCAGTTGATCGAAGAAGTCACGAATCGTTGTATCCAGGCGTTTCGCCATGGCAATAAAGTGATGTTCGCGGGGAACGGCGGCAGCGCATCGGATGCGTTGCACCTGGCAGCCGAGTTCGTCGGTCGTTATGAGCAGGATCGTTCCGGTATCCCAGCATTGGCCTTGTCCGCCAATACATCCACTGTGACTGCCGTAGCCAACGATTATGGTTATGAGGCCATATTTCAACGCCAGATTCAGGCGTTGGGGCGGGAAGGGGATGTGTTTTTCGGCCTGTCCACTTCCGGCCGGTCGCCGAATGTCGTGGCGGCAATTCAAGAATGCAAACGACTGGGGATCGTCACCGTCGGTATGACCGGTAGCGGTGGTGGTGATATGCTGGAATTGTGCGACTATTGCCTGCGTATCCCGTCGGACAATACAGCGCGTATTCAGGAGTCGCACATCACAGTGGGACACATCATTTGTTCCATGGTGGAGCGCACGTTATTTGCCTGACCGGCCAGAGGTTTCGCGCAATTCCCCCACTAACAAATCCAATTTTACCATGACATCCTCAGCGGTGATTCGGTCCATGGTACCGGACTCTCGCACCCGGGTTCCCCAGGGCAATTCTTCTGGCGGCTTGCCGAATTTCCCCAGCACGGCTTGCGGGTACTGATTCACAACATAATCTGCGCTGAAATAAGGCCTCGCCCGCTCCGGATTGGTACAGGCATACAGTCCGATCACTGGCGTTCGCACCGCCGTAGCCATGTGCGCAGGCCCTGAATCCGGCGAGACAATAATATCGGCGTTGTGCAGTACATACAGCAATTGTTTCAGGCTGGTTTTGCCGATCAAATTGACAGGCCGGGTTGTCATGAATTTTTCGATATTTTTACCCATTTCATTTTCCTGGGAGGATGTGCCACCACTCAGCACAACGCGGAATGCATAATGTTGCGTGGCGTAATCCGCGACTTGGGCATACCCCTGGGCATTCCAGTTTCGATAACTCATACTGGAGCAGGGGCTGATCACCAAAATCGGTTTATCCTGTGGAATCAAGGCATTTATGCTGTCTTTGTCCTGCTGACTGACGGGGATGTCCCAGCGTAAATTTCGCGCTGTGATGCCCAAGGCCTCGGTAAACCCAAACAAACTGTCCATCACATGTTGGCGGCTGTGCGCCGGTATTTGCTGGTTGTTGACCAGCCATTGAAGGTCTTTGGCGCGGGCGCGGTCAAAGCCCAACCGAATATCGGTGTTTACCAGACGGTTAATGAGGCTTGAGCGCAGGGACATTTGCATGTGCAGCAAGGCGTCGAAGCGCCTCCCTTTGAGTTGCCGGCGGACGGACCGGTAGGCGCGCCAGCCCAGGGACTTATCGAAAATCACGAATTCGATGCCGGGGATATCGCCCACCAAACCGGCCTCGGTTTTGCCAATGATCCAGGTGATGTGGGTTTGCGGCCAGGCGGATTGGATGGTGCGCACCACCGGTAAGGTGTGGCACACATCGCCCACTGCCGACAAGCGCAGGACGCACAAGCTGTTGGGTGGATTGGTGAACGGCAGTGGCATTGCGGGGGGAAATGCCCGGCGGAGTTTAGTGCTTTAATAACTCGTCGAAATAAGCGATGGTTTTAATCAAGCCTTCTTTCAAAGCCACTTTGGGCTCCCAACCCAGTTCCTTGCGGGCCAGTTCGATGTTGGGTTGACGTTGTCTGGGGTCGTCCGAAGGCAACGGTTTGAAAATCAGTTTGGATTTCGACCCGGTGAGTGTGATGACGTGTTCGGCCAGCTCTTTGATGGTGAATTCGCCGGGATTGCCGGTATTGACCGGACCGGTAAACGAATCTTTGGAGTTCATCAGGCGGATGAGCACATCCACAAGATCATCGACATAACAGAAGGAGCGGCTCTGCGAGCCATCACCATAAATGGTAATGTCTTTGCCTTGCAGAGCTTGCACGATGAAATTGGACACCACGCGGCCGTCATTGGGATGCATTCTGGGACCGTAAGTATTGAAAATGCGGGCGACTTTGATGCGCAATTTATGCTGCCGGTGGTAGTCGAAAAACAGGGTTTCGGCACAGCGCTTGCCTTCGTCGTAGCATGAGCGAAAACCGATGGGATTGACATGCCCCCAATAATCTTCGGTTTGCGGATGAATTTCCGGATCGCCGTAGACTTCGCTGGTGGAAGCCTGCAGGATTTTGGCTTTGGTGCGTTTGGCGAGGCCCAGCATGTTGATGGCACCGTGTACGCTGGTCTTGGTGGTTTGTACCGGATCGTGTTGATAGTGAATGGGAGAGGCCGGGCAGGCGAGGTTGTAGATTTCATCCACTTCCACATACAACGGAAAGGTGACGTCGTGGCGCAACAGCTCAAAATGGGAATTGTCGAATAAATGCTCCAGATTGTCTTTGGTCCCGGTAAAAAAATTGTCCACGCACAAAACGTCATGGCCTTGTTGCAGCAGGACTTCGCTCAAATGCGAGCCGATAAAGCCGGCGCCGCCGGTGATGAGAATGCGCTTTCTAATATGCATGGTATTTTACCTGTACGTGTAAAGACCGATTGATAAACGGGAAAATAAAGACCTTAAAAAAATGTTGTATCTTAGCATATTAATAAGTAAAAATATCCGCCATGAACCCGGCGTGGCTATAATCAATGATCACTAACTCCAAACCATTATCCGTGACTCCGACCTCGCAACAGCAGAACAACCACTTTTTTTTATACGACGCGGACCTGCTGCCGGCAGCCCAGGCGGAATTGTTCGATCCACGCCACCATCGCCAGCAACGCACCATCCAGGGCGAGGCCTTAGGCCGGGGGACGACGTATTTTGTCCGCGTGGATGAGCATACCTGCGTGCTCAGGCACTACCAACGTGGCGGCCTGGTGGCCAAGCTGTTAAACGACTATTATTGGTGGACCGGTATCGAGCAGACCCGCGCCTGGCGTGAATGGCACTTGCTCAAGACACTGTCTGAAAAAGGCCTGCCCGTGCCGCAGCCGGTGGCTGCCCATGTGGTGAAAAACGGCCTTTATTACCGGGCCGATTTAATGACACTGCGGTTGAACGCCAGCAAATCCTTGACGGATTGTTTGCGTAAACAAGAGCTACCCTCGGCGCAATGGCGGAATATCGGCTGCACTGTGCGTGCGTTTCATAACGCCGGCGTGTATCACGCGGACCTCAACGCCCATAACGTAATGCTAAGCGACGATGGGGCGGTGTATTTGATCGATTTCGACAAAGGCGAAATTCGTGCCGCGGCATCCCGCTGGCAACAAGCTAATATCGACCGGTTTAAACGCTCTTTGCAGAAACTGAGCGCGCAAATCAGTCCGTTTCACTATTCTCCGCTGGTCTGGCAGCACTTTGTGAAGGGTTATAGTCAATAAGGCTTGTTTGGAGCGGTTTGACTACAATACACAGTGGGTAAAAATGAAATATTAATTTTTACCACGAAGCCACGAAGAATAGAGAGCTTTTGACTTCGTATTCTTCGTGCCTTCGTGGTAATCAAATATCAGGATTTTGCAATCAGCACTGGATATAACTCAACGACTCACTCCGCCAGATTGCCAAGATCACAATAACGATTGATGTGTTCGACATAACGCTCCACCATATCTTTATCCCGCTGTATAAGTATTCTGGCTCGGTCCCCGTAAGTACGCCGTTTGGCGGTATCAGCCAGCAAACCGGCCAGTTGTCGTTTCAATTCATTAATATCCATGACTTGCACCGCCGCTTGCTGTTCCAGAAAACGTTGTGCTTCGTCAGCAAAATTATGCATATACGGGCCGAACACGACGGCCTTACCCAGCATGGCCGGTTCCAGGATATTGTGGCCACCCACCGGCACCAGCGACCCGCCCATGAATACCACCTCGGCTTGCTGCATCAACGCCATCAACTCGCCCAAGGTATCCGCCAGGTAAATGCGGGTGGATTCGTCCACTGGATCGCCTTTGCTTCTGACGGCGACATGTTTATCAATTGTAGTCAGCTGCTTGAAAATCCCGGCACTGCGGTAGGGATGGCGCGGCGCGATCACCAAGAGGTATTCTTTGAGATCCAGTTGTGACCACAGTTGCGCCAGCAGTTGCTCCTCACCCTGGTGAGTGGATGCGGCCAATACAAACGGCCGGCCGATGTTTAACGCTTGCTTGGGCGGTGTGAAATCGGCGGCGATGGCAAATTTTATATTCCCGACGGCACAAGTCGTATCGACGGAGGCGCCTAATTGGATAAATCGCTGCGCATCCGCTTCGGATTTGGCCAGCACCGCCGTTACCTGCTGCAAGGTGCGTTGATATAACTGTTTTACCCATGTTGGGGCATTCAAAGTCTTGCCGGAAATGCGCCCGTTGATGGTGATTAGGCTGAGGTCTTGGAGGCGGGCGCTAGTGTATATGTTGGGCCAAAGTTCGGTTTCCATGATCAGCCCGCAACGTGTGTTTACAGCGCGAAAAAACCGTTTCGCCATCGACGGCAAATCCAGAGGCAGATAACAGTGTTGCACATGAGGCAGTTTTTCGCGGGCGATTTTTCCGCCGGTAGGGGTTACCGTGCTTAGCCGAATCGCCATTTTAGGGTAGTGGTTCTGCAGGTGCGTAATCAAGGGTACCACGGCTTGCACTTCGCCCACCGAGGCCGCATGAATCCAGAGCCCCGGCTCGCGGCAATGCCGGTAACCCAAGCCGAAGCGTTGCTGCAGATAACGACCATCCCGGTGTTTTATGGCTTGAAACAAGGTCAGGAAAAACACTGGGACCACCGCTATCCACAGGAGCAAGCGATAACGCAACATCGCAAAATATTTCCTGCGGTCGTTAGGTTTGCTCATACACACTGGGTTCGCCGGGGGGGCGGGTTTTAAAACGCCGGTGCAGCCACAAATATTGCGCCGGGGTTTTGCGGGCATGTTCTTCAATGAGCCGGTTAATGGTGGTGGCGTCAGTCACGTCATCGCCGGTGGGAAAGTTCTTCAATGGCGGTAAAATTTCGATATCGTAACCGTTGCCGTCATCCCGGCGCGTGGGAAAATACGGTACCACCACAGCGTCCGTCATTTTGGCGAACCGGCTCGCCGCGGTAATGGTGGCGGTAGGTATTCCCATAAAAGGGGCGAACACACTGCGGTTGAGCCCTAAATCCTGATCGGGCGCGTACCATACCGGGACTTTGTTTTTTAACAACCGCAAAAATCCGCGGATGTCATCTTGTTGAATGGCGATTTTGCAGTGCCGGCTGCGGCTGCGGCTGATGACAGCTTCTAATAATTCATTGCGGTGGCGTTTATACATGCCCGCATATTGTTGTTCCATTAACAACATGCGGGCGCCGATTTCCAAGCAAGTGAAGTGAGCGGTCAACAGGATCACGCTTTTACCGCTGGCAATGGCGTCCTTGAAATGCTGTATCCCATGGTAGTGGGCCAGCGGGCGCAGCTTTTTATCGGGTGCCCACCATGCCAGGGCGGTTTCCAGACCGGCGGTGGCCACCGACTGGAAATTACGTTTTAGCAGTTCTTTGCGCTCTGCTTGACTAAGCTCCGGGAAACACAGCTTTAAATTCACCGCGCCTATGCGTCGCCGCCGGGGCATGAGGCGATACATGAGGTTGCCCATGGCCCGGCCCAACCGCAACATAACGCGATAGGGCAGCAAAGGAATGGTTTTGACGATGCCTATGCCCAGCCAGACTGGCCAGAATTTTGGAGCGAGGTAGTGTGTCGGACGGAACGCGTCTTGGGTTTGGCTCACGATAACATTAAGCGTCGCTGGCGACGGTTATTTTTCCTCTAGCCATTTATTGATTCTTTCTAAGGCCTCTTCGTTTAAGGTGCCGGCAGCCTGCAGCAAGCGTAACCACGAAGAAATATAATCGTAGCGAGCCTGGGAATAGTTATTAATGGCGGAAAACAGCAGGCTTCTAGCGTTTAGCACATCCACCGTGGTGCGGGTGCCCACTTCAAAACCGGCTTCGGCCGCTTTCAAGGCGCTTTCGTTGGATACTACCGCTTGTTTTAGCGCATCGACGCGGCTGATACCTGAAATCACGCCCAGATATTGATTGCGCACCCGTTGTTGAACTTCACGCTTGGTTTGCTCATAGATTTCTCGTGCATAGCGCAAGTCTTGCTTGGCCTGGGAGACTGCAGATTTGGTGCTGCCACCGCTGTACAAATTCATATTAAAGTTCAAACTTACACTGGAACTGTCTACGTCACCGTCAACCGTTATGCCAAAAGTATTTTCGTAGTCATCACCTTCGGTTCTTTGATAACTGCCGTTCAAATACAAGGTGGGATAGTAGTCCGCTCGTTGCAGACTCACCGTTTCCTGAGCCTGGACCACGGCTTGTTGATAGAACTGTAAATCATAGTTTTTCTCCAGTGCCGAATCGGTCCAGTAATCGATGTCATCAGGGTCGGGCCGGGCGACAAAAGGTGTTTTGTCGCTCAATACCGCCAGGTTTTCGTGATATCTGCCGGTGATGGAGCGCAGCGCTTCACGGGCGTTGTTCAAGCTGTTTTCCGCTTCAATGGTTCTGGCCCTGGCCAAATCAAATCGCGCCTGAGCTTCGTGCACGTCGGTGATGGCTACCAGGCCCACCTCAAAGCGTTGTTTGGTTTGTTCCAATTGCCGCCCGATGGACTCTTGTTCCGCGTTGGCGAATTCCAGGTTATCCAGCGCCCGCAATACACCCAGATAGCCCTCGGATGCACGCACGATCAAGGCCTGTTGGGCCGCCGAAAAATCGGCTTCGGCACCGACAATTCGCGATTTCGCCAAACGGCTTTGAATGGGAAAGAAGCGATTATAGATAGGTTGCTGAATTGACGCGCCGTATCGAATGGAATTGGATTCGGAAGTGGCCGTCGAAGTTTCTGTTTTGCTTTGTACCGCCCCAGCGCTAAGATCCAGGGAGGGTAAATAATTGGAATCCGCCTGCCCTTTAGCCTCGATGGTAGATCTTAAAGAAGCCTCCGCGGCTTGGAAGCTCGGATCACTCTCTACCGCCAATTGGTAAATCTGCATTAAATCTTCGGCTTGCGCGTTGGAGGCTCCCAGCCACGCAACAACAATGATAAGCAGGCTTGCTGTGAATTTGTTTTTGTTCATGAATAATACAACCCCGTGCATGATTATTTGTCAGTAAGTCGGCGCTAATAAGTCGGCATGCGTGGATCCACTTCGTGGGCCCATGCTTGAACTCCGCCGATTAAATTAACCACATTATTAAAACCCATTTGCATCAGATAAGAACACACTTGCCGGCTACGCACCCCGTGATGGCAAATCACTATGGTGTGTTGATCGTGGTTCAACTGCTCGACGATAGTGTGTATTTGCCGCATCGGAATCAGTCTGGAACCTTCAATGCGGCAGATATCAAATTCCCACGGTTCTCGAACATCCAGCAGCAAGGGCTCGGACTGCCCATTGTCCAGCAGATGTTTCAGGTCTTTGACAGTGATTTGCTGCATGAATAACCATGTGTTTGCGAAATATTAGAAAATGTTAATATACGGACTGCTAAAACACAAATGATTCCGGTTGGCGAACATTTTTCAGTGGCGGGATCACTGTTTCAAATAGGGCTTCCTCGTGCCATTGATTGTCGCCCACGCGCACAATCAAATACACCGTCATCACCGGTTCAGTGCCCAGCGTGATGCACAGCCGCCCATTAATGGCCAACTGGTGTTTAAGGTTTTCGGCCATTAGCGGCATGGAGCCGGTAACCACAATAACGTCATAAGGTGCGCTGTTCTCCCAGCCGTTAGCGGCATCGCCGGTTTCCACTATCACGTTGTTGATATTGTGTTCTGCCAGTTTGGCTTTGGCTTGTTGGGCGAGTTCGGGCACAATTTCAACACTGATCACCCGGTCCGCCAGTTTCCCCAGCAATGCGCCCATGTAGCCGCTACCGGTGCCGATTTCCAACACCTTGTCACTGGGTTGGATATCCAGAGCTTGTAAAAAACGTGCTTCCTGAACCGGCTTTAACATGGTTTGGCCGTGGCCGATGGGAACATGGATGTCTGAGTAGGCGAGGTTTCTGTAGGCCTCCGGCACAAAATCCTCGCGGCGCGATTCGCCAATCACATTCAAAATTCGGGGGTCTAACACTTCGGCCGGGCGAATTTGCTGTTCGACCATGTTAAAGCGGGCCATTGCCAGTGTGTCGTGTTGTTCTACTGAATTGTCCATTTTTCTAAAACCTTTGCCAGATCATCTTTATCATTTTTATGGTGTTCCGAGCCGATTAAATGGGGTATCTTCTCGTTGGCCACGGAACGCTAAAAGATACGGAGTTTGCGCTTGTGAGGCAAGTGGAATGTGTCAAAATGCGGTGATTTAATTGCGCAAGCCTTAACCCGCCCTGATATGTATCAGTTTATGCTAATATTGCAAAATCACTCACCGAAACAAGCTAGAAATCGAACGGGGAAACAAGCCGGACCACCGTTGCGTGTCTTACCTACGTAAAATACCGAAAAAAGCCTGGTAAATTTTAAGGATTTGTGTCGGATGATCATGTTGATTCAAGAGACTTTCAGCTTACCTTCAAAACATACCGAGTTGCTGACACCATCCCGGTCAGGCGGATTATCGCAAAATTAAACACACCTCATGAGTCACAGAAAAAAATTTGCATTAACCGCAACGCTCATCATCATCGCGGTTTATTGGATGCTGTTCCCAGTGCGGGTGGAAATACAGACCCCCAGGCTGGGAATTCCAGTCATCGCCCGGGCGGGCGAGCACATCCGGCCGGTGATCAAGACCTCTGTCCCGTTTTATTATCCGTCCCTGCGCTGGCGGTTGGACGACGGCGATAATCAATACACCTTGCAAGCGGGTTCCTCTCACAGCGGCTTAAGCAATAAGACCATCACCCTCAAACTTCCCGAAAACATTCGCCCTGGAGCCTATTCGTTGTTGGCGGAATCCGGTAAAGACACGGTTATCGCACAGCGTAAAACCGTGCATATCATCGATTCGGTGCCGGAGGACTTTTCCCTGGTGCAACTGGCTGATTTGCCAACCTTGGGGGGAGATGAATCCGGCGATGCCTTATTGCAGCAAATCATTCGTGAGATTAACATCATCAATCCTAACGTCGTGTTATTTACCGGTGATATTGCGTACGGCGGCAGTTGGGATCAGTATCGGCGTTTGACGGAGGCGATGGCCATGGTGGATGCGCCGGTGATTGCCGTGGCGGGCAATCACGAGTATGAAGGCTGGGCCGGCTATTTGCATTATTTCACGAAGGCCTATCATGCGGTGGACTTCGGACGTTATAAATTCATCAGCCTGAACTCAGGTCACAGTCGCGATCAAATGACGCAAAGCCAGTTTCAATGGTTGCGTGAACAATTCCAGCACTTGCAAGGTAAAATTCCCATCGTGCAAATTCATCATCCCTTGCATCACAAAGAAGGCCAACACGGTTACGTGCACGTCAACGCCGACAAACTGGTGGCGCTGTTTAAACAGTACCATGTTCCCATTGTATTGTCCGGGCACTGGCATGGCGACATGGTGTTTGATGAACGTGGCGAGGAACGACACGACACCTGGGATTTTCCGGGCACGCCTTATGTGGCTACTACGACCGCCGGCGCGGATTTGCGTGAGGCGTATTCCGCATCACCGCTGCACCACGGGTATCGATTAATTCGCCTGAAAAACGCCAAGCTTGTATCGTACACCTACGACTACGACGGCGATGGCCAGCGGGACGCGGCAGCTTCCATTCCCGTGGGCAAACTCAATGTGACGTACCACGCCGACGACACCGTGAGCATACATAACGATCTCAACGAATATCTGCCCAATGCAAAAGTCACCCTACGCGTTGCGGATGTAAAGACAGCCTTCCAACCCACCCACGGCAAAGTCGTGCGTCACTGGCGGCGCAACGGTGAACAGTTGGTTGACATCCTGGTTGATTTGCCCCCCAATTCGACAACCACAATCGGATTAGAGGCGTCAGCGCAGGAATCGGGTGAATAAAAGCGCTGACGAAAAAACGATGCTAAACCACTTACTCTATTTTCAATTTCCGTTTATGTACCTGCTGGCGCTGGTCATGGGCCTGGTGGTATACGGATCCGATTTTGACGGTATCACTGGATGGTTGTATCTCGCGCCCTTGCTGCTGCTAACGATATTACACAGACGCCTGTGGGCGATGCGATTGACCATGGCGTCCGGCAATGCCACAACGTTGGTCAGTGCCATCGGCATAGTCGTGGGTATATGGGTGTATACACCCTTGCACATGAACTACTGGGACGAACACTCACTCAACCAGGCCGTGGGTATGGCCATACTCGGGGTCTGTTCTTATCTACTCAGCGTGGTTGGTGCAGTCAAAATAAACAACCAATCCACTTCATGCCCGCATTGCGCCATAGCTGCATTGGCGATCATCGGCGCCCTCTGGTGGCCGGCCGTGTATTATCCCATGATAGTCGTATTATTCCTGGTGATAGTGTTCATTATTGCGGCGATCTGGAGCCGGCCGTTGATCTCTGCAGCGTTGGTCTCTGCATCAGCAGAAAAATCCAAGGATACGTTTGCGGTCGATGTCATCGCCAGATACGCCGTGTTCATATTAGCGATAGATATAAGTAGCGTGATATGGGATTTTCAGGTCAATACTGAGTGGGCTTTGTACGTCAGCATAAGTTTTATGGCCGCGGCGGTTGGAAATTACCTCAAGTCCTCTTGCCGCTCCGGCCGGGCCGAACAAACCGTCTATGCGCTGGCATTGGTTAATTTTATGATTGCGGTAGTATGGCCACCATATTTGCTGTGGATTGCGCATGCCGCGTTGGCGGGGATTGCTCTGGGATATTTATTGCCCAATGCGATGTCGCAAAGCGATTCCCCAACGCATTCAATATGGTCTATGGGCTGGACAGTATGGTTTTTTATGGGATTGGCCATGAGCAACGCCTGGTACGCCAATCTGCAATGGGCAGCAACCCGGTTAGTGTTGCTGTTGCCATTTGTATTGCTGGCAATAGGCTATATCATATTTAGAAGCGCCGCGATAAAGCATCAGCATTGAGTTATCGATTAGTTGGCAATAATAAGTATATACATTAAGCGCACCGGAGTATTGTTGTTGGTTAAAAAATAGCCTGTATAGGTTAACCGCAACGCCGAGTATGCGGATTTTTCTGCACCAGGGATGAAGTGTTAACGAAGCAGATTCGCTACGGTTATCAAAGTGTTAGAATTTGAGTAAGGTGCTGCGAGCACTTGCCGCCCAATTATACCTACTTAGCGAGTACCTATTAGAAAAACTAATTTACGTAATGGGCAGTGCAATTTTGTAAAGTATATGATATTGTGTGGGCGTTTTCAGGGGGCCTTGCATCAAATTATTCTGACACGATTTATCTGCGTTAGCGTAGAGTTTGTTACAGGATTGATCACAAGGCATAAATTTCTGCATTTCAGAGGGCGAAGAGATGCGTATAAAAACTCTAATGAATAACTGTTTATGTCATGGGTCGCGTTCCCAGTTAAGCCGCGTCCTGTTTTTAACTTTCGCGGTTTTCGCCGTATTGCTTCCCGTGCATCAAGCCGGTGCGACCAGTTCCATCGCCAATGCAGTCATGTCTGCGTGTTCACCCAATCCCACGGTGCCGGATGTGAGTTCTTGTTCGGCTTGCCATTCGACAACGAATAACCGTAGCCGGAATGATTTAACCACCGCAGGTCAGTGGGCACTGAGTTCCGCAACGTATATGAACTTTTGTCCCAGTACGACCCCAACTCCAACACCGACCCCAACACCGACCCCAACGCCGACTCCAACCCCACCGCCGCCAACCACGGGCATGGGCATGAGTTCGCAGCCGCCAACTACCGGTATAGGCATGGGTCGAGGTGGCGATGATGACGATGACGACGGAGAAGCTGATGACGACGACGATGGCGGTAGCGGTAGTGCCTCCCGATTCCGAAGTCGCTCCAGTGCCAGTGGTTCACGTAGTTTTTTCCGAAGAAGTCGCGGCGACTAACTGATACCTATAGTTGGGGGGATGCAAATCCCCCCGCTTTTTATATGCTTGTTTGTCCATTTATTTCCCCCTTTATAATCCCGCTTTTAATTCCAGCAAGACCATCCGCATTGCGATTTCCACTGGCAATCCCCAAACTGGTCGATATTTTCCAGCAAATTGGCCGTAAAAAGACACTTGTATCCCGACGCAGAATCGGATACTTTGAAGGATTACAGCTAGGGGTGCGCCAGTCATGGTTGTTCGCGATGAATTCGTGGAATCAAGACAGAAATCGGTGCTGAGATTAAACCCTTCGAACCTGATCCGGCCTGAACCGGCGTAGGGAAGCTTCTTCAGAAAGCCTGCCTCCTCCCCGTTGTGTTCAGTGCCATCACAGAATAGGACGATCATCATGAGCGCAATTCCAGAGAATTTTCTCGGCAAAACGGCAAAAATCAACGACGCCTCCATTCAACCGTTCCCCAATTCCAAAAAAATCTATATTTCCGGCAGCCGCGCAGATATCAAAGTGCCCATGCGTGAGGTCACCTTGAATCCCACCCCCATACAAAATCCGGATGGCACGCCGGGATTCGAGCAAAACCAACCGGTCCTGGTGTATGACACCTCCGGCCCTTACACCGACCCACAAGTCTGCATCGATATACGAAACGGATTATCCGAGGTGCGGGCAGCCTGGATTGAAGAGCGCGGCGATACCGAAGTGTTGCACGAACAAAGTTCGCAATTCGGCCGCGAACGCGCCCGGGATGCCGGCCTGGATTATCTGCGCTTCAACCATTATAAAAATCCTCGCCGGGCTAAAGCCGGTTGCAATGTCACACAAATGCATTACGCCCGCAATGGCATAATTACCCCCGAGATGGAATACATCGCCATTCGGGAAAACATGCGCCGGGACACTTTGGCCGAACAAATTTCGCAACAACATCCCGGCCAGTCTTTCGGGGCCAGTATCCCTCAACACATTACTCCAGAATTCGTGCGCGACGAAGTGGCCAGGGGCCGAGCGATCATTCCAGCCAACATCAATCACGCCGAACTCGAGCCCATGATTATTGGCCGCAACTTCCTGGTGAAGATCAACGGCAACTTAGGCAATTCGGCCGTGACTTCATCCATCGAAGAGGAAGTCGACAAAATGACCTGGGGCATACGCTGGGGCTCGGACACCATCATGGACTTGTCCACCGGTAAAAACATCCACGAAACCCGCGAATGGATCATTCGCAATTCACCGGTGCCTATCGGAACCGTGCCCATTTACCAGGCCTTGGAAAAAGTCGACGGCAAAGCCGAAGAACTCACCTGGGAAATTGTACGCGACACATTGATCGAACAAGCCGAGCAGGGCGTGGACTATTTCACCATCCACGCCGGCGTGCTACTGCGTCACATCCCTTTAACCGCCAGACGCATGACCGGCATCGTCTCGCGCGGCGGCTCTATTATGGCCAAATGGTGTCTGGCGCATCACAAGGAAAACTTTCTCTATACCCATTTCGAAGATATCTGCGATATCATGAAAGCGTACGATGTGTCCTTCTCCCTGGGTGATGGCCTGCGTCCCGGCTCCATTGCCGATGCCAATGATGCCGCCCAATTCGGCGAATTGGAAGCCCTAGGCGAGCTGACTAAAATCGCCTGGAAACACGATGTACAAACCATGATAGAAGGCCCCGGCCACGTGCCCATGCACATGATCAAGGAAAACATGGACAAGCAACTGAGCGAGTGCGGCGAAGCGCCTTTTTACACCTTGGGGCCGCTGACCACGGACATCGCACCGGGTTACGATCACATTACCTCCGGCATAGGCGCCGCCATGATAGGCTGGTACGGCACAGCCATGTTGTGCTACGTAACACCCAAAGAGCACTTAGGCCTTCCCAATCGTGACGATGTCAAAGAAGGCATCATTACCTACAAGATCGCCGCGCATGCCGCCGATCTGGCCAAAGGCCATCCCGGTGCGCAAATCCGTGACAACGCCTTATCCAAGGCGCGCTTCGAGTTCCGCTGGGATGATCAGTTCAACCTAGGATTGGATCCCGACAGGGCGCGTGAATATCACGACCAAACCCTGCCAAAAGAAGCGCATAAAGTGGCGCACTTTTGTTCCATGTGCGGCCCTAACTTCTGCTCCATGAAAATCACCCAGGACGTGCGTGAATTTGCCAAACAGCAAAATATCCAGGATGTTGATACCGCCCTGGAAAAAGGCATGCAGGAAAAAGCCGAGGAATTTAAAAAACAAGGCAGTGAGATCTATCACAAGACTTAAGGATGTATACCACAGAGGGGGCAGAGCTATTTGATCTTGATTTTTGTTAGATAAAATCTGTGCTCTTTGCGTACCCGTGTAACATGATTCGAATTCAGAAACTGTTTTTCATGGTGACGCTATGCATAAGCGCACCGGCTGTTTTCGGCGCAGAACCCGCCTTCTTGATCGTCAACGATATTGAAATTCCCATAGAAGTTCATCAGGCCCAAGGTGAGGTTGTCGCCATATGGCTGCCTTCGGAGGCCGGTCCGCAAATGGGCGATGAACAAATTGCCGCTGGGCTGGCCGCTAACGGTATCGAAGTCTGGCGAGTCGATCTGGTGGAAGCCCACTTCTTTCCGCTGGTAACCAGCAGCGTGGACAAAATCCCCGCCGAAGATGTGGCGGCGCTGATGCGACATGCGCATAACGTCACGGGTAAAAAAGTATTGTTTGTTACCACCGGCCGCGGCGCTATTGCGGTACTGCGCGGATTGCATTTATGGCAACTGAATGGAGGCGATAGCCGTGACTTGCTGGGCGTTATATTGTTCAGCCCGAAATTCTTCGTGGAAACACCGGATCCCGGCATGGCGGGGGAGATCATGCCCATTGTAACCGCTTCAAACCTGCCGCTTTATATTTACCAACCAGACCAATCTCCCTGGTATTGGAAGTTAAAACGCACCGTGCCGGCCCTGGAAACAGGCGGTAGTGATGTATACGTGCGTATTTTACACAAAGTCCGCGACCGTTATTTTTTTCGTGCAGACGCCACCGAGCGGGAAAAACAACTGACTGCGAATACACCGCAACTGATCAACCAGGCTGTCAGCATGCTCAAGCTGCTATCGCAACAATCTCGCCGCGTGCAACCGCTGAAGATCACTGCGCCTGAAGCCCGGGAAGGTAAAAAAGACCGAGCCCTAAGTGAATACCTCGGTGATCCCAATCCGCCACCGCTGGCCTTATCCGATCTCAATGGACACCCAGTGGACTTAAATGATTATATAGGCACGGTGGTGCTGGTGAATTTCTGGGCCACATGGTGCCCGCCGTGTGTACACGAAATGCCTTCCATGCAACGGCTCAAAGAGAAAATGTCTGGCAAACCTTTCGTGATCCTGGCGGTAAACATGGCAGAGGACAAGCCGACGGTTCAAGAGTTTCTGGCCGGTAAAGTGAATGTGGATTTCCCGATTTTATTCGACACCGACGGTACGGCATTACAACGCTGGGGTGTATATGCTTTCCCTACCAGCTATGTGGTGGACAAGACAAACCGGATTCGCTACGCATTGTTCGGCAGCATTGACTGGGATCAGGAGGAAATTGTTAGCAAAATCACTGCACTTGTTTCAAACTAATACGCAAAGGGATTGTCATTCGCCGATATCGTTAAAGCTCCGCGCGAAACTCACTGGGCGCCCGACCGTTCCAGCGTTTAAACGCTCGCGAGAAGTTGCTGATTTCCGAGAAACCCAATAAAAAGGATATTTCGCTAATGGACAAGCGGGAGTTTTGAATATATTTAGTCGCCAGGTCACGCCGGGTTTCTTCCAGGATTTCCTTATAGCTGGTACCTTCGTCACGTAACTTTCGTTGCAAACTTCTCAAGCTTAAATTCAATGCGTTCGCCATGTCTTGTTCGGTGAGCATCCCGGACGATAATAAATCCACGATTTTGGTTTTCACCTGCATGGCGACATGAGTTCTATCCAGATGGGATAAATATTCTTTCACGATATTATCGTTAGCATGTGCCAGTTCCACATTGCCTGTGGGCAACGGTTTTTCAACTTGTTCATCGATATAAAATAACGCAGTCTCCTGTGTTTCGTATTCAATGGGGGAACAGAAAAATTCGCTGAACTCTTTTGCCACTGTCGGCTTGGCCCTGGGGAGGGTTACTAGTATGGGATTGATTTCATCGCCATACACCATACGGGTCATATGCACGAACACAGCAGCAGCGGCATCAACGGATTCCGGAACGGGATCATAATTCGTGGATTGCACACCAATGCTAAGTCTATATGCTCCGTTAACATATTCAAATGTTAGTTGCACCAAGTCTGAAACTACTTTTGAATAACGCACCGCTCTTTCCATGGCTTCTTTTAAGCTGCCACTGGCCATCCATGAATAGCCCAAGGCATGAAATGTAGTGGGATGCCAGTATCCAGCGACTTTAATACCTAGCAGCGGATCGTTCGTCAGCTCGACAGCGGTGTGCCATAATTGTTGCATTTGCTGTATGGAGTAGCGGGCATTGGTGTCTTTGAGCTTCTTCGGGTCCAGTCCTACGGCGTTAAAAACCGATTCGCTGGAATATCCCAAATGATCCAGCGCTTTGGCGATTAACAGTGCCCAGGATGAAATCGTGGTGGCGTTCATCTTAGCTTATAGTATAAACACTAAATTAATCCGCTGGCTTTTAAACTGCTTACAATCTTACGGGCAAATGCTTGCGCTTCTTTATTTATATTCGTCGGGTCCACCGTCTGGGATGCCGCGGACCAAACTAATTTTTCCGTGTTCGCAGAATAGACGTTGGTTTCCACATTGTAATATTTGTAAGTTGCTGTATAACCGGGCATGCCGGTTCGCTCATGCATATATGGATAATACGTATCCCATGTGTAGTAGTAGGGGTAGGGTACTGTATAGGTTGGGGGATGGTACACTTGCTCTTCATCGACCCCGGTCAATCGCACTGCCATCAGGCCGTCAACTTGTTTTTGCTTGGCTGTTTCGATGACGTTTACTTCGCTGAGCTTTTTATCGCCCAGTGTCATATTACTGGCAATGCCTTCCACACCATTTTGTTTTAATTCCTCCACCAGTGCCGATTCGACGATTTTACGATTGACAGGATTGTCTAGAGCGGCGACCACCATGACTTTTTTTAACGGACCACCGGAATACGTGTCATCATTCCAAACGGCGGTCAATTTAGTACTGGTGCATGCGCTCGTGAAGATTAATGTAACGAGAATGCTTAGCGCCCATTTCTGAAGACTGCTCATTAGAGATCTCCTGTTCCTGCTTACTTAAAATCCCGGCAATACATTTCGGCATGACTATTGGTAATTAGACACTCTGATTATATACTACAACGTATCACCTCGGACCGGAAACTGGGAAAAACCATGAAAAATTTCAATTTTATACGAACCGCCGCCAGTATCCTAATATTGGCCAGCACTGCGCTAACAAGCCCATTGTTTGCCGCATCTGTGAGCTGGATAGGCGCTGATGCCATGCAATGGACTTACAATCCGGATGAGGTTGACAAGCTCAGTGCGACCACTGGAAAAATCCGCGGCGGCATTGAGTATTCCGATTATTTTGGTGTGGAAACCCACTTTGCGATGGGTGGTAGCGATACGGTGACGGTGCAAAATACTGAAGTAAAAGTGGATCTTGACTATATGTGGGGTGTGTTTGTTCGAGCAAGTTACCCAATTAGCGCGGCGAAATTGTATGGAATCTTTGGGGCAAGCAATTTAATGATGAGTATTGATTCGGACGTATTGTCCGGGGTTGATCGAATTACGCGTTTATCCTACGGCGCCGGCGCTGAATATTTGATAAACGAAAATTGGGTAATAAACGCAGACTATATTGTCTATTTGAAAAGCGAATCGTTTACCTTCAGCGGCATCAGTGCCGGGCTTAGGTATCGATTTCATTAAGTAGCATATAATGCTTGTAGGGAACGGACATCTATGACTGTCAGTATATTCTTAACGTCCGCAATTCTTCCCGGCTATTAATGTTTCTTCCGGGGTGGTCGTAAACCGGTCGCCTGCGGATTTGTTATTAGTGGCAATTTGCTCAGACGTACGCACCATTCTAGTAATCCCGGCGGGCACCGATTGCGCTCTTGCCAGCGGATTTCGCAACAGCAATGTCTTCCACGGTAAATGCTAAAGCCAGGATATCTTCCCTGGGAGCCACTTTTATGTCCCCCTGGCCGTGAAAACGCACCGTTTCCTGGGTTCCTCCCATATATTGACCTTTTAACATTTTGCCAACGTTGAGTTCCAATGTATCGGCGTTTGCTGGATTCATCGATTAAGGTCAAAGCAACTAAACCAAATGCTAACCATTGCGCAAATGATTTCAGGTATTTTCGCTGACTTAGTTCATGTGGGATAGAAATACATTATCTAAATTTTTATATTAAAAGCCTATACCAACGCCAAATCGAAGTATCCAGGGGTTAGAATAAGGGCTGTCTTCCTGATCATAGCTAAAGTTGTACAATAAGGTCGCGTAGATTGACGCGTTG
>JAJDNG010000002.1 GCA_022340845.1 Gammaproteobacteria bacterium | reverse complement strand
ATCTCAGAATAAGTAACCAAAAAAGAACATCGCCCCTCTCTATTTTAGCTAGCTATAAGATAGCCTCGTCAATACAGTTCTATAGCACTTTCGTTTCGAGAAAAAGTGATTATCGAGGCTGTCGTGATCCAATGGTTTGATTACTCTGATCAGGAAATACACTTTACTGGCGGTGTGTTATACCCTGACCGGATTGCTCAGCTCAAAACCTGGCAGAATAATCCGAACCGCAAAATGCAGCCCGTTTAGGCAGTGACCAATTAAAGGGTTTAACCAGCCCCTTAGCATGCTCAAAAGCTTTTACCTCCATAGGATCATCCGCGCTTCCCTTATCTATTTGATTTAACTTACATATTTTTATAGCAACCAATAAAATAAAACATTTGTTTGAATTAATAAAACGATTGTTTTAATATAGCGCACCGGTAATAACTATCAGCGATAAGTGGGTGAGCGTGAAGAGCAATCAACGACAACGGCTGGAATCAGAAAGTAGCGAGACCAGGGTCCGGCTTTTAGAAGTCGGGACGCACTTGTTTGCGGAAAGCGGATTCAAGGGCGCATCCGTGCGTGAGCTCTGCGCGGAAGCCGGGGCCAATATTGCAGCTGTGCGCTACCACTTCGGGGGCAAGGAAGGACTTTATCGGGCCGTATTTGAAGATACGCTGGACGAAGATGAGTCTCGCTTCCGAGACGCAATGGACAACATTAATACCGTGATCGACAATGCCAATAGCGATCGCAATCAGCTTGGCGTCGCGTTGGAATTGTATATCAAAAGTTTTTTCGCCCGTTTTCCACTCAACGAACACAAGCGCTGGTTCAGTGTTTTGGTCATGCGCGAATTATCTTTTCCCGGACAGGGATTCGACCTGATTTACGAGCGGCGTGCAAATCCCTCGCTACAAGTGCTGGCCCGCATTGTGGCGGCATCGGATGGAATTGATGCAAACTCGGAATCGGCACGCCTTCAAGCCCATGCCCTTAACGGCACTATCATGGGCGTTATCATTTCGCGCAATATTCTGCTGCGCACGATGCGGTGGCAGAGCTTCACTCCTGAAAAAATGACCAGCTTGTTGGACGCTATTAGCAAATTACTTTACAGCGCTTTGTCATTAACCCCACCGCAATCCATGCAATCTTCGGGAGACGCTTCATGAATTCAAGCTTTACCAAACGCCTGATGTGGGTTGTCGCTATCAGTTTATTCATTCCATTGCTTATGCTGGCCGCAACCAATGGCAAAGCAGCTGAACAATCACACAAAGCCAGTGCAGTGCTTACTGTTACGACTGTTACACCACAGCGAGAACAGTGGTCTCTTAGCCAGTCAGCCAATGGTGGATTATATGCCTGGCAGGATGGCATCATTGCTGCGGAAACCAGCGGTTTACGCATCACCCGATTGCTTGCTGACGTGGGCACTGAGGTAAAGCGCGGGCAGAAACTGGCGCAATTGTCGCAGGATCTGGTAAAAGCAGATCTAGCCCAAAAAGAAGCTCTCGTAGCCCAGGCCAAAGCCGATCTTGCCGAAGCAGAAGCCAATGCCAAACGCACCATTGAAGCCAAAGGTAGCAATGCTTTTTCTGAACAACAGATTACTCAATACCTGATTGCACGGGATAAGGCCAAAGCCGGTTTGGCTGCGGCTGAAGCCCAATTAAAAGCCCAACAGATCCGCCTGCAGCAAACCAATATTGTTGCAGTCGATGACGGCGTGATTTCATCGCGCAGTGCGACTCTAGGAGCAGTAGTGCAAACCGGAACCGAATTGTTTCGCCTGGTCCGGCAAAATCGTCTGGAATGGCGCGCGGAATTGATGGCTGAGCAATTGGTTCAAATCCGGCCGGGACAAAAAGTTGATATCCACCTGAGCAACGGAGAAGTAATCAATGGCACGGTGCGAGTACGCTCCCCCACGATCGACCCAGATACCCGCAAAGCGCTGGTATATGTGGATTTGCCAGCCAGTGAATCTGCTCGCCCGGGTATGTTTGTTCGTGGTGAAATCCTGTTAGGCCAAAAAGAGGCGCTCACTGTTCCTGAGTCGGCACTGGTGATGCGTGACGGTTATACCTATGTATTTGAACTGAATGCAAAACGGCAGGTAACGCAACGTAAGGTGGTTACCGGCCGTCGCGCAAATCGTCGGGTGGAAATTCTCCAAGGATTGGATGCCAGCGCGGTCATTGTTGCCACCGGCGGCGCCTTTTTAAATAGTGGCGATACCGTTCTTATTGCTGAAATCAATGAACAGAACACCGGGAAGATCGTGCAATGAATATATCGGCCTGGTCGATTCGCTATCCGGTTCCGGGGGTATTACTTTTCGCTTTGTTGACCATACTGGGGATCAGCAGTTTTAATTCGCTAGGCATTCAAAACTTTCCAGATATAGAGTTGCCCAGTGTCGTCGTCACCGCAACCCTTGAAGGTGCGGCACCGGCACAGCTGGAAACCGAAGTTGCCCGTAAAATTGAAGATCAAATTGCAACCCTGGGCGGTGTGGAACACATACGCACAACCATTACCGACAGCACGGCAACGATTATCGTTGAATACAATATTGATCAGGATACCGAATCAGCGCTAAACGACGTTCGCAATGCCGTAGACAGTGTACGTGCCCAACTGCCCGGTGAAATGAATGATCCGGTCGTTTCCAAGATCACTACCACGGGTAACGCCATTATCACCTTTACGGTGCACTCGGATCATATGGATGAAGAGGAATTATCCTGGTTCGTGGACAACGAAGTGGCCAAATCCATGTTGGCCGTCGACGGTGTGGGCGCTTTTTCGCGGGTCGGCGGGGTGGATCGTGAGGTCAGTGTAGAGCTTGATCCGGTCAAGATGGCTGCATTACGAGTAACACCGGCACAAATCACCGCCCGATTGAAAGAAGTACAGCAAGATGCATCCGGTGGCCGGGGCGATATAGGCGGTGCAATCCAGTCAGTACGTACCCTGGCGGCGCTACATAACACACAGGAAATTGCCTCACTGGAAATTCCGCTGGGCAATGGTCGCACTGTACGACTGGGGGATATCGCCACTGTACGAGACAGCATAGCCGAACGCAGCACCTACACCTTTCTCGACGGCAAACCGGTTATCGGTTTTAACATTACCCGCCTGCGGGGTGTGAGTGAAGTGGCGCTGGCCGATGGCGTGCGCAAGGTGACTAAAGATTTACAAAAACGATTTCCACAGGTTTCCATCCAGGAAGCCTTTAACATCGTTGACGCGGTTGAAGACAATTACCGCGGCTCAATGGAGTTACTGTATGAAGGCGCCATATTGGCGATACTGGTTGTGTTTCTGTTTTTACGCGACTGGCGCGCCACCATAGTCTCGGCAACCGCCTTGCCGCTATCGATTATTCCCACTTTCATCGTGATGAGCTATCTGGATTTCAGTCTCAACGTTCTCACTTTACTGGCCATGGCCCTGGTCGTGGGAATACTGGTGGATGATGCCATCGTTGAAATTGAAAATATTGTGCGTCATTTGCGCATGGGCAAAAAGCCGGTGGAAGCGGCAATGGAAGCAGCACAGGAAATCGGTTTGGCAGTTATAGCCACTACCATGACCCTGGTTGCAGTATTTCTGCCAACGGCGTTTATGGGTGGGATTCCCGGCAAGTTCTTCAAACAGTTTGGCATTACCGCTGCCGTGGCCGTACTAACGTCTTTATTGGTTGCACGCTTGCTGACACCCATGATGTCTGCGTATTTTCTAAAACCGCATCCAACACACCACGGGGAAGGCAAACTGAAAACCCGTTATCTGGGCTTTATGCAATGGTGTCTCAGGCATCGCAAGACCACCATATTGTTTGCTTTGCTGTTTTTTATCGGCTCACTGGCACTGGTGCCGCTGTTACCCAAAGGATTTCTGCCCGCGGCGGACCGCAATCAAACCGCCGTGAAACTCGAATTAGCACCTGGCAGTACTATTGAAGATACCATCGCCGTTTCCCAGCAAGCACGTGAATTACTCACCCCCATAGACGACATTGTGAGCATATTTACCGCGGTAGGTATCAGCACAGGACGTGGACCTTTTGGTGAAGGCGCCAGCAGTGACGTTCGCAAGGCGACGTTGACCATCACGCTCAAGCATCGCAACGACCGGCCACGCAGTCAAGCTGAAGTGGAAAACGAAATGCGTGAGCGATTAAAAGCCTTGCCCGGTGCCAGGGTGTCAGTAGGATTGGGTGGGGCTGGCGAAAAATTTCAATTGGTGTTGCAAGGTGAAGACACAGAGTTATTAATGCAAACCAGCCGCAAAGTGGAAAACGACCTACGCACCGTGCGCAACATCGGCAACATCACCTCAAGCGCCAGTTTGCAGCGACCGGAAATTCATATCGTTCCGGACTTCGCACGTGCGGCGGATCTGGGAGTGACTGCCGCTGCATTGTCCAATGCCATCCGCGTGGCCACCGCCGGCGATTACGAAGTGAAACTGCCCAAACTCAATTTGCCACAGCGACAAATACCGGTTCGCGTACGTTTGCAGGAAGATGTGCGGGAAGATGTTGAAGCCATCAAACAAATTCTGGTTCCGGCCAATAATGGTGAAGTGCCTCTATACGCCATTGCCGACATTCGTCTGGACAGCGGTCCAAGCCAGATAGACCGACTGGACCGCAAACGTAATGTAGGCATTGATGTCGAGCTTGCCGGACAACAACTGGGTGATGTGCAGAAACAGATTGATCAATTGCCATCACTGCAACAATTGCCACCGGGAATCAGCCAACCCGCTTCAGGCGATGTGGAACGGATGAAAGAATTGTTTGGCAGTTTTGGTTATGCCATGCTGGTGGGCATAATGTGTATTTATATTGTACTGGTGTTGTTGTTCCATGATTTTCTTCAACCGGTCACGATACTTGCGGCGTTACCGTTGTCGGTGGGCGGCGCGTTTCTCGGATTGGTTATAACGCATCACGCGTTCTCCATGCCGGCCATCATTGGCTTATTAATGTTAATGGGAATCGTCAGTAAAAACTCCATTTTGTTGGTGGAATATACGATCAGGGCACGGCGCGAAGGTATGGCGCGTTTCGACGCCCTGGTCGACGCCTGCCGCAAACGGGCTCAACCCATCATCATGACAACCATTGCCATGGGCGCCGGGATGACACCGGTTGCCATGGGCATAGGCGCCGAACCCAGCTTCCGCGCACCCATGGCCATCGCGGTTATCGGCGGCTTATTGACCTCAACGTTTTTATCGTTGCTGATCATTCCGGTGGTGTTTACGTACGTAGATGATTTTCTAAAATTGCTGAAGCGTATGTTCAAGCGCGTTAGCCAGGCAGAAGCTCGCTACCCGCAAAACGTCGCTTGACGTAGACTCATGGCGTTGGGGCTTTTCTTAGAAAGTGATTTTTAATACTCACTTGCTTTAGTTTTAGCTGATTTTCCCGATCAGCTTGGCAACTGATTAAGATGTATGATATGTACGTTGAATATTGTTATTAGAACCTATCTCAAAATTGATCTTTTGCGTTTATCCGTTGTTATCGCCTTTCACAAATGCGGGGTCGCGCAGTGATACACTGCGCTTTTCGAAAGGCTCTTGTCTAAACGCTAAATCTCTAATTTTGAGATAGGTTCTAGTTGATTGCTCACAAAAATTCCATTGCTTTAGCTGTCAGCCTACGTATAAAACGAGTGATGAACGTGGCCAGTATACCAAATAATTTTCCAGCATAAGGTGGTAAGATTTTTTTCAAAAAGAAACTAATGATTTA
>JAJDNG010000274.1 GCA_022340845.1 Gammaproteobacteria bacterium | reverse complement strand
ACAATTGCATTACCGCATCAAAAAGCTGGAGCTACCGGTAAATGTACCGGCGTATTCGGGATTTGTGGATGGATAAGATCGTGTCCATGGTGCCCACTCAAACGTCACTTTTGAGTGGGCGATGGATACTTTCACACAATTGCCGCAGAGGCTACGGTTGAAACACACGTTTCTAGTGATGCCGACTGAAATAAATTAATTGCACCGTTTCAGGGCAAGCGGGTTGCGATTCCCCCAATGTGCATTATAATACTGTTTAAATAATAAACAGTATTGATAAACACATTTTATGGGAGACGCTTCGTTTACTGTGATTAGCCTGGCCATTTATTACCTTGCCGCTGTACTACTGTTGTTTACCGCCGTGTCGGTAGGCACCAAACTATCGTCCAGCAAAAGTGGCGAACCTGCACAACGCTTAAAATCCGCACTGTCCATGTCTATGCAGATGACGATTTGCTCATTGGGGTATGGCGTATTTTTTTTCGTACTGATGCTGGCCATTGGTATTGCGGTATGGCTGGTGTTGTTGGGATTGGTGTATTTGCCCGCCGATGCCTTAAACAACGCCTTTGGCGACCACTGGACCAAAAATGTGGTCAGCAACATCATGCCGTACGTGAACCGTTCCGGCCGTTCCCCCGGCGTGTTCCATCAACCTATTTTGGATTATTCGACGCTTTGCACGTTGTTATTCGCGCCTGGTGCTGCAATTTTTAGCACTGTTTCCAGCCATAGGCGTCGAGAAAAGAATAACCCTGACGCAGCAGACAATTTTGAGTTTCGCAAAAATTCGGTGTAAGCATGTCGCTTAAGGCCAAATACCACGCTCTAAAGTGACGTGAGCGACTCGATCGACCGCCACCACCAGTGCCGCGGTGCGCAGGTTGATGGGGGCGATTTCGGACTCCGGGTGATCTTTTACCAATTTCTGCCACCGGTCCACCACCGCATCCGAGGCACGGTTCATTTTAAGACGCAGTTTTTTGTTGACCTCTTCCAGATCCCATTCTTCGTTTTCAATATTCTGCACCCACTCAAAATAGCTTACGGTAACACCGCCGGCATTGGCCAATATGTCCGGGATAACGAAGATGCCCTTGCGGGTCAACACGTCGTCAGCCTCTAATGTGGTGGGCCCGTTGGCGGCCTCTACGACCAGTTTGGCTTTCACTTGTGACACATTGTGTAAGCGAATTTGATTGCCTAAGGCCGCCGGCACCAGAATATCGCACTCTAATTCCAGTAAATCCTCGTTGGTAATGGTTCTGGTTTCCGGCAAACCTACTACGGAACCGTGTTCAAATTTGTATTGTTCCGCAGCCTCCAGGTCCAGGCCTTCTTCTTCATAAATTCCCCCTTGCGAGTCACTGACGGCGATAACAATAGCGCCGGCTTCCTGGAATAACTTGGCAACCACCGAACCCACCTGGCCAAAGCCTTGGACCGCGACTTTAGCCCCTTCCACGGTTTCCATGCCTTCAATGATCCGGTTGGCTAATACTCTTTGGGTGGCGTACAAACAGCCCCGTCCGGTGGCTTCATGGCGGCCCAGTGAACCACCCAATTCCAAAGGCTTACCGGTAACTACAGGCAGATTGTTTTCCCCCGGGTGCATAACATCGTAAGTGTCGTACACCCAGGCCATGGTTTGCTCATCGGTATATAAATCCGGTGCGGGGATGTCAGTGTGCGGGCCAATGTTATCGCCCAACTCGGTGATAAAACGGCGGGTGATGCGGCGCAATTCGTTTTTACTTAACTCTTTGGGATTGCACTGTACGCCCCCTTTGGCACCGCCGAAAGGCACTTTGATTAAGGAACATTTCCAGGTCATCAGTTCAGCCAGGGCACTTACTGTCGTTTGATTAACTTCAGGATGGTAACGTACCCCGCCTTTACCTGGCCCCAGCACCCGGTTATGCAACACCCGATACCCATTAAAAATTTTCACCGAACCGTCGTCCATCTCAATAGGAAAACACACGCTAATGGAGCGTTTGGGGGCCATCAAAAAACCGACAATGCCTTTTTTTATGTCATCCAGGTATTCCACCGCACGTTGAAATTGCGCATGAGTTAAATGTAATGGATTTAAATCTTCGTCATTCGCCAATTCGGTGTCTGGATTAGGCTGTTCAACGGTGTCCATAGTGGCTCCCTGGTTGCTCTGCTTGGTATTCGTGTTTGGTGTTTGTGTTTGGTGTTTGTGCTCGCTGTTTCTGCTTAGTCTCTGCTTGGTTATTCTGCTTGGTTATTCAGCGTGTTTATTTCGCTTGGCCTATCGGCGTTACTGATCATCCGTGGTAAGCAGTTTAATAACAATAAGTGTCTGGTCATCTTTTTGTTTTTTGCCGTGCTGATGTTCAATCAACGCGGACTCCACCCTTTGGGTAATGGCTTCAGCATGCATGGGTCCTGCCAGCGCCACGGCTTTCAAGCGCTCTATACCGAACAGAGTACCGTCCGGCGCAGCGGCTTCGGTAACGCCATCGGTATATAAAATCAACACATCGTCTGGATTAAAGTCGACCTGGCCGTTCTGCCATTGATACTCCCTGGTGACCGCCAATGGGATGCCTTTGGGGCTGTCTAACCATTTTACTGTGCCGCCGGCGCGAATCAATAGCGCCGGCGGATGACCGGCGCTGCAAAACCGCAAGCTTTTATTAAACGGGTTGTAGTTGGCGATAAACGCCGTCAGGAACGTGCCTCGGATCAGACGGGTGAACAAATAAGGATTGGCGTAATTGAACACCCCCGCCGGGCCCGTATCGGGATCGCCTTTATAGGTGCGCAATATGGCATCAAACATTGCCACCTCCACGGCCGCCGCCGCGCCATGGCCGGCGGAGTCCACAATAATGGCGCCCCAGTAGTCGTTTTTACCATCGTCACGCTCCGGCCAAAACACCTTGGTCAGAGATACCAGATCGTAGTAGTCGCCACCGGCGTGTTCGCAAGGCTTGTAACTGGTGGCCACGTCCACGCCGCAGATTTGTTCTACCTGCTGCGGCAGCAACATTTTTAATAAGTTGCCGACTTCGCTGACTTCTTTTTCTATCCATTTATTGGCATCGTTCAGCGATTTAATTTCACAGTTATGGATCAGGTAACTCATCAACAGGTTCGCCACTAGCAGGAGCGTTTCCCTTTGCTTGGCGCTGCCACGCCATTGCTTTTTAAAAAACAGCAGTAGCTTGTGCTTGCTGACACCGTTTAAATAAATGGGCAGAACCAACGCGGATCGGTATTGATTCAAATCCCGCGGCAAGCCGGTGGCAGACCGGTTCAGCTCTTCCAGTAACATCGGCTCGGTGGCAGCGTTGATGTTGGCGATAAAACCACTTGCATACGTTGCATTGTCCGCCGAGGTATTCAACAGGTCTATGCATTTCCAGGAAGTTTCCAGTGAATGGGTGCTTTGATAAGTGATTTGACATTCATCGGCCGCCAATCCCAGTCCACTTAGCATGACGGTTTCACTGTGGGCCGATAGGGAATGAAAAAATTCATTGACCGCGGTGAATATTTCTTCCAATGGCGAGTCGAAATGACTCAATATTTCCACCAGTGCAATCAAATCAATACTCTGGTCGTTGGAAGAGCGTTGGTGTTGCGCTGGCTTGTCCATGACAGGGGTTTCCATAGTCAGTGTCCTGCATCAACCGATGGTTCCGCGTGCAATGTCGTCATTACAGTATGCAACACCTGGTACACATAGTCATACCCTTCTGGCCACTGGCTTTTTCGCGGACCGGCGACGTTTAGGCAATTAATTTTGTTATTAAGGATAAAATCCCGTGCTAATTCCGCCGCTTTTTCATAATGGTAACTGTGCGCATCAATGGTCATAACAAGCTTGCTGTTCTTGCGACACATTTCAGCTGTTAAACGGGTTCCGCCCTGTATTTGACGGTTGAAAAATATCAAGGTTGCATCGGCTTCGAGCAGATTCTTTATCGTACGGTGGCGATAGTTAGCCGATGGCAGACTGTGAAGTGGGTACTTTTGCGCAATGATTCCGTCTTCCGCTTTGCGGCCCAAGGGGCAGTATCCCCCACAAGGCAGACCCAAGTCCAACGCCGCATCCAGCGCGGCACGATCTACGCCGGTTTGTCCACCGGAGATGATTTTCATAGTCCCATGTCCATTACCGTGGCTGGCGTCCTGCGCCGTGATTGGCGGTGGTTCGATGCCATTCTCTGCCGCTTCATAAACAAAAAAGCGGGTGCCAACACCCGCTTTTTTGTTTGTAACATCCTAAATATGACGTCTAATTGATGCCGCACATCCCGCCGCCGCAACAAGGCCCGGCATTGCACGCCGGCGCCGCGCCCTCACCCAGGCTGCTGCTTTTGACCACTTGGCCTCCGGTGGCCAAGCGCCGCACCGGGGCATCGGCCTGAGTATCGCCGGGATCTATGCCCGCCCGTTCGCACAATTGTCCCCAGGAGTGGATTTCCTCTGACATGCGGTGATTCACCTCAACGGTGGCGCCATTGGTTTCACATCGATAATCGTAAGTCGGCATGTTCTATCCTCTATCTAATCAATTCAATCTATATAAGCTGACACTAATGAAGATTATATAGGCAAATTCCTGAATTTGAAGCCTTTTGTCATTTATTTACCCGTAACCTATTGTGTTTCATGAAAATTTGTTATGAAATAACCTTATTCGACAAGGGGACTGCTGGTCTGTTCATACTATTCTTTCATGATATAAATTTGATGAAAAAAGTTTGATGAAAACAGTCTGGTGAAAACAATTGCTCCGTCAGCGCGAATAATCACGAAAATTTCTTGTTTATGTCAACAATTCCTCAGCTAAATGGCTTGTGTTTTGCAAAAATACGGATTATGTACCAGCAAATAATTAATGTCTTTTCTCATTGGCAAAACGTTCTTGGGATTCTCCTGGTGTTTGCCCACACGGCGGTATTTGCCGAAACGCCGGCACTAGCGGCCGATGACAGCGCCGCACCATCCGACATCGAACCTCTTTCCGATACAGCGTCTGAGCCAGCCAATTCGCTACCCTATTTGAGCGCCAGCGAATTAAAACATCACTTGCAGCCTAAGGATTTGTTTTTACGTTCCAGTGCAGCGTTGGTGATGGATGAACGCGATAATGTGGCATTATATGAACGCCACGCCAACAAGCCACGTCCCATCGCCTCAATAACCAAATTAATGACGGCAATGGTCATTCTCGACGCCCAACTGCCCATGGACGAAGCCATTACCATCACTCGCGATGACCGCGACAAAATTCGTCGCTCCCGTTCGCGGCTTCGTTTTGGCACGCAGCTGTCGCGTGCCGACATGTTACTGATGGCACTGGCCGCATCGGAAAACCGCGCGGCGAATGCCTTAGGGCGCACTTTTCCAGGAGGAACAAAGTCTTTGGTCAGAGAGATGAATGCCAAAGCCAAGCAACTGGGATTAATCAAGTCCCGGTTTATGGATCCAGCCGGTTTGCATGAGAAGAATCTATCCACTGCCAAAGAATTGGCCATATTGATCGAAGCCGCTTATCAATATCCGCTGATTCGGGAAATGACCACTACCGACCGTACCATATTGTCCGATTTAAAAACCGGGCGTGCCATTGGCTTTCTAAATACCAACCGTTTGATTCGAAGCGAACAATGGGACATTGATTTGAGCAAGACCGGGTTTATCTCGGAAGCGGGATTTTGTCTGGTTATGCGGGCCAATGTGGCCGACCGGCCGGTCAGCATTATTTTGCTCAACTCCTGGGGAAAACTCAGCAAATACGGCGATGCCAACCGTATCAAAACCTGGCTACTGCAAACCGAACAGAAGATATTGAATCTGAAAAATAAAGTCGCCGGTATCGATTCCTTTTAATGTCTTCTTAATAACTCTCCTTACCCACCAAGCACACCACCACGCTATTTGCTGGCGCCCAACCCCGCGCCGCACGGTATACCCATTGCGGATGATGTCTAATTAGTGTGATGTAGTTCACAACCGAATACTCGGTGCTGGACGAATACTAATTTTAAGTACTACTGTCGTATCACTGAGTTTGGAGAAAATCTGTCGTGTTCAAGTATTTTTTTCGTTTCATAAGCAGTATTTTTCATTACGTGTTTGAAGAACTGGCAGACAGCGGCCACAGTAATACCCGCCTCGAACCCACGATTGGCGCCATAGCCAATACCCACGACGAAAAAGAATTGCCGCCTATCAAAATGGATTAGCTTCACCTTCCATCCACTGCGCTCAACATAGCTTGAGCTCTGGAACATCCGCAGCCGTTTTCGCAACAAAGCCGTTCCACTTGTCGCCGCTGCGGGTTCGCCGGTATAAAGATACAATAATGGCTTGAATTCGCCTGCGTCTTGGCGGTTTATCCCCAAATGCGATACGATGTGTCAATCTGTTTCCAGCACAGCGAGACCACTATAATGAACAAAGAAAAGGTTATATTCGCATTCTTTATCATCCTGGCACTCACCCTGAATTTTGGCTTTTTCATAGGCGACATCGATAACCCCCTGCACCATCACGCATTTGAATTGTTTGCGGCCATTGTGGTTAATTTAATCGCGACCGTTTTAAAATTCGGTGACCGTACGCATTTGGGCGCGGTGTTACTCGCCACCAGTCTGGTAGCCGACTTGCAGTTGTTGGGTGCCGCAGCGGTGTGGGCCGTGGCGCTGTACGGCATGGGTTCCGGAACACATGAAGGTACCATGGTGTCCGTGGTTTCGCTTGCCGGCGGTGCGTTGGTGGCGAATATTGTTTCGGTGGTATTGTTGGTTGCTGAAACCATGGCAGTGCGTCGTTAAGCGAACAGCCGCCATGGACCATGTGATATTTTTATTGCTGCGCCGTTTAAGGACGCCGCTCATCGTTCTAATCATTACCTACGCCATTTCCATCTTGGGATTTGTGCTGATCCCCGGGCAGGACGACCAAGGCCAGCCCTGGCGTATGGATTTTTTTCACGCCTTTTATTTTGTGAGCTTCATGGGCTCTACTATCGGTTTCGGAGAAATCCCCTACCCTTTTACTGATGCGCAACGCATGTGGACCATCGTGACCATATACGGCACGGTTATTAGCTGGTTATATGGTATCGGCGCAAGCTTGTCATTGATACAAGACCCGGCTTTTCGCTCTGAGGTTACCGCCAGCCGGTTTCGACGCGCCGTAAGGGGAATAACAGATCCGTTTTATCTTGTTTGCGGTTATGGTGACACCGGCAGCTTTTTAGTTAAAGCCCTGGCGGATGCCGGTATTCGATCCGTCGTGGTGGATTTGGATGTGAACCGAATTAACGCTTTGCACCTCGAAGACTTCGGCTTGAACGTTCCAGGGCTGTGCGCGGACGCAGCCGACCCTGAAGTGCTTAGCACGGCTGGGTTGGGGTCGCAGTATTGCGCTGGAGTTGCCGCGTTAACCGACAAGGATCACGTTAATCTCCTGGTGGCGATTGCCTGCACCTTGTTGGGAAAGGATTTGCGCACCATCGCTCGCGCACAAACCAAAGAAGGTGGTGACAATATCGCCTCCTTGGGTGATGTGCATGTCATCAATCCATTTGTGACCTTTGCCGACCGCCTGGCCATGGCGCTGCATTCGCCGGGCATGTACGTGCTGTATGAGTGGTTAACCGGAGTGCCTCATGAACGCTTACGTGAACCGATGTTCCCTCCAAAAGGCACGTGGATATTGTGCGGTTACGGCCGCTTTGGCAAGGCTGTCTATCGGCGACTGAGCATGGAAGGCATTCACGTGCAAGTCATTGAAGCGGATTTCCCGCGTACTCTACCGCCTGAGGGCTCTGTACAAGGAATCGGCACCGATTCACAGACCTTATGCCAAGCGGGTATAGAGAACGCCGTGGGCATCGTGGCCGGCACCGACAATGACGGCAACAATTTATCCATTATCATTACTGCGCAGGCGTTGAAACCGAAATTGTTCACGGTTGCCCGCCAGGTACAACGCACGAACAATCGCTTATTCCAGTCCGCCAAGCTGGACCTGGTCATGCAGCGTGGCAGTGTCATTGCCCATAAAGTCTTCGCTCTCATCACCACACCACTACTGAGTGAATTTCTGGAACACGCGGAAAGCCAATCCAATGATTGGGCGAATCAACTGGTATCACGCATCGGTGGCGTCATCGAGGATGAAGCCCCGCAGACCTGGACTTTGTCAATCACGCCCCAATCCACCCCGGCGGTGTATCAACGTTTGTCCTCTGGTGAGACGGTACGACTGGTGGATTTAACGCGCAACCCCCGATCTCACGAGCAATATCTGCCTTGTGTCGCACTGCTGCTCAACCGCAGAGATAAGGACATACTGGTTCCGGAGGGCACCGCCTCTCTGGCGCCCGGTGATCGCATCTTATTTTGCGGTCGTAGCGTTGCCGCCCGTGAGATGCAATGGACGATTGGTAATGCGGATGTGTTGAATTATGCCTGCACCGGAGAAGAACACCCCAGCTCCATGCTGGGCCGACTGTTGAGAAGCCGCGCTGAGGCCAGGGAAACACATAGCGGTTGACCTTGAAATAATCACGAAGTCACGAAGTCACAAACAGTAAATAATTAAAATCTTTTCTTCGTGCCCTTCGTGCCTTGGTGGTAAATAAATATAGCTCAAGAAAACCTTTCCCAAGTAAACCTTCGCTACGAAAACATAGTATCCAAATTTATCTCACCCGATTGATCGGACCACAACAAACGCCCGCCCTCTTCGAGGTATTTTTCCAAGGCGTTGCGCACGAACCCCATGGCCAGACAAATCGCTTGAAAGGAATCCACGCCTTTGATCAAAAAGGTTTTGTCGTACAAGCCTTCCATTTCCACATAGGTTTCCCACAACTGGTTAACGGATCGCGGACGGCTGATTTTTATTTTTACGGTCTGCGCTTCTCCAGCCCGGTTAACACAAACCACATCTCGTTGCGCTATGGTTTCAATTTCTTCCATGCCGCCGCGCTATTCCACGAAATCCAAACGCTCTTGCACGGAATCCAGGGCTTTTTGTGCGCACACTTCGTCTTTGTCGCCGCCGGGTGCCCCGCTCACCCCCACCGCGCCGATTATAGACCCGGCCGCGCGTATGGGTAGACCGCCTTGCATAATCAAGATACCGTTGACGTGATTGAGTTCCTGGCGAATGTCTTCGCGGTTGTTGCGTACTTCTCCGGAACTCACTCCGCCGAGAATGACGGCATTGGCTTTGTCTTCGGCGATCTGCGCGGTGAAGCGACTGGCGTGCACATCCCGCATCATCACCTGTGGATAGCCGCTGCGATCGACGACGACGGCGGTAACCTGATAGCCCTGATTGCGGCACGTGGTCACGGCTTTGGTGGCGATTTCCGCTGCCAGCTCCATACTCATTTTTTTAACGGTAATCACATCGGGCATTGCGGTGTCGGCCCATGCCGAGACGGGCAACAACAACATACTGCTCAACATTAGTTTTGGTACTATATTCATCGCTTGATTTCCTGGTTTGTTTTGTTTGAATTGGATTGGCTTGGTTCAAAATTCGACATACGGTTAGCGGATTTTCGCTATTAGGCGCTGGGCGTATTCTGATTCCAGCGTTAGATTAGTGGGTGTTTTCCGGCATTGATTCAGTTTCGCTGTAAGAAAATCGAGTTTTTTACTGAGCTGAGATTTCTGTTCTGTACTCTGCGCCATCTGGATCAGCGACTCCACTTGCGAAATTTCTTTGCGTATACTGACTTCCGGAGGAATGAAACCGGCGTTTTTTAACAGGCGGTAGCCTGCGCGCAGTTCGGCCGGCACGTGAGAGTCGTCATCCAGCCGCAGCGGCTGGCCTTCGCCGGGCAGGTCTTGCAGCTCGCCTTTTTCAATGGCTTGTTTGATTTTTTCTTCCGCGACTTTGTCGATTAACCACATGTGAA
The DNA here is from genome assembly GCA_022340845.1 of Gammaproteobacteria bacterium. GTDB lineage: Bacteria > Pseudomonadota > Gammaproteobacteria > SZUA-152 > SZUA-152 > JAJDNG01. Next base: position 2,338 of record JAJDNG010000274.1, on the reverse strand, counting down.
CGCTCGCAAAGAATATATGTTTCCGATTTGCTCAATTAAAAACGATTGTCGGAATTTTAATTTAGACCATCACTATCATAGCATCTTGCTGTGAACATGAAAAAAATCCGCTAAAATAACCTCCCTCCGAAACCCCAAAATAGACTTCTAGATCATACGGTATTACAAAACTCATGGCAGAACATTCCCCCAAAGTGGGCATCGTCAGTTTAGGCTGCCCAAAAGCACTGGTGGATTCCGAGCAAATCATTACCCAGCTCAGAGCCGAAGGATACACCATCAGCCCTTCCTACGATCAAGCTGACCTGGTGGTCATCAACACCTGCGGTTTTATCGAATCCGCCATCGAAGAATCTCTCGAAGTCATCGGCGAAGCATTGAACGAAAACGGCAAAGTCATCGTCACCGGCTGCCTGGGCGCCAAAGGCGATATTGTTAAAGAGAATCATCCCAACGTATTGGCAGTCACCGGCCCCCATGCTTTGCAGGAAGTGATGCAGGCCGTGCACACTCACTTACCGCCTGAACACGATCCGTATACCAGTTTAATTCCTCCCCAAGGCATTAAACTCACGCCACAGCATTATGCCTATATTAAAATATCCGAGGGCTGCAATCATCGCTGCAGTTTTTGTATTATTCCCAGTTTGCGCGGTGATTTGCAGAGCCGGCAAATCGATGAGGTATTGAAAGAAGCGGACAATCTGGTCAGCGCGGGAGTGCGGGAACTGTTGATTATCTCCCAGGACACCAGCGCGTACGGCGTGGACAGCAAATACCGCAGCGGTTTCTACCAGGGCCGTCCGGTGAAAACCCGCTTTTACGATTTAGCAAAAGAACTCAATAAATTAGGCGTCTGGGTGCGCCTGCATTATGTTTACCCTTACCCTCATGTGGATGAAGTCATTCCATTGATGAGCCCCAATGGGTTACTGCCTTATCTGGATATTCCCTTCCAACACGCCAGTCCCGGCGTATTAAAAGCCATGCGGCGCCCTGCACACAGCGAAAACACCCTGGCACGTATCAAACAATGGCGAAGTATCAATCCCGATTTAAAAATCCGCAGTACCTTTATTGTGGGTTTTCCGGGCGAGACGGAGCAGGATTTTAATCAGTTGCTGAAGTTTCTCGAACAAGCGCAACTGGACCGGGTGGGTTGTTTTACTTATTCCCCGGTGGAAGGCGCCAGTGCCAATCAGCTGTCGGGACAAGTGCCTGAAGACATTAAACAGCAACGCTTCGAGCGACTGATGGCCCTGCAAAGCGACATCAGCGCGGCTAAGCTGAAACAAGCCGTGGGCGGCGAACAGACGGTATTAGTGGATCGAATCGAAGACGATAAAATCATCGCCAGAAGCTACGGCGATGCACCTGAGATCGATGGTTTAGTGATAATCGAAAAGCCCGCCGATGGCGTAAAAACGGGGGATTTTATCGACGTTAGAATCACTGCCTCGGATGAGTACGATTTATATGGTGAAGTTTGTCAATAGTCCAAGCGATAATCGCTTTTGACTAACCAAGAAGCCACGATGGGCAAGAAGTATAATAAGTTCTAGCTCTTTTCTTCGTGCTCTTCGTGTACTTCGTGGTTAGTTAAGAAATGTCCGGCATGCCCAATCTAAGGAATCTGATAATGCACTTGCTGCAAGTTATCGATTCCGCACTCCAGCTGTTCTACCCACTGCAAAAATTCTTCAATTATGGCTTTACCCTGAAACGGAGCGCCGTGTTGCGGCACGATCATCTGTACATCCAATTGCCTGACCATGTTAACCCATAAACGGCAGACCTTGTTGGATACCATATAACGACGATGAAATCCTAACATCGATTGCACGTGGTCACGGAAATTTTCCACTGGCTTGCAATCGTCGCCGTCCACCATGGAAGCGCCCATATCGCCGGAAAACAGTATTTTACTGACACTGTCGTAGAAATGAAAATTGCCCACTGAATGCAAAAAATGTGCAGGCACCGCCTTGATCAACGCGCCGCCTAAATCCAGATTCATCCCTTGATCAGGAATGCCGACGATGCGCCCTACGGCTTTGCCTTTCATGTAGCCGGGGACCAGGTGCGGCACAAATCGCTCCCACAAACGCGAAATTACCACTTTGGCATCGCTATACATAAGCCATTTATCCAGTGAAGAGACAATATCCGGGTCCTGGTGGGTGGCAATGACAAAATCGATGTCTTTAACACGCACATATTTGGCGACGGCCATGCTCAGCGGCATATACGTCAAGTCCCCACCCGGATCACACACGGCGGAATGTCCGTAATGGATGTTGACTAACTGGTTTGCCTGTATACCGTTACCGGTGACTAA
>JAJDNG010000269.1 GCA_022340845.1 Gammaproteobacteria bacterium | reverse complement strand
TTACACACTATGGCTCGCGTGGAATACCGCGCGTAAAGAACGCCTGCGTTGGCAAAAATATTTGCAAACCTGTCACAACACATAGCTGCCAAGACGGCGTATTATTTAAATGATAAATGGTCAGGTAAAAATCGTGCGATTGGTATTAATCTTGACTGCTATTAAATTTGACTACTATTAAATTTGATTGCTATTCAATATCCATCATCTAACATTAAACTAAAAGACTTACCGTTGCTGTCTTACATATTATGAATCTAACATCATCATTTTTTCCTGGCGACCATTGCTGGGCTAGCGTCATTGCGCTTCTCGTGCCGAGCGCATACATGGGGTTTGCCAGCACGTGACCCGGCCGGAGCTTCCCGTCATCATCGCTGGGGCCGGTTGGGCAGGCCTGGCCGCGGCGGTTGAATTAAGCCGTTATGATATCCCGGTTACCGTATTGGAGTCCGCCAAACAGATCGGTGGCCGCGCCCGGCGAGTTCCTTTCAAGCCTGCGGATACCGGCGTCAAGGCGTCGACCGAGGCGACACATAGTACTGCACATACCCTCAGCGTCGACAATGGACAACACCTGTTGATTGGCGCGTTTGAATCCACTTTATCCTTGATGCGCACGATAGGCGTGAGAGAGCAACAGGCGTTCAAACGTATCAACCTGTCACTGACGATAATGTGTGGTCCGAATAAAACCGTCGATTTGCAGACCCCCAATTTGCCGGCGCCTTTGCATTTTGTCTGGGGATTGCTGACAGCCAACGGGCTGAGCCTCAGAGAGCGCTTTAAAGCCTTGTGGTTTTACCACCGGTTGGCAAAACAGGACTTCACCCTGGCCGAAGATGAATCCTGCGCGTCTTTGTTCGACCGTCATCACCAGAGCGACAATGTCATTAAAACGCTGTGGAAACCGCTGTGTCTTGGCAGCTTGAATACGCCTATCGATCAAGCCTCTGCGCAAGTGTTCTTGCGTATACTGCGCGAATCCTTAACCCACACCCGCCACGATTCCAATTTATTGTTACCGCAACAAGATCTTAGTGCGGTCGTCCCGGACCCGGCCATGGATTTCATCGAAAGACGCGGCGGTAGCGTAAAGTTAGGGCAGCGCGTACAGCAATTGCATATCAATCACGAAGAAATCGTCGGCTTGACTCTTGATGACAGATCCTTGAAAGCCCGTCACGTTATTTTGGCAACACCCTGTCAAGTAACGGCAAAGCTTTGCCAGTCCAATCCCGATACAGCCCATCTGGGCGATTCGCTGACACGATTACGAGCCAATCCCATATGTACGGTTTATTTGCAATACCCTGAGGATTTCTCGTTAAAACAGGATATGCTGGGTATAGTCGACACGGTTTCGCAATGGGTGTTCGACCGTAAAATTTATGGCCAGGCCGGACTTATGGCCGTAGTAATCAGCGGACCGGGCAAACATATGACTCTGAGCAATGCACAGTTAATTCAAACCGTAACATCGGAACTGGCCCAACACTTTCCGCATTGGCCGCAACCCCTCCATACCATGGTGGTTCGGGAAAGACGCGCAACGTTTCATTGTGCGGTGAATATCAATAAAATAAGACCAGCCAATACAACACCAGTACAAGGTCTTTGGATCGCGGGCGACTATACTAACACGGGTTTACCTGCCACCCTGGAAGGCGCCGTGCGTAGCGGGGTGCGCGCTGCGCGCCGGGTAATGGAGTCAATGAATGAATAGAATAATGTGTAATGTGTTTAACGGATTAAACAAAATCAGGAAATCAGCATGAGTCAATACATACCAGAACCGGATTTGCTGCGTGATCGCGTGATCCTGGTCACCGGAGCCGGCGATGGCATAGGCGCCGCCGTGGCCAAGGATTACGCCCGCTACGGCGCGACCGTCATTTTATTGGGCAAAACGCTGAAAAAGCTGGAAGCCGTCTACGATACCATCGTCGCCAGCAATGCCCCCGAACCCGCCATCTACCCCATGGATTTACAGATTGCGCAGCTTAAAGACTATCAATTGCTGGCCAATACCCTGAGCAAGGAGTTCGGCCGGTTGGATGGTCTGGTCCATAATGCCGCGGTGCTGGGCACGCTGACCCCCATAGAGCAATACGATCCGCGGCAATGGATGCATGTGCTGCATGTAAACCTCAATGCACCGTTTCTGTTAACCAAGGCCTGCCTGCCATTATTAAAAAAAGGCAAAGACAGTTCGCTGATATTCACCACTGCTAATGTGGGATTTCGGGGCCAGGCTTACTGGGGCGCTTATGCGGTGTCAAAAGCGGCGAATATTAATTTGATGGAAATTATGGCCGAAGAACTGGAAGTCAATACGGATATCCGGGTGAATTGCGTGGACCCGGGTCCGGTTCGCACCCGCATGCATGCCCTGGCCTACCCGGGACAAGACCCCAACAAACTCCCCACGCCTAAGGAAGTCACCAGCGTCTATTTGTATCTCATGGGCCCGGACAGCTCCGGAGTCACCGGTGAGAAGTTTAATGCCCAGAACTACATGTAATTGATTGTTATTGATCAGTCGCAGAAATCTTTTGCACCCTGGTATTTCACTCCCAGGTATTTCACTCCGAGGTATTTTGCGCACTGGCTTTTCACACCTTGTTCACAGAGTTATACACAAGCAGCACGCCCTCGGCGCGGGTTTTTGCCACCGTAAGTGCCGGCATTTTGTCACGGGGAATAATTGCTCTTTAAGTTTCTGATTTGCAACGCCTATGTAATCAGCATTAACTGGCATAAAACTCGCTACAATCCGTGACATTAAGTGTATGTGCAAACCTAGCATCGCGAGGGTGTCTTATGTCAACCATGCCACAACCAACACAAAATAAAATATTGCCCGTGAACAGCAGTGGCAATCTGGCAGCCATCATCAATCCCACTCAAATTCGCGAACTCTCGCAAAAAAACGACAAAGTAATGCAAATCGCCACCTTGTTGCATACTTCATTGAGCATTGAAGAAATCATCGCTCAATTCAGCGAAGAAATCCGTGGCGTCATTCATCACGAAAATCTGTCTTATGTGAACGAGAAATTAGATATTAACGTCGTAATCGGCGAATCCGCGCGGCATTCGTGCGTTTACGAATTATCGATTAACGATCAACACCTGGGATTGCTAAGCCTCACCCGCAACAAAAAATTTTCCGATGCTGATATCGAACAATTGGAACGCTTGATTTGTGCATTGCACTACCCGTTACGCAATGCCGTTCTTTACACCGTCGCATTAAATTCGGCCCACAAAGATCCGCTCACCGGCATCGGTAACCGTGCCGCCATGAACACGGCCTTGCACAGAGAAATAGAGCTCGCATCTCGGCACAACCGCTCCCTGGGCATCATCTTATTCGATGTGGATCATTTCAAATCCATCAACGACACGTATGGCCATGCCGCCGGTGACTATTGCTTGCAGTCGCTGGTCAAATGCGCGGAGAAGAGCGTGCGGATATCCGATCTGCTATTTCGCTATGGCGGGGAAGAATTTATGATCGTGTTGCCGGAAACCGACGAAGATGGCGTGCTGCGCCTGGCGAAAAGAATCCGCCGGCGCGTGGAAAGGCTGGAAACCACATATCAAAATCAGCTCATCCGCATGACCATCAGCTTGGGCATAACCACATTGTGCGAAAACGATGATGAAAAAATGCTGTTTAACCGATCGGATGAAGCCTTATACAAGGCGAAGCAAGACGGCCGAAATTGTATTCGCATTGCGACGGTTACCGGATGAATATAGCCTGCGCGAAAATACCACCAGAGCATTTCATCTCCCCCCTCGACGACACTCAATAAGACCACACCCCACACCCGCATAGACCGGCTGCGAGATATTGTCCGGCGCTGGCAATCAATCACCCGCCTAATTTCCTAACCAAGGCATCTGCTGCCTGGTTAAAATCGCTCCGTAATAAAAACGTTTACTTCCAGTTTGCTATCCACCCATAATATATGTAACCGTATCAAATCGGCGCGCTACGGAATTCCCAAGGCTCGGTAGCGGTGTATCGTTTAAATTAAGGAGCTTATCGAACAATTGCAGACTAATACCAGATCGAGCAAGTACAACCACAGAATGTTCAAAATGTAACAATAAATTCACATAACCTTAACATCACTGAAAAAATTCTGAGCCAGAATTTCCGCCATGGCAAAGATACATAAAGTTAAGCCGGTACACTTTAGATCCATCTGGATTTCCGATGTTCACCTTGGCTTTAAAGGGTGCAAAGCCGACTACCTCCTCGATTTTCTCAAACATACCAAATCCGATTACCTCTATCTTGTGGGAGACATCGTCGATGTCTGGAGCATGAAAAAAAGCGTGTACTGGCCACAGGCGCATAACAATGTATTGCGTAAAATACTCAGTAAAGCGAAAAAAGGGACTAAAGTGGTCTATATTCCCGGCAACCACGATGAGTTGTTCCGCGACCACGTAGGTACCCATTTTGGCAATATCGAAATCAAGAAAGAAGACCTGCATATCAATCAACAAGGTTTGAAATTTCTCATACTTCACGGCGATGAGTTTGACAGCGCGGTCAAGTGCAATAAAATTTTAGAAATCATCGGCGATCACTTTTATTATGTTATCCTGGAACTTAACCGAATGGTGAATTTTGTTCGAAGAAAATTCAACTTTCCTTACTGGTCGCTTTCTACCTATCTCAAACACAAAGTGAAAAACGCGGTCCAATACATTAATCGCTTCGAAATGGCCGTTGCCCGAGAGGGCCACAGAAGAAACGTGGACGGAGTGATCTGCGGTCATATTCACAAATCCAACATACGCGACTTGGATGGCGTACGTTACTGTAATACCGGCGACTGGGTTGAAAATTGTACGGCTCTGGTGGAACACCGCAACGGTGAAATGGAAATTCTTCACTGGGCCGAACAAATGCACAAACGCCAGCAAGATCTTACCACCAAGCCCATTAAGCAAGTCGCGTAATTACCGTTTTATTTGCTTGTCATTTCTCCAAGATATTTTGCGTTTTCTAAAGTTTCATACTTTTTAAAAACCGGTTTATAATCTGGCCTCTAATGGTGAAACGCTGAAGGAACATACTTGCGCATTTTAATGATCTCGGATGTGTATTTTCCCCGTATCAATGGTGTATCAACATCCATAAATACATTCAAAAACGAACTTGAATCCCTGGGTCATCAAGTCACGTTAATCGTACCGCATTATACCGACACTGAAGACGCCGACCCCACCATCATTCGCATTCCCTCCCGGTATTTACCGTTA
>JAJDNG010000253.1 GCA_022340845.1 Gammaproteobacteria bacterium | reverse complement strand
CACCAGAAAAACCCGTGTCGTACCGACCCCGGGTAGTGATGGTGGTTGTTGTGCCAGCCTTCGCCACAAGTCAGTCGCGCGATGAGCAGACTGTTGCGGCTGTCGTCCGTAGTGTTATAACGCCGGCGTCCGAACCGGTGGGCTAGGGAGTTCACGGTATAAGTGGCGTGGTACAAGGCGACCGTGGAAATGAAGAATCCCCACACCAGCAATTGACCGCCGTCGGTGCCCAGGCCCGGCGCGCTATAGGCCAGCAGGGATCCCAGTGCATAAAGTCCTATACCAAGGGTCAGTGGTACCGCAGAGTCATAGCGGTCCAGCCATTGCAGTTCCTTGTATTTGCGTAAATCGGGAATACGATCCTGCTTAATGCTGAAATTTTCCCGGGAGGTAAACCAGCCCATGTGACTCCACAAAAACCCGTGTTGTTTCGGGGAATGCACATCGGCTTCCCGGTCGGAATGAATGTGGTGGTGCCTGTGATGAGACGCCCACCATAAGGGCCCTCGCTGGGCGGCAGAAGCGCCGATTAACGCAAAGATAAATTGCGCCACCCGGGAGGTCTTGAAACTCTTGTGGGAGAAATAGCGGTGGTAAAAACCGGTAATGGCCAGCATGCGAATCAAATACAGTAGTACTGCAACGGCCACCGCGACGGGGCTCCAGCCTACCCAGAATACGCCCAAACACCCCAGGTGAATGGCTATGAAAGGTGCCACTCGCATCCAGTCGACTTGCTTGGAGCGTGTTTGGTCTTGGTCGTTTTTGGTTGCGCGGTCCGCCGAAGTGTCCAGCCATTGTAAAAAAACGGCTTTGGCATTGACTTTATTCGCGGCGGGCTTGATGGCATTGGGTGCTGACATAATATTGCTTCCTGAATGGGGCATTTCCTGTGAATGAATGTTTTCTGTGAACTATTAAGAGTGTGCTAGGTTTGCAAGCGGCGGAACACCAGGGTGACCTCGCCCAGCGTGAATCCTAGCTTTTTCATTACGGAGCGGTTGATCACGGTGTCGCGGTCAATCATGTACATCCAGTCGTCGAAATCGACGTGATAGACCTCGCCGTCCACCTCCAAGGCCATGGTGTACGTCCAGAACAACGCGTTGCCGTAGGCGACGCCGGTCGCTTCTCCGACCACATCATCCGCGGTGCCGCGGTAACGGTGTTGATCGAGCTTTTGGAGTTTCCACACGCGTCGTTGAGTCGTACCGTCGGCATACGTGAAGTGTTCGTCCAGCACGCCTTTACCGCCTTGCCAACTGCCTTGCATTTGAACTTCAAAGCGTTTGATGACTTTGCCGCTGCGGTTTTGAAACATGCCCCAGGCTTGCAATGGGCCATTGAAATAGCTCGCCATATCGAGTTGGGGTGATTCGCCCTGGTAGTCTTCTACGGTTGCCGAACAGCCGGCAATGGTGATGCTGAATACAGTTACCAATAGGAACGCAACTGTTTTACTTGATTTGAACATAGCCATGTTTAACCTCCCTGCTGTCCGATTAACCGGACGCGCAAATCCGCAGCCCGGGTTTCCGGGTGCAACCAGATGGCCAGCAATGCCGGTCCGAACTGCACGTCGGTGACTTTGCCGGCATCACGACCGTTGACCAAGAATATTGTGTGATGATTGTCATCCATCACTGTGGTGATGCTGTCACCGGGTTTAACGTCGGGCCAGATGCCACGTAACTGTTGCGCCCAGCGAAGCTGTTGTGGCTGGTCGGCAATCTTTAACCGCCGCCATTCCTTAACGGTAGTGTCTATCAAGGTCTCGCGGCTGATGTTTTTCTGATAGACAATGTGTAGTGCAATGGGCAGTGAGTCGGGTTGGTTAACAATGCCATTCACGACAGGGTTTCCGTTCGACACGCCCTGATCTGGAACCTGCTGTTCAGGCATTCCAAGGTAGACACCGTTTTGCGTCCACAGGCTGGCCCGGTAAAGGGAGAACCCAAACCATTTCATATGACCTTCGCCCACTTTGGATAACCCCAATGAGGTTAGTCTCAACTGTTGTTGTTTTGTCGCCAGGTTGTGGCTGGTGTCCTCGCGGGCATCGGTTGCAACAGGCAACCAAACCAAACACACGATAACCAAGGCGATACCTTTTGCGGTAAAAAAAGGGACAGAGCTACAGTCAGGCGCATGGAGAGTTTCTACGCTCTGCCCCTTAATAATCTTACTTGGTAATAGTGTGGTTTTGTTGATCATGCTAATTCCCGTTGCATCATTTTTTAAAACTTATGCGGTGGTGGTTTTTCCAAATGTCATGGAGTTTTTATGCTTGAACCGATTGATGGCGGCCTGCATTACGGTGTTAATCGGATCCCACTGGACCAACGCGGTAAAAATGGGATAGCAGGCGACTAATGCAATCCAGGCCGGCATGGTTGGGTTGGTCAGCAATAAGCCCAGGATGGCGGCGCCGATGATGTAGCGGCGGCCTTGTTCTGAAGTGTTTACATTAGTTTTGAATATTGTGTTCATGGTGTATTCCTTTTGTTGGTTAGTGGCGTGTTGTGTTAACGCTGTCGGAAGAATTTTTCTACCGTCTGTATAAAGTTATACAAAAGCGATACAAATAAGTCAAGTTAATTTCAAAAAATAATTAAAAAGCCTGAAAAAACAGCTAGTTAGAATTTCACGATAGATGTGCAAAAGCTATACATTAGTTATGGATTGTTGTGCGAAGTCGGGCGCGCGGACGCGTTTACGCGTTGCGGTGTGCCCGTTAGGGGCGGGTTATTTGTTGGTTGGAGATTTGACGAACTGCCGGTAACTGTCCAGCGCGCGCTGGCGGCTGGGTTGCAAGTCGATGACCGGTGACGGGTAATGTTTGCCGATAATGACCTTCGAGTGGGTTTGTACGGCGTCGGGGGCTTTCCAGGGTTCGTGGATATACTTGTCGGGTAAACCGCGCAGTTCCGGCAGCCAGGTTTTGATGTAGTCGCCGTGGGGGTCGAATTTCTGACTTTGGGTCACCGGGTTAAATATCCGGAAGTAGGGCGCTGCGTCGGCGCCGCAACCGGCGCACCATTGCCAGTTAAAGCTGTTGCTGGCCAGGTCGGCGTCCACCAGCGTGTCCCAGAACCACTGCGCGCCCTGTTTCCAGGACATTAAACCGTTTTTCGTCAGAAACGAGGCCACGATCATGCGTACCCGGTTGTGCATCCAACCGCAATGCCACAGTTGCCGCATGCCGGCATCCACCAGCGGATAACCGGTGGTGCCGGTTTGCCAGGCGCGGAGCAATTTGTGGTTGGATTTGAGGTAGGGGAAGTTGCGAAATCGCCGGTCCAGCGGCTGATCGGTGGTGTGCGGAAAGTGATGCAATACATAATAGGCGAACTCGCGCCAGATCAGTTCTTTGATAAAAGTCTCCGCTGACGCATATTGGGTTTGTTTCGCCGTGCCCTGTTGCTGTTGGATCTGCCAATAGATTTGTCTGGGGCTGATCTCGCCGAAATGCAAATAAGGCGATAACGAACTCGTATAGGGTTCGCAGGGAATATCGCGACGTTCTTTGTAGCCGACCAATGCGGATTGCGCAAACCGCTGCAAGGTTTTGAATGCCTGTTGCTCGCCGGGCCGCCAGTGCTGTTGTAAGCCTTGATACCAATGTATGTTGGGCAGCAATGGCAAACGGTCGATTGACACGCTGGCGAGGCGGTTGTGGCTGTGTTTAAGATGTCGGGGAGCGTTGAGTGGCGTTTGTGGTGAGTAGCGCTGCTGGTGTTTTTTCCAGTAGGGCGTGAATACCTTAAATGGAGTTCCGCTTCCGGTCTGCAAAGTTTCAGGCGCCATGAGCACGGATCCATGGTAGCGATGGAAGTCCACGCCCAGGTTGTGCAAGACCTTGCTGATTTCCTGGTCGCGCGCCGCTAACGCCGGTTCATACAGGTAATTGCTGAATACCGCCTGGGCACGGCTGTGCCGGATGAGTTCGAGTAGTACATTTTGGCTGTCGCCCTGGCGTATAACGAGCTTTCCGCCGAGTTTCTCCACCTGCGCCTGCAAGGCTTTTAAGCTGTGATGTAACCACCAGCGACTGGCGGCGCCGGGCGGCCACTGCGCGTGCTCCTGCGGACTGTAAATATA
>JAJDNG010000242.1 GCA_022340845.1 Gammaproteobacteria bacterium | reverse complement strand
AGGTAACAGGTGCGTCGAACATCGTGCCGTTCGTAGGTGAGACGCGTATTTTTCCAGCGATCCATTAATCGATCACGTACCGTGTAGGCAAGTGCTTCATACAGGTAATGATTCGTAAAATGTGATTCGTCGCGCCCCAGTGTGCGGTTGAAATAACGCACGAAGTCTTCGGCGATGGTTTGTTTGTCCATCGCGAGGGGGGGCAAAGAGATCAATTTTGGGTGTGGAGATAACATATTTGGGTTATTTTTTTTCATAGCAATTTCTTCAGAGAGTCATTTGGGGCTATTATAGACATCTAGTTCAGTAATTAATAATTTTTTAATTTAGGAAAAAGAAATAGAAAAAATAACTAAATTTCGACGGTATTCAACTTCCCACCCGCCGTTAAACTGACTAGCAGATAAGAAACCGAGTAAGTCTGTAGGTTAATTGGTCGAAGTGTGGCGTAGAAACACCGATTGTTATTCAACGAACTGGATGCAAGTGCCTATTTTCTGTGCCTCAGTCGATACATGAGTCGCATTGCCATAGAACTGAAAAGTACCTTGGTATACCGATTAGAGCGCAACAAATGGTCAAGAAGATCTGGTCTATGGAGGCGTAAGGCTAGAGCCATAGAGTCAAACGATCGAGCATGTGAGACTTGACGCGTGACAAGGGGATCGAAATCCATTTTCCCGGTAGGCTGTATCGTGTCAAGATGGGGGGCTATGGGGGATATATATTTTGCAACGACGCCGATCAATATTACTTTTACTTGGTTGCACAAAAAGCCATTGAACGTTGCTCGAAAACTCCATTATTTGCCCAAGCCCGTTAATTTGGCATATAACTTTGGTAAAAACTCCGGCAGTGCCAACACATTACTGAACACGGTGTATTTGCCCGGACCAAACAAGTAAGGCAGATATTCCAGTCCCGCACTGTCGATGGTAAGACCATATGCGTAGATTCCGTCGTTGTGCAGTTCCTGTAATGCTTTGCGGGTGTCCTCCAGCGCATACAAGCCTTTGTAGTTGTCGGCCGGATCAAAGGGCCGACCGTCGGTCAGCAGAAGCAGCAGGCGATGGCGCTCCGAACGACGCATAAAGCGCTTGCCCATATGGCGCAACGCCGCGCCGATGCGCGTGGAGCCCCGAGGGGTTAAGGAAAATATTCGCTCGCGTACGCTGTCGTCATAATTCTCATCGAAATCCTTCAGCCTAAGGCAATCCACTTGAGTGCGGCCGTAGCCGGAGAATGCATAAATGGAGAACACGTCCCCCACTTCCGACAACGCTTCCGCCATCACCAGCATGGCTTGGCGCTCCACGTCGATGACACGGCAATTGCCGACCTGAAATTGAGTGGAATTGGAGACATCCAGTAACACCATTACCGCAAGTTCCCTATCGTCGCGCTTGCGGTGTTTGTACAAACGTTCTGTCGCATATCCGCAGCCGCGACGTTCGCATACGGCGCCGATAAAATCATCAATATCCACTTCCTCGCCGTCTGTTAGCCGCCGTAACCAACGATCGTCTGTGCGTAACGCCTCAAACTGACGGCGCACTCGCCGCGAGAGTTGCTTGAGTTCAGCTGGGGGTTCGGCCCAGTCTTCGCTTTCCTGCACATCCTCGATCACCTGACACCAATTGTCGCGATAGTCATTGGTTTTGCAATTCCACTCTGGATAGAGATAGGTTCCGGTAAGTTCGTCGCCTTTTTTTTCTTCCGGTATTTCCAGGTAATCGGATGCATCAACCGGTTCGGGATCATCTGGTGAATCGGGCGTGCGCTCCAACATCTCGTCGTCAATCAATTCGTCTAACAAGTTAATGTCGGGCGATGCGGTTTGTACCGGCCGGCCCCAAATGGCGACGGGCCAAAACGGCAGTGTTGTTTTTAATAACTCCGCCGGTGGGTCTGGCAGTAATATGCCTACTTCCGCGGCATCGATGGCGTGCTCCAGCCAACGGGGCACGACAGTGGCCAAATCCCCCAGAGCGCGGCGGATACCAGACTCTAAGATTGCGGCCGCTTGGTTCCGACGTTGGTTGAGTATCGGCACGATGATTTCACGCTCTGCCAAACACGCCGCGCACAAGCGTTGGTAACGATCGACCAGCCCCGGGCAGGACTTAAGCACTCGGGCGCTGGTCATAACGCCTTGCAATAGATGCCCCAACGCCGATGACAGCGGTCGTTGTTCTGTTGCCGGTGGCGGCAGTGGTTGATCAAAAGCGATATAGGCGGCAAGCCAGTAGTACATATCCCGGTTAAGCGTGGCATCGTCAAATCGTTGGATGGAGTCCGGCAAGTGGGCGTAACTGCTGTCCTGCCATACCAGTGCGTTGAAATGACGTTGGGAGGACAATGTCCGGGGCAGGCCGCGTTTCTTATCCGCCGCTACCACCTTGTGTTCACAGGAGCGCATCAGTGCATGCAAATAGATATTTAGACTTTTTTCGATGTCATTGAGTTTTACCATCGCTTCGGGAAAAGTTGGCACAGCCTGCAATCCTAAAGCCAGGTTCAGTGGAAGGTGTTCGATGAATCGCATGGCGCTGTTCTTGGAATACACCAATGAAATGTTACGCAGGGAAAATAGACCGTACGATTTCCCAGACACCTTCTTGGATTACAGGGTCGTCCGATAATGCTTCCACCAAAGCGACGCGACAAGCCTCAGCGGGGCTAAGTCCGTCCATGATGAGGCTCGCCGCATGCACCAGCAAACGCGTGGATGGAACCTCCTCCAAGTCATGGCCTTCTAACGCGCGCAGGTTGCCGCCTAGCGTCACGAGCTTTTTGGCCAGTGGGGCCTGGATATTGGTTTCCTGTTCGACAATTTGCGCTTCCAGATCCGGTTTGGGGAAATTAAACGTCATGGCCACAAAGCGTTGACGGGTGCTGGGTTTCAGATTCTTGAACATGTTCTGGTAACCTGGATTGTAGGATATGACCAGCATAAATTCCGGTGGCGCTTTTATAACCTCGCCGGTTTTCTCCAGCGGGAGTTCCCGCCGATCGTCGGTGAGCGGATGCAAAATCACCGTGGTGTCCTTGCGCGCCTCCACCACTTCGTCCAGGTAACAAATGGCGCCTTCTCGCACGGCTCGAGTTAATGGACCGTCTTGCCAAACCGTTTCTTCCCCGCGGATAAGAAACCGGCCTACCAGATCCGCTGAAGAGAGTTCATCGTGACAAGACACCGTGTATAGCGGCCGAGCCAGTTCAGCCGCCATGAACCGGACAAAACGGGTTTTGCCGCACCCGGTGGGGCCTTTGATGAGTAGTGGTAACTGCCGGTGGTACGCTGAGCGCAATACATTGCACTCATTTCCCTGGGGTAAATAGAGGGGCCGTTCTGCCGCGGCCTGGAAAGCAGCCGTACTCATTGTTTTACCTCCCGTACGCTAACTGGGTTTTTTGAAAAACATCAGGGCAATGAGCTTACCTGATTCGCCGAGCAGAGACCACGAATTCTGCGCAACCTCGCTATTCGGAGGTAGCAGAACAGCGTTTGCTTGACATGTGTCATTTGCGAACAGAGATAGCCTGTGTTCATTACATGCGTATTCTGGGAGAGGCGGACACTTCCAGCCCACATGCGCGCATCACATCAAGCCTCACACCTTTATGTGTAAGAGGCGATAAGTAAGCGTGCCAGACTTTGCAGAGAAAACCTCCACTGACAAGGTGTCCGTTATACGGGGGAGGTTTATTACAACCCCTTTCGAGAGCCCCCTTTAGACAACCCCGTAATTGAGTGCAACGGACGAGTCACCCCGTGTGCATGCGTGCCGGGATTTTGTAGTCAACCCCATTAAGTGTCGGGAAGTCCACCGCCAATTATCCATTGCAGTCTGTTGCCTTGCCCGTGCTGGCGAAGCGCTTTGCGAAATCAGTGTAAAGTATGACAACGGTAGCCCACGCCCATCGATAAGACGAGCTTCAAGGGCGGTGACAAGATGGCAGAGATGCTGGCGCGACAAAAATTCAGACAGTGATTGGCGATAGCCCGTTTTATATTGTTATTTTATGGAATTCGATGCTTGGGCAACGT
>JAJDNG010000237.1 GCA_022340845.1 Gammaproteobacteria bacterium | reverse complement strand
GATCAACACGACTTCAGAATGCAGCCGGTTTTCGATGATGCGGTTAACGGCCTGCATGCCGTCGGCAACCAGTTCGTAGATCGCCTCAGGGTTTATCGGCGTGGAAGTTTGTTGTTGTTCAGCGATTTTATGCATAAGCGTCATGCTAGGTTTGCGGCTAAAACCTGTCAAGCTTCTTGTGATTGTATAGTATCGATTTACTTTATTTTTTTATATTACGGCCTATTCTATAAAGGCTTGGGGTTTTCACGGACAAAACAATTGACCTTACCCTGAGACCCCGGTAAAATTCCCGGTCTTTTGTAGTGGGGCGAAATAATACCCATACAATAAACAAGGTATTAACGGAACATATCGTGGAGAGTTCAGCAATGTATGCGGTGATCAAAACCGGTGGCAAACAATATAAAGTCAGCGAAGGCCAGACCCTGAAAGTGGAAAAATTGGCCGCGGACGAAGGCGCTTCTGTGGACCTGGAGCAGGTTTTAATGGTTGCCGATGGTGATAATGTAAAAGTTGGGGCTCCCTATATTGAAGGCGGCAAAGTCAGCGCCACCGTAAAAGCCCACGGCAAAGGCAAAAAAGTGGAAATCGTCAAATTCCGCCGCCGCAAGCATCATCGCAAGCACCAAGGGCACAGACAACAATATACTGAAATCCAAATCGACAGCATTTCAGCATAGTCTTTCAAAGCACAGTCTTTCAAAGCACAGAAAAAAGGTTTGAGGTAACGAATAATGGCTCACAAGAAAGCAGCAGGTAGTACTCGTAACGGTCGCGATTCCAATTCCAAGCGCTTAGGCGTAAAACGCTTCGGTGGTCAGCAAGTTAGCGCGGGCAGTATTTTGGTACGCCAAAAAGGCACCAAATTCCATCCCGGATTAAATGTTGGTATTGGTAAAGATGACACGTTGTTCGCCAAGGTCGACGGGGCGGTGAAATTTGAGATAAAAGGCCCGAAAAATCGCCAATTTGTGAGCGTGCTGCCTGCCTAAGCGATCTTTGCACAGATAGACGTTCCGAAGCCCCGCTCCCGCGGGGCTTTTCGTTTGGGGCTTTTGGCATATAGTATAAATTATGAAATTCGTTGATGAAGCAAGCATACAAGTCCACGCCGGCGACGGCGGCAATGGCTGTGTGAGCTTTCGCCGGGAAAAATACATTCCCTTCGGCGGCCCCGATGGCGGCGATGGCGGCGATGGCGGCAGCGTATATCTGGTGGGGGACGAAGGGTTGAACACCTTGGCGGATTTCCGCCATCAACGCAAATTCCAGGGACAGCGCGGGCAAAACGGCATGGGTAGAAATTGTACCGGCAAATCCGGTGACGATTGTTTCGTCCGGGTGCCCATAGGGACCATCGTCACCGACGCTGACACCCAAGAGCTGATCGGCGATGTGGTGGAACACGACCAGCAACTGCTGGTGGCCAAGGGTGGCAAACACGGCTTGGGCAACACCCATTTTAAAAGCAGCACCAACCGCGCCCCCCGCCAGGCCACACCCGGCACTCCGGGTGAAACGCGTTTATTGCAGCTGGAGTTGAAGGTTCTGGCCGATGTGGGCTTGTTGGGGTTGCCCAATGCCGGCAAATCCACCTTGATCAGCGCGGTATCCGCTGCCCGTCCCAAGGTTGCCGATTATCCCTTCACGACATTATATCCCAATCTGGGCGTGGTCAGTATCGAGTCGCATCGAAGCTTTGTCATCGCGGATATCCCCGGGCTGATTGAAGGTGCTTCGGAAGGCGCGGGGCTGGGTATTCAGTTTCTCAAGCACTTGTCCCGCACGGCATTGATTTTACACTTAGTGGATGTCGCCCCATATGAAGGCGCAGGCGATCCGCTGCAAAATGCGCTGACCATAGATAATGAGTTAAAGAAATTCAGCGAAGATCTGTACGGCAAAGAGCGCTGGCTGGTATTTAATAAAATCGACTTGTTGCCCGATGACGAATGTGAGGCCGTGTGTGACAAGGTCATCAAAGGCTTGGATTGGCAAGGACCGGTGTTTAAAATCTCGGCGTATACCCACACGGGTACCCAACAGCTGGTGTATAAGTTGATGGATTATATTGAGCAGCGGCGGGAAGAGTATCTCGCACAGCAATAGGCCGTGATGAAAGACATCAACGGTGGCCTGTAGGGGCGTCCCCATGGGGCGCGACTAACGGGGGCTTCGCCGTCGCGGATCGCGGGCATACCCGCTCCTACCGGTGACGTAACGTGCGTGCGTTAAGGGCGAGAGAATAGATAGATTTTCGTGCGCGCGCTGCACGCTATGAAAACACGGTTTTGTGGAATTCTCTTTTTTATAGAGCTCTTTTTTGTGGAGTTCCCCGTAAGAGAATGGCAGCTTCGATAATACGTTAACAAAAACACAGCAACAATTAATGAACCAAACACGCGATTTTAGTCATGTTAAACGCTGCATCGTAAAAATCGGCAGCGCCATGTTGACCGCCAATGGCCGTGGCCTGGACATACAGGCCATCGCCCATTGGGTGGAGCAAGTCGTGCAGCTGTTAAATAAAGGCGTCAATCCTATCCTGGTCTCCAGTGGCGCGGTCGCCGAAGGCATGAAGCGCCTGGGATGGAAGCAGCGGCCCCGTGCTTTGTATGAGCTGCAAGCCGCCGCGGCAGTAGGGCAGATGGGATTGGTACAGGCGTATGAATCCCAATTTCAGCGCCACGGCATACACACCGCACAGGTTTTGCTGACCCATGATGATTTATCCGATCGCCGGCGGTATTTAAACGCCAGAAGTACCATCAACACACTACTGCGGTTAGGCGTTATCCCGGTGATCAATGAAAACGACACTGTCGCCACCGAAGAAATCAAATTTGGCGACAATGACAGCCTCGCGGCCCTGGTGGCCAACCTGGCCGTGGCCGACTTGCTCATATTGCTCACCGACCAGCAAGGGTTGTACGACAAAGATCCCCGCCATCACAGCGATGCTCAATTCATCCCGCAGGCGCAAGCCAACGACAACGCCTTGGATCTTATGGTCATGGGCGGCGCTGGTAGTTATGGGCGTGGCGGCATGCAGACTAAATTGCGCGCGGCCCGGTTGGCGGCACGCTCGGGAGCTTCCACTATTATTGCCAGTGGCAGCGTCGATAATGTTATCCAGCGTATTTTATCCGGAGAATCTGTGGGCACGTTATTGTTGCCCGACCAGGAGCCACTGGCGGCGCGCAAACAATGGCTGGCGGGACAATTACAGGCCCGCGGCAAACTGGTGTTGGATAACGGCGCGGTAAAAGTCTTGCGCGAATCCGGAAAAAGCCTGTTACCTGTCGGCGTGACCGCGGTGGAAGGTTTGTTTAAGCGCGGCGAACTGGTCAGTTGCTGTGATCCCACCGGTCAGGAAATTGGCCGTGGTCTGGTGAATTATAACTCGGAAGAGGCCGCCAAAATTCGCGGCCGGCCCAGCAAGGAGATAGATATCATTCTGGGCTACGTGGACGAACCGGAGATGATCCACAGGGATAATTTGGTGTTGGTGTAATGCTCCCTATCGTATAAAGGAACGTTAAGAGGTCAAACATAATGAACCTACGCCGCCAGTGTAGAGGAATGAGGGGATTCGTTAATAGCCTGGCTTTACTTTGTGTGTTATTCCCATGGCCGGGTTTTGCGGCATCCATTGATTTCGGTGGAAAAGCAGGACTTGAACACTTCGTGTGGGAAGAATTTGATGACGATGGATCCAAACTTTTGGATGAAACCGGTACGCGTTACGCGCTTAGCGGCTTTTTAGGCAACACGCTCCGAACCAAGAAGAATTTTATCTATCGCGCGGAAGCCAGGCTGTATTTTGGCGCCGTCGAATACGACGGCCAAACCCAGGATGGCGTGCCGGTTACTTCTGATACTCATTACACTGGGCTAATGCTTGAGGGCGAGGCCGGTTATCGAGCGGGAAACGCGCGTGGCACATTCGCTTGGGATATCATCGGGCGCGGTGGCTATGACAGTTGGGTCCGGGATATTGATAATTCCACGGACATTACGGGACGCTCAGTGAGTGGAGCTACGGAACAATATACTATTTTCAATTTGAGAGTAGGAACCGGACCCTATTGGCAAGCCGGAAACTGGCAGGCTCGATTTATTGCCGGATTCAAATTGCCGGTGTTAACCAATGAGTTTATTCGTAAGGAAGATTCAGGTTTCGACGATGATATCACTTTGGAGCCCAAGGGCCGTGTTTCTACTTTTTTTAACTTCTACAACCACATTCGCTTAACAAAAAAGTTATTACTGACAGTAGAAGCCTTTTATGACAGCTACCGATTTGACGCGTCCGATTCGGTAGTGGTGTATGACAATAATAGCGGGAGGAATGTGGAGGTTTGGCAACCGAAAAGCAGCCAGGATAACTACGGCGTACAAGGCGGTGTAAGTTTCAGTTTTTAGCCCACGTAAAACAGGGTAAAACAAAAAGCCGGTCCAAGACCGGCTTTTCACACAAATTGACAGTTCTTAAGTATCAGGCTAAAGCCTTGATACGCGCATTCAAACGGCTTTTATGCCGTGCTGCCTTATTTTTGGTAATGATGCCTTTGCCGGCCATGGCGTCGATGATCGGCACAGCAACTTTGTAACTCTCCGCCGCTTTGTTTTTGTCACCGGCTTCGATGGCGTATACCACTTTTTTTACAGATGTGCGAAATTCCGATCTTTGGCTCGCGTTTAAAATGCGGCTTTTATCCGCTTGGCGAGCGCGTTTTCTGGCTTGTGCTGAGTTGGCCAAGTTATAGCTCCTGAAAAATGTTGTTCTTAAATGCTGGAAAATGGAACCGCGTAATATGCTCGTTTTCAAGCCATTTGTCAACGCTATAAAGGTTGGAAAAATTGGCTGGTTGTTTGCTTCCAAGCCCGGTAAACTGCTTGGCTTTGCCATTCAAGCCGCTGGGATGCCTCGGCAGTCCGGCTAAAATAGACATTAAAAACAATACGTTAGAGGTGTTTCCTGGTTTATGAGCGGCCGCTTATTCAAGTCCACTGCGATTGTCAGCGTCAATACGTTTTTATCCCGTGTTTCTGGACTAATACGGGATGTGGTGTTCGCCCGTTATTTCGGTGCGGATGCGGCCACCGATGCGTTCTTTATCGCTTTTAAGATCCCCAACTTTTTGCGACGTTTATTTGCCGAAGGGGCGTTTGCTCAATCGTTTGTCCCGGTACTGACCGAATATAAAACCCAACGGCCGCATGATGACGTGAAACATCTTGCGCAACACGTTACGGGAACGCTAGCCGGTATCTTGTTTGTAGTGACTTTTCTGGGCGTGGTGTTGTCGCCGCTATTGGTGATCCTGTTTGCGCCCGGCTATATCGACGATCAGCCCAAGTTGGATTTGACGTCGCAAATGCTGCAAATCACCTTTCCCTATATCTTATTTATCTCCTTAACCGCCTTGGCGGGCGGGGTTTTGAACAGCTACGGACAATTTGCCATACCGGCGTTTACTCCCGTACTGCTGAATGTGTGTATGGTGGCCGCGGCAGTGTGGATATCGCCCCATATGGAACAACCGATTGTTGGCTTGGCCTGGGGGGTTTTCCTGGCGGGGATTACCCAAATGGCGTTTCAGTTGCCGTTTATCTGGAAATTAAAACTGTTGTCGTGGCCGAAATGGGGTTGGCGGGATCCGGGCGTGACCAAAATCAGGACCTTGATGATTCCCATTATATTTGCCTCTTCGGTGCAGCAATTGAATTTATTGTTCGATGTGTGGGTGGCGTCGTTTCTGGCAACGGGCAGTATATCCTGGCTGTATTACGCGGACCGATTGGTGGAATTTCCATTTGGGGTGTTCGGCGTGGCGTTGGCCACGGTGATCTTACCCAGTTTATCCGCCCGGCACGCCAGTGCCGATCCGGAAAAGTTTTCCCACACCCTGGATTGGGCGATGCGCTGGGTGATGGTGATTGGGACACCGGCGGCGGTAGGGCTGATCGCACTATCGGGTCCGCTGATAGCAACCATTTTCCAATACGGTGAATTTGGGGCGCATGATTTTAGGATGACAGAACTGGCGTTGATGGCGTATGCGCTGGGATTGTTGGGATTTATTTACGTCAAAGTGCTCTCACCGGGCTATTTTGCCCGGCAAAACACCAAAACCCCGGTGAAAATCGCCATCAAAACGGTGGGTTTTAAAATGGTGTTGACGGTGGGCTTTGTATTCAGCATGGTTCAGTTACACTATGACGCGCCTCACGTGGGATTGGCGTTGGCGACGGCGATTTCGGCCATATTTAATTCCTGGCTGTTGTTGCACGGGTTGCGCAAAGAAGGCGTTTATCGACCCGATAAAGGCTGGTGGTTGTTGATTCTGCGCGTCGGTGTTGCCTGCGGGGTTATGGTCGCGTCGCTGTATTTTGCTTATGCGGATATTAATCAATGGCTGCAGTGGACTGCGTATCATCGTGCTATGCACTTATTAATGTGGGTGGCCATTGGCGGTGCGGCGTATTTTGCGACATTACTCATACTGCGCATGAATTTTCGCGAACTGTTGCGTCACAATGATTAGTGTTTGAGGGTTATGGAACTCATAAGAGGTGTACACAATCTTTATCCCCGGCACCGTGGTTGCGTGGCGACCATCGGCAATTTCGATGGCGTGCATTTAGGTCATCAAGCAGTGTTGAAACAAACCAGCGAAAAAGCCCGGGAGTTGGAATTGCCCGCCACGGTCATCACGTTTGAGCCTCAGCCACAAGAGTTCTTTCGTCCGGAGCAAGCACCGCCGCGCCTGACCCGGCTGCGGGAGAAAATGCTGGCGCTTAAGCCGCATGCCATCGACCGCTTGCTATGCCTTGATTTCAACCGCTATTTAGCCAATCTGACGGCGCAAGAATTTATCGACAAAATAATAGTCGACGGTCTGCAGGTGCGTTATTTGGTGGTAGGCGATGATTTTCGCTTTGGTAAAGGCCGCCAGGGCGACTTTGAGATGCTGGTTCAGGCCGGAAAACAATACGGTTTCGAAGTGGCAAATACCCATTCGTTTACTCTTGGTAATGAACGCGTTAGCAGCACCTTAATTCGGCAAGCCCTGTGGCAAGGTGACCTTCAGCACGTCAAACGGTTGCTTGGCCGTCCCTACAGCATGTGCGGGAGGGTGGCGCATGGCGATAAACGCGGTAGAACCATCGGTTTTCCCACCGCCAATATTTATTTGCATCGCCAAAATACGCCCATATTAGGAGTGTATGCCGTACAAATGAACGATGTGGAACAATACCCGGTCAACGGCGTGGCCAATATAGGGACCCGCCCCACGGTTTGCGGTACCCGGACCTTGCTGGAAGTGCATTTGTTCGACTTCGATAAAGACATCTATGGGGCGCACATCGAAGTGTCTTTTGTGCAGAAAATCCGTGATGAAAAGCGCTTCGAGTCTTTTGACGCGTTGAAACAGCAGATTCATCTTGATGCGCAGCAGGCACGGACCATTTTGACTGGAAGCTGAGGCATACAAGCGAGTAGAATAGCGGGTTCGACGCTACGCATATGGTGTGTCATTCTGAGCGCTTTTTGTGAAGAATCTTGTACCACAAACTTTAATTTAATTAGAAAATTCAATTAGAAATTCAACCATAGGCTTAAAAAATTGCTCTTTGAAGTAATAAAACAAGGTTAATAAAGTGACAACGGAAAAGGATTATAAAGACACGCTCAATTTGCCTAAAACCGACTTCCCCATGAAGGCGAACCTGGCGAATCGCGAGCCGGAAACCCTGAAATTCTGGGATGAAATCGATTTGTATCAAAAACTGCGCGAGGCTGGTCAGGGGCGCAAATCGTTTATCCTGCACGACGGTCCGCCGTACGCCAATGGCGATATACACATCGGCCATGCGCTCAACAAAATCCTTAAAGACATCATCATCAAATCCAAAACCTTGAGCGGCTATGACGCGCCTTATGTCCCTGGCTGGGATTGTCACGGCTTGCCCATTGAATTAAATGTGGAAAAGAAACTGGGCAAACCGGGGCGCAAAGTCGATGCTGCCGGGTTCCGCCAGGGCTGCCGCGACTACGCGCAAAAACAAGTGGATGGCCAGCGCCAGGATTTTATCCGTTTGGGCGTGTTGGGGGACTGGCAGAATCCTTACCTCACCATGGATTTCGAGACCGAAGCCGAGATCATCCGAGCGCTGGGCAAAATTATCAAAGCCGGTCATTTGCACAAAGGCTATAAGCCGGTGCACTGGTGTACCGATTGCGGTTCGGCGTTGGCCGAGGCGGAAGTGGAGTACGAAGACAAGACTTCGCCCGCCATCGATGTGCGTTTTCCGGTCTTGAACGAAACCGCGTTTTTGGAGCGGGTGCACCACGTGAACGGCCACGAGGGCAAAGGGCCTATCTCGATTGTGATTTGGACGACGACCCCCTGGACCTTGCCAGCCAACCAGGCCGTTGCGTTGAATCCGGAATTCGAATACGCCGTAGTGCAAACCGATGGCGAACACGGCGCGGAGCGTCTGGTGATCGCCGAAGAACTGCTCAAAGACGCCATGGGCCGCTATGGCCGGGACAATTACCGGGTGGTGGCCTACGGCAGCGGCAAGGATCTGGAAGGTATTAGCTTAAAACACCCGTTTTACGATAAGGAAGTACCGATTATCGTGGGCGATCATGTCACCAAGGAATCCGGTAC
This sequence comes from Gammaproteobacteria bacterium, assembly GCA_022340845.1. Lineage (GTDB taxonomy): Bacteria > Pseudomonadota > Gammaproteobacteria > SZUA-152 > SZUA-152 > JAJDNG01. The sequence continues at coordinate 3,748 of JAJDNG010000237.1, read as the reverse complement.
CGGCGCGGTGCATACGGCACCGGGACACGGCCAGGATGACTACGTAGTGGGCAGCAAATACAAACTGCATGTCTACAATCCCGTGGGCGGAAACGGTTGTTTTCTGCCGGATACGGAATTGTTTGCCGGCGAGCACGTATTTAAAGCCAATGATCATGTTATCGAAGTGTTAAAAGCCAATGGCAACCTGGTGCACGATGAATCCTTGCGCCACAGTTACCCCCATTGCTGGCGGCATAAAACCCCGATTATATTTCGTGCCACGCCGCAATGGTTTATCAGCATGGAGCAAGCCGGATTGCGCGATTCCGCTTTGAAGGCGATCAAGAATATCCAATGGATTCCCAACTGGGGTCAGGCGCGTATCGAAGGCATGGTAAACGGTCGCCCGGACTGGTGTATCTCCCGGCAACGTACCTGGGGGGTACCCATCACTTTATTTGTTAACAAGCAAAGCGGCCATCTGCACCCGGAAACAGACCGGTTGCTGGAAGAGGTAGCCAAGCGCGTGGAACAACAAGGTATCGACGCCTGGTTTTCCCTGCAGCCCGAAGAATTGTTGGGGGACGACGCAAGCGACTATGAAAAAGTGCCCGATACTTTGGACGTATGGTTTGACTCCGGCGTAACCCATGCGGCCGTTTTGGAAAAACGTCCCCAGTTGCACGTGCCGGCGGATTTGTATCTGGAAGGCTCGGACCAACACCGGGGCTGGTTTCAATCATCCTTGTTGACGTCGGTGGCCATACGCAATGCTGCGCCGTACAAGGCCGTACTCACTCACGGTTTTACCGTGGACGCCAAAGGCCGGAAGATGTCCAAGTCCGAAAAAAATGCGATGGCGCCACAGAAAGTCGTTAATCAGTTGGGCGCGGACATTTTGCGTCTGTGGGTAGCGGCCACCGATTACCGTGGTGAGATGAGCGTGTCGGATGAAATTCTCAAGCGCACCGCCGATGCGTACCGGCGTATGCGAAACACGGCGCGGTTTTTGTTGGCCAACCTGGCGGGATTCGATCCCAAAGCACATTTGCTGCAACCCGAAGACATGCTGGCACTGGACCGTTGGGCAATATCCAAAGCCGCGCAAGTGCAAGCCCAGGTAATCAAAGCCTACGATGCGTATGAATTCCACCAGATTTACCAGCGGGTGCACAACTTCTGCAATGTGGATATGGGCAGTTTTTATCTCGATGTCATCAAAGACCGCCAATACACCACGCAGGAAAACAGTGTAGCGCGGCGCTCGGCGCAAACCGCCATGTATCACATCGTTAATGCATTGGTAAAATGGATAGCACCCATACTCAGTTTTACCGCGGAAGAAATCTGGCGGCACATCCCGGGTGATAAAGCCGAGCAATCGGTGTTGTTAACCTCCTGGAGTGAGTTACCTGAAGTTCAAGACAGTGACGCGATGAATGACGCATTCTGGTCGCAAGTATTGGAAGTGCGCGATGCGGTTTCCAAACAGTTGGAGCAATTGCGCATCGCAGGCGGTGTAGGCTCTTCGTTGGCGGCGGAAGTGGATTTGTATTGCGGCACAGAAATCTATCACAAGCTCGGCCTGTTGGAGGACGAGCTGCGGTTTGCCTTGATTACGTCCTATGCTCGCATTCATAGGGACACCGAACGCAGTGATGACAGTATTCATTACACACTTAGCAATGGTGATGAAATCTGGGTTACCGTGGCGCCATCCGCGTTTTCGAAATGCGAGCGTTGCTGGCACCATCGTGAAGATGTGGGCTCGCATGCCGAACACCCGACATTGTGTGGGCGTTGTGTGGACAATGTCGATGGAGACGGCGAGCCGAGGAAGTTTGTGTAGTCTGGAAGGATTTTCATTCTTACACAGTACGCGCAGTGAGACTGTGTAAGAATTCGTGAAAAAATAGAAAGGACTTGTGAACTGTAATTTGGGCTGAGGGGCAAGGCCCAACAATTAATAGCTTAGAATACCGCCAATGTTGGGCTTCTTCCCACCACCCAACCTACAGGATACTATTGGATATTATGATATTCGCCTTTAGGAAAAACTCAGGCAGCATTCTAAGCTGATCGATGAGAACTTAGATTCATGGGACCAGAAGTGGCAAACGATCAAACTGAATCCAAAGCACCAATGCTAAAGTGGCTGTGGCTGACAGGCCTGGTCATTATTCTGGATGTCATCACCAAAGCCATGGCCAGCGAAAACCTGCAATTGCATCAGCCGGTGAATATATTCCCAGGATTTAATCTGACCTTGATGCACAACCCCGGCGCGGCATTCAGTTTTTTAAGCGATGCTTCGGGATGGCAGCGCTGGTTTTTCAGTACCGTGGCGATTGTTGTCAGTGCTGCCATCGTGGTGTGGTTGGCTCGATTGCAAAAAGGCCAGGCATGGCTGGCGGTTGGTTTGGCCATGATATTGGGCGGCGCGCTGGGTAACGTCTGGGACCGGCTATCCCTGGGTTACGTTATTGATTTTATCGACGTGTATGCGGGTAGTGCCCATTGGCCGGCATTCAACATAGCCGATTCCGCCATTACGGTAGGCGCCGGTATATTGATTTATGACAGTTTCCGCAGCCACAAAAAAGCCCGACAAACTTCCGCCGAAAACTCAAACAGTGGTTAGTGAATTCTCCCAAGCAACCGTAATCGGTCCGAGCAGTAAAGTGCGTATGCACTTCAGTATCAGTCTGGAAGACGGCACAGTAGCGGAAACGACTCGCGATGACAATGAACCACTGGAGTTCGTAATGGGAGACGGTACTATGATACAAGGATTGGAGTTGGCATTGTACGGCCTTAAAGCAGGTGACAAACAAACCTTAACCATAGAGCCCGATCTTGCCTTTGGCTACCACGACCCGGACAACGTACATAGCATGTCAAGAGATGAGTTTCCTCAAGATATGCAACTGGCCAAAGGCGTTATTATTGAGTTCAACACACCGGCAGGTGATGAAGTGCCGGGAACAATTAGGGAAATAGGGGAGGGTGCAGTAAAAGTGGATTTCAATCATCCTCTGGCGGGACATGAAATTACTTTCGATGTGGAAATATTGTCCGTTGAATCACCCTCGTAGCAACTCAATGGTGGGCTGCTACCAGCGGTTTTGGTGAGGCAAGGCGCCAGATTAGGCGAACAGCGCCACTCCAACATTACACACTTATTTTAAATACGATAAATGCAATGAAAATACTCCTAGCCAATCCCCGCGGTTTCTGCGCCGGCGTAAACCGCGCCATCGAAATCGTAGAACGCGCCCTGGAATCCTTCGGCGCTCCCATCTATGTGCGCCACGAAGTGGTCCACAATCAATACGTCGTCGACAACCTGCGCAACAAAGGCGCGGTATTCGTGGATGAGTTGTCGGAAGTCCCGGACGACGCCACCGTCATCTTCAGCGCCCACGGTGTATCTAAAGCCGTACAAACTGAAGCCAAAGACCGCGGCTTAAAAGTTTTCGACGCCACCTGTCCGCTGGTGACCAAAGTGCACATCGAAGTGGTCAAACACCAACAAGCCGGGAATGAATGTGTATTGATCGGCCATGCCGGTCACCCCGAAGTGGAAGGCACCATGGGCCAATACGAAACCAACGATCGCATGAACGGCCGCATGTATTTGGTGGAAAACGTCGCAGATGCGGAACAACTCCAGGTCCAAAATCCGGAAGAGCTGTCTTATGTCACTCAGACTACGCTGTCCATGGATGACACTGTTGAAATTATCGCGGCGCTAAAAAAGCGTTTC